>NZ_LXUJ01000003.1:0-146954 GCF_013072675.1 Acinetobacter sp. Ac_3412 | reverse complement strand
CGGGGGAAATAACTTCGACAATTAACTTAGTTAGATGAAATAGAACTTATTTTAGGATTGCCTTAAGTCCATATTCAATCATGTTTGATTTAACTTAATCTCTAATTATTCCATTCATTATTTATTTGTTAAAAGTTATAGAAAATATCTCGCTTTAATAAAATAGTTTGATTAAGTTCACTTTAATATCCTTTACTTGAAGATAAACTTTATTTACACAAAATCTATATTATGGTTACATTAGACATATTTTTATAATGAAAAATCTAATTCCATTTGGGGATTTGATCGGGGTTAAAAGGAATGAGTATGAATAAAAAACAACTTACTTTAAAGTTGTCTGCAATTGCTGTCTCTGTGTTATTAGCTAGTTGTGGTGGCGGAGGCGGTGGCTATTACGGTTCAAATGATAATAGTTCCTCTGGCGGCAATGGACAGACTCCTGTAACGGCAGTAAATATTACAAATATTACTTTATATGATACAAATAACATCATAACAAATTCGATTACTGCGGCTGGTGCAACTGCTAAAGTAAAAGTGACGGATGCATCAGGGAAGGGGATCAGTGGAGCAATCGTTACTTTCACTGGTGAAGGTGTCTCTTTTGGTACAACAAATGGTGCAGTACTGACGAATGCTGATGGGGAAGCAAGCATTTCGATAAAACCGCAAGATTTAAATGCAACAGGTGCATATCAGCTTTCCGCGACAACAAACTATAATGGTACTTCTGCTGCGACGAAGCCTTATAGCTTTGTATTACAAGCTGCAAATATTGTTTTAGTTGGAATGGCTGCTGCTGCAACACAGTTAGAATCAGGCGCATCCACAAATATTACTTTGAAAACACAAGACGCGAGTACGAAGGTTAATCAAAATAATGTTACTGTAAGCTTTAGTGCAACATGTGGAACCTTTGAGCCAGCCAATGTTGTTTCATCAAATCAGGGTGACGTAACGACGTCATACAAGTCGATTGGTAGCGATGGGAAGTTATGTGAAGGTCAACAAACGATTCGAGCATCAGGTTCAAATATTCCAGAATCAAAAGTTGATGTAAATATTGCTGCAATTGAAGCAAACTCTTTAGTTTATACAACATCAAGTTCAGTGAATTTAGGGATTAAAAGTAGTGGAACGGCTGCATCAGGCCAAATAGAGTTTACACTTTATGCAAATGGAACACCTGCAGCAAATAAAGATGTGAATATTGAACTTGTACGTGGAGCTCCTGAAGATCTAAGCTTTATTTCCTTAGGTAATCGCGCAGTTAAGACCGTGAAAAGTGATCCTAGTGGTAAAGTCGTTGTTACTTTATATCCAGGAAATATACCTGGTCCAGTAGAAATAAAAGCTACTCTGGTTTCAAATCCGACAGTCTCTGCTTTATCTAAAAATGTTTCGGTTTCAACAGGTCGAGTGACACAGTCAGGTTTAAGCCTGTCAATGTCTAAAAATTCTTTACAGAATGATAAAGATGGGGATACTGCGACAATTGTTGCAAGAATGGTTGATCGTACTGGAAATCCTGTACCAAATGGTACAGTGATTAGTTTCGTGTCAGAAGGTGGCAGTATTACTCCAAATTGTGCATCTGTGAATGGTTCATGCTCGGTGACCTTATCTACTCAGAATCCTCGTCCGCTTGATAATCGTGTTACTGTATTAGCATATGTGGAAGGTGACAAAGCATTTACGGATGTGAATGGTGACAATATTTATACTGCTGGTGTTGATACATTGGTCAGTAATATTGGTGATTTTTTCCGTGATGACAATGAAGATAATGCATACAATGCCAATTTTGGTGAGTTTATCTACAAGCGTAGTGCAGGTATTCTAGATTGTGCAGCATCTTATATTGAGCAACCGAATATTCCTAAAACCTGTGATAACAATCTAGGTGGTATTGTTCGTCAGCAATTATTGTTTGCTTTTGCGCATGATACTCCAACGTTTGTTTGGAATAGCGGATTTGACACAAGAACAGGAAGAATTTTAAGTGGAAATGGGGATTTCAGTTTCCAAATCTTTGGTAATAGTGAAAAGAAAGTCCCTATGCCTTCTGGTACGACCGTTGCCGTAACAGTGAAAGACAATACTGATTTTAAACCTTCTGCTACTTTGAAAGAAAAAGTAGGGGATACAACCAAAAAGATTCTTACCGTTTCTAATTCAGAGCCTAATAAAGCTGTGACTGTAAAAATTAATGGGACAGAATATTTGGTGGATGTTGGTGTAAATGGTACTGGGACGAAAGAATTAGATTCTAGTATTAGTGGTACACCTGAAGTTGTATATGAGAATCAAACTTGTGAAGCAGAAATTAGAAGTGGAAATCTTCCTGTGCCAGCTCTCATGGAGTTATTGACCCCATCTACATTTGGTAGTCCTAATAATGATATTGTCAAATATACAGTTCGATTAAGAAAATGTACGGCTGGTGATGATGTGAAAATTATAGTTGGTGCTCCGAATAAAACCACGACTTTGCCATTAGATATAAATTAATTTACTAGTTAAATAAAAAGGAAGCTAAAAGCTTCCTTTTTATTTAAAGTGGTTAATATTAGGTAATCTTCGTTGAACCTTATAAAGTTGTAAATATTTTAATTTTATCAAAGAATTTTGCTGGAGCTAGATAGATATTTTTAATGGTTTTACAACCCTGTACCCACACTCACCGTTGCTGTTGGACGAACTTGGAAAGAACTACAAGCTGAGATAGAGAGAATACATAACAGGACAATGGCGAGTTTTGACATGGTTCTTGATCTATTGAAAAAGAACCATCATCTTATAAAAACAAAGGTTTAACTATTTGGATCAGGTAATAAAATGTAATGAATTTAATCGTCCAGTAAATCCATTTGTTTAGCAATCTGATATAAATTATTTGAACGGTTACCCGTACGACAGAACATTAAAATTGGTTTTGGCAGTTCATTATAATGATTGGCGAATGTACGGACATCAAGTTCAGTGATTTGCCCAGCAACAACCGGTTGATAGACATAGTCTAGGCCTGCACTGCGCGCAGATTCTTCGATTTGGGCACTTGTAGGTTGTTCAGGACCACCTTCCAGATCTGGACGGTTATTAATAATCGATTTAAATCCTTTTTCAACCACTTGCTCAACATGCTCAGGGCCGATTTGACCTGCAAAACCAACATTCTCTGTCATCTTGTCACTCCAAAAACAAACAAAACATTTTATGCTCTATCATAGCATTAAGCTCGATCTTGAGTTTAAATGTCTATAGTAAATAAGTGATGATAATTAAAAGATAAGGCAATGGAGCGCGCATGCATACCTATACCGTTGAGCCGTTGTATGTTGCAAGTGGTGATGAAACCATCGCTGCGGATTTCTATTTACCTAAAGCCAATACCAAAGCTGCCGTGATTATCATGGCGCATGGCTTTGCGGGTTTGCGTCAATTTAAACTGGTTCAATATGCACAGCGTTTTGCCCAAGCAGGCTATGCAGTCATTTTATTTGATTATCGCTATTGGGGCGGCAGTACAGGGAAACCACGGGAATTGGTTTCACTCAGTGCCCAGCTTGATGACTGGAAAACCATTGTTCAATATGCTTCGAATTGCAAGTTGATCGATAGTCGACGGATTATTTTATGGGGAACCTCGCTTAGTGGTGGATATGCCTTAAGTC
Organism: Acinetobacter sp. Ac_3412; assembly: GCF_013072675.1. Taxonomy (NCBI): domain Bacteria; kingdom Pseudomonadati; phylum Pseudomonadota; class Gammaproteobacteria; order Moraxellales; family Moraxellaceae; genus Acinetobacter; species Acinetobacter sp. Ac_3412. The sequence goes on along the minus strand of NZ_LXUJ01000003.1, from coordinate 143,277 downwards.
TGGCAACAGACCTGAAAAACATTCAGGCGGTCATGGTACAAGTCCCCTATGTTGATGGGGCTGAGACGGCCAAGCTTTACCCTTTGCAACGTTATCCCGAAGCATTAAAGCGCTCCAGTCAGGATTATATGGGCTCTAAGATGGGCTTGGTACCTAAAACCTTACCTGTCGTCGATCAATATCGTCTGTGTTTCCTACCAACCTCAGATAGTTACTACGGATATCACTCGATTGTAAATCCAGATTATTACTGGAGTGGGGAAGTTCCTGCACGGGTCTTCTTTAATTTAATGCGTTATCGACCGATCCAGTTTGTTCGTAAAATTAATATTCCTGTTTTATTTATTGCAGCAAAGCATGACACTTTGATTCCAATCGAATCGAGTCGGGAAGCCGCGACCAATATTGCGCCATTTGTGAGCTATCATGAGTGGGAAATGAAACATTTTGATGTTTATCATGGTTCTTGGTTTGAAAAAGCAGTCACAACCCAATTAGAATTTTTACATCAACATATTGGAGTGATGTAGATGATTATTGTCTGTGCATCATGTGGTGCAAAAAATCGTGTACCCGAAGAAAAATTAGCAGTTCATCCTAACTGTGGACAATGCCATAAAGCGTTATTGCCTTTAGAGCCGATTGAACTGAATGAACAAAATTTCAGTAACTTCATCAGCAATTCAGATCTGCCTGTATTGATTGACTTGTGGGCTGAATGGTGTGGTCCTTGCAAGATGATGGCACCACATTTTGCTCAAGTGGCAAAGCAAAATCCATATGTGGTTTTTGCCAAAATTGATACTGAAGCTAATCCACGTTTAAGTGCTGCATTTAATGTGCGTAGTATTCCGACTTTGGTCTTGATGAATAAGACCACGGAATTGGCGAGAATCAGCGGAGCCTTACGCGCACCCGAGTTACAACAATGGCTAGACCAGCAATTACAGCAACACCAAGGACATTAACATGAGCGAACGCCCAACTCATCCAGAAGGGACTTTATCACTACAAAACATTGCCATGCCAGCAGATACCAATTGGAGTGGTGATGTTTTTGGCGGCTGGATTGTCTCTCAGATGGATCTCGCAGGAGCGATTCATGTTGAACGTTTTAGTAAAGGTCGTTGTGCAACGATTGCGATCAATCAGATGACTTTTCTGGTACCGGTTAAGGTCGGGAATGTGATTAGCTGTTATACCAAAATTTTGAAAGTTGGCAGTAGTTCAGTACAAGTTCAAATTGAGGTATGGAACAGTCATGATGATTCTCGTGAGCCAGTGCGCATTACCGAAGGCGTATTTACCTTTGTTGCGGTGGATGTAAATGGCAAGAAACGTTTGATCTCAGAAGAGATTAAACAGGCATTTGCAGCAACACTATAAGCTTCAATAAGTGAGTAGTTTGGCAATACTTTTCATTGGAATATAAGCATGGCAGAAGAATTAGTTTTGCAACATGGCCATAAGGCCGAGCAATATCAAAGTATCCTTCCTCAGATTCAGGCAATTGTTGAAGATGAAAGTGATGTGATTGCCAATCTCGCCAATATCTGCGCGGCGTTAAAACAGCAATTTGGCTGGTTTTGGATTGGCTTTTATTTGGTCAAAGAGAATGAGTTGGTGTTAGGCCCATTTCAAGGCCCAATCGCCTGTACCCGTATTGCCAAAGGTCGCGGCGTATGTGGCGCGGCATGGCAACAGCAGCAAGTGATTGTGGTGCCAGATGTAGATCAGTTCCCAGGGCATATTGCCTGTAGTTCTGCCTCTCGCTCTGAGATCGTCTTGCCCATGATGAAAAATGGTCAGTGTGTTGGCGTGTTGGATGTCGATAGTGATGAACTGAATCAATTTGATGAGGTCGATGCAGCATATTTGCAGCAGTTGATGACTATGATTGAAAAATTTATTTAAGTCTTTAGAAAATAAAGCCCAAATTCGTTTGGGCTTTATTTTTTGTGCTGCTTAGAACATGCTGTTGGCGTTCTGACTTTTTTCAGGAATATTTTGTATCACATCCCAATGCTCTACAATTTTTCCATTTTCTACACGGAATATATCAATAATCGCTCGACCTCGGTCGCTGTCATTCTCTGTAGAATGCACATGCAGAACGACTAAATCTCCTTCCGCAATTGCTTTCTTGATGACATTTTTTGCCTGAGGGTTATTGCTAAATTTTTGACTAAAGAAGTTTACAAATGGTGCCTTACCGTCAGGCACATTCGGATTATGTTGAATATATTGATTGCCAATATAACGATCGGCATATTGTTTAACTTGGTGTTTTAAGAAAACACCTTCATAAAAATCGACCACGATTTTCTTGTTTTGTTCAGCTAAAGAATGGAGCTGTTTTGAAGGAATTGAAGCCGAAGCATCAGCGGCGAGCACTTGAGCAGAATAAGTCGCGAGGTTGAGCGCAATAAAAAAATGAGAAAGCAGAAGTATTTTTTTCATTTTTAGCATCAGAACACAAAGAGTGATCATTGCATCCTGATGCTAATACTGCCACTAGAATAGTCTAGGTCAGTTATTATTTTTTACGTTTTGGTAACCAAGCCCAAAGCATTTGGCATTGGATCGGTTGATTGCCTGCATCATCAATCACGGTAATAGGGACCAATAACTCGCCTTTTTCATTCTCTGCGATAAACTTTTGTTGATCAGCTGATAATGTTGCTGTTGCCGTTAAACCACCTTGCGCAACTTTTAAGTAATCGACATGCAATGATTTGATCAACAAAATCCGATCATCAGGGACATGTAAACCCGTTAAAAATCCAGTCGCAGTTTCACCCAGTAGTGCCATGGCTGCTGCATGGACACCTTTAATATGATTTTGCATATTACGCTGGTTTTCAATACGAACAGTTACGTGGTCTTTATCGACTTCTAAATAACGAATATTCGCTGTTCCGACCATCGGAACCACACGACCAAAAGCCTTACTCCAGAGCGTGCTACGGATGCCTTTGGGAAATTTAGATGTGGTTTTAACCAGCGTATAAAGACGGTTATCTTTTGCCATAGTGAACCTATTGCTTAATCTTTGAAATTATTAAATTGCAGTGGCAGACCAAATTGTTGTTCACGTAAAAAGTTCATCACTTGTTGCAAAGTATCGCGCTTTTTATCGGTGACACGGATTTTGTCTCCTTGGATAGAAGATTGCGCTTTGATGCCACTTTCTTTAATGGCTTTATTAATTTTTTTTGCGGTATCTGAGTCAAGTCCATCTTTGAGTTTGATCACTTGCACCACATTTTTACCTGAAGCTGTGGCTTTTTGTGGATCTAAAGCTTGTACATCAATTTTACGTTTATAGAAGTGATTTTCGAGCATGGTATAGACTTGTTCACATTGGAAATCGCTTTCAGTTGAGATTTTGATTTCTTTATTTTTCTCATTTAACTCAATTGAAACGTCTTGTCCACGGAAGTCAAAACGAGTCGCAATCTCTTTTTCTGTGTTTTGCACAGCATGATTGACTTCAAATAACTCTAATTCAGAAACAATATCAAAAGAAGGCATGGTTAGACCTTTACAAAGGGAAAGAATATTTGAGATGCTAAGGGGGTTTTCTTCATTTGCCAAGTGTTGTTTACATCAAAGGAGTGCACAATGATCCGTAAACAAGAAATTACAACATTTGAGTTCCCAGAAGGCGCAGTCATCTGGGATGTCCGTGATACCAAAGCGTATGCAGAGGCTCATGTTAAGGGGGCGGTGAATCGTCCAATTGCTGAGATCACTGCGGACAGTCTGACTCAAGTTACAGCGGATCAACCGATTTATATTCTATGTGGTGGCGGCAGCAAAGCACCGCGTGCAGCAGAGCTTTTAGACGGTATCGATGGTTCTCGTGAATATGTTGTATTGATGGGTGGCACACGCGCAGCGCGTGATGCGGGCTTGCCTTTAGAACAAGGCGCTTAAAGCACTCAAACGATTGGCCAAAATACCGCTGTATTTTGGCCAATTCAAAATTCTAGATTTCAGTCATTTTAAAATTAAAAATATTTAACCAGAATAATAAGGCTTCTTGGCTTTTACTTTCTTCTGAAAGCGTTGAGGATTCAACTTATCCAACAGGTTTTGAGGCACTGGACAAAGCTCACCCAAGACAAGGGCTGCCAATACTTCGCTACACAAGGGTGCAAACAAGAATCCCTTAGAACCTAGGCCTGCAAAGGTAAATATCTGTTCATCATTTTTCATTTTCCCGACCAGAGGGAAATAATCCAAACTTTGTGCACGCACAGACGCACGACCTTGCCATGTTTCGGTGGATGGAAGCTGTTGCGCATATTCAGGGAAGACACTGTGGATAAGTTCATAGTTATGCACATGGTCTTCTGCTAGAACTTCAACATCGTCTCGATTGGGATAAAAAGATGCGCCTAGAATCAATTGAGCGGCATCCAATTGCATACAATAACCGCCATAACTATAGGCTTGATCTAGAGCTAAAGCTTGTTCGTGATTCTCAACCCAGCTGACTTGTCCACGAATTGGTTTTAACACGGGGTAGTTTTCAAACAGCTCAGCACTTTGCTTGGCACAACACACAATCACATCATCGGCTGTTGCGATGAGCTGTTGTTCTTGCCAAAGCTCAGTTTGCTTATCTGCGCTATTTAAGCGAGAAATTTTTGCTTTTATGCATTGGATATTCGGATGCTGTAACATTTCATCACGCAGTTGCTGTGGAGAAACGGCACCTGCTTGATGCAGGGCCAAGCTTGGATAAGCTGTTTCAGGGGTAGCATTTTGCTGATCGTGTACAGAGAGCACAGCTTCAGGATATTGTTTCGCTAAACCAAGCAATTCATCCGTATTTTTTAAAGCGATTTGCTGGACTTGAATCGGTCTAAATGCTTTGAATTTAGGATAAAAATTCAAGGCATGTTGCCAGCTCAAGGTCATCAGATGTTCATGGGCTTGTTCAATTGGACATAACTTTGGATTGAGCAGAGCAAGGGGATTGCCTGATGCACCTGAGAGTGGCTCATTTTGCTCGTAGATCGTGACTTGATGGCCACGTTGAGCAAAGGCCCATGCACAGCTTAAACCTGCGATTCCAGCGCCAATAATCGCGATCTGGCGTTGTGTCTCTTGTGATGTATTGGTCTTAGATTTAGATTGCGTGGCACCTTGTTCTACTGAATCTGATTCCGCTGTTATACCATCAAGCCAAATGGCTTTTAGCATTTCACGTTTATGGCCAAAACCACGTGGGCGGCTAATGTGCACACCATGTTGCTTCAGTCCACGTTTCAGTACCCCAGCGACACTAAAGGACGCAAAGGTCGTCCCATAGTCTGATAAACGCACGATGTGATTGAGTACATTTTCCTGCCACATGTCAGGGTTACATGAAGGCGCAAAACCATCAAGAAACCATGCATTTACGGCTTGGGTTTTCGGGATACTTGGAAAAATATCCTGTGCATCACCCAACCATAAATCAATAATAAAGCGTTCTTCTGGAAAACTTAAGCGATGGCAGCCTGCAATAGGCAGGGGATACTGCTGAATCAGCTGTTCTGCAAGTGGCTTAAGTTCAGGCCAGACATTCAGTGCGCGGATCAGATCGGCTTTGCTCAGCGGAAATTTTTCGACGCTGATGGCATGCAAATGGCTGTGATTATCAGGGCGAATCTGTTGCCACAGTTGCCACAGGGTCAGGATATTTAAGCCCGTACCAAAACCTGTTTCACCGACACAAAAGTATTGAAAATCTTTTAGTTCTGCTAGTCGTTCAGTTAGGTCATTACCATTTAAAAACACATGGCGTGTTTCAAGTAAACCGTTATCTTTGGAAAAGTAGACATCGCCAAACTGTTTAGAAATGGGAACTTCGATACCATCGACCAGTTCCCAGTCTAATTCGGCTGTTTGTAATTTTGCAGATTGAGACATAAATAAAATGTTGGGATTTACCACTGACGACGACGTTTAGTGTGAACATAACTGGCAATTAAGAAGCCGAGAATGACACCCACAGCAATGGTCATTGCGCCATATAAAAACATTTGCGCACTGCGTTCACTTTGTAATACTTGAACTTGTACGGTCAGGTTGTCATTTTTTAACTGTAATTCTTGGTTCTGCGAAAGTGCTTCTAAATTGGCATGTTCCAGTTGTTTCAAGCGGCTGGCTTGATCTTGAATCATGGCTTTGACTTTTGCATCTTGCTGCTGTTTGGCTTTGGCAATTTGTTCAGCGGTCAAAGGTTTGGCTACTGCTGTGGTTGCATTGGTTGGCGCAGCAGTTGTGGCATTGGGTTGCACTGGGGTTGTGTTGGCTGCTGGAGCCGCAGGTGTTGCTGGCTCAACTGCCCATGCAGGAGAACTAAATAAACATAAAGCCAATACGCTTTTTAAGACAACTTGCATGATTTACCCTTTTGGAAAAGCTTTGTTGAAAGGTTTTACCTCAATATTTGAGTAAATCCCTTCTTTTAAAAATGGCTCTTCCTGAATCCAAGCATCTAAGGATTCACGACTATCAAACTCGACAATGATGGTACTGCCAAAAAAACCAGCTTGTGGATCATTTGGATCTTTCGGATGTGCACCTGCTGCAATTAAACGTCCTTCATCATCTAACTTTTGTAGACGTTCAATGTGTTGTGGGCGGGTGGCTAAACGTTTTTCCAAAGTACCTTCGCGATCAGTACAAGTCAGCACAAAATATGGCATGGCAGTAGCTCGATGATTTAAAATCTATTCAGTGGTTTTAAAATGCTTTCTTAAGAAAAACAGTATAGCAGCTAGGTAACTGATAGAAACGATAATATCGCCAAAAGCAGTGAATTCGCCCCAATATTTTCCTTGCATGTAGACAAAACCAAAGAAGAAATGCAAAGCCGCAAGTAAAAAGAATTGACCACACCACGCCCAGTTCAACTTTAACCAACCTTTAGGGCTAAGTTCTAACAACGAGCCTAAAAGTTTTTGGATAATTGGCATACGTTCTTTATTGAATAGTGGCGTAACCAGAAAGCCTAATCCGATACCGATATTGATGATGATCGCCTTCATTTTAATATAGGTCACATCGCTGAAAATCAGTGTGATTCCACCAAAAACCACCGACATGACGACAATAAACCACTGCATTTTTTCCAATTTGAATTTTTGGAAAAAGAACAAGCAGCCATAAACCACTAAGGTTGAAATGAGTAGCGCACATGTTGCAACAAGGATATGATTTTGATCGAGATTTCCAGAGCTGCCCACCAACTGTAGCAAAGGATGATGACTATCTTTAGGATCAGTAGTTTTATAGAAATAAAAGAAGATAATAATTGGAAGATAGTCGAGCAACGCTTTCATGTTACAGTACGATGATGAAATAGGTCAGATAGCATAATACAAACCATGTTCGGTGTCGATTTACACACACATACACTCATTTCCGATGGTACCTTCTCTCCTGAGCAACTGGTACAGGCTGCTGTTGATTTAAAAATCCACACCCTTGCCGTGACAGACCATGACACTATGGATGGTTTGAGTCGTGCCCAGAACTATGCTCAACCATATGATATTGAAATCATTTCTGGTGTGGAAGTTTCCAGTCAATGGTCTCGACCAAATACCAAGAAGAATTATGGCGTACATATCGTTGCCCTGAATATGCAAGATGAAGCACCGATTAAGGCGATGCTGGAACAACAGAAAAAAGTCCGTGCCGAACGGGCAAAAGTGATTTGTCAGCTCTTAAAAAAATGTATCGATTTTGATATCTATCCTGATGTGATTGCCCAAGTGGATGGGGAAGCAGATCGTGTCACTCGAACCCATATTGCTAAAGCCCTAGTCGAAAAGAATATTGTCAGTCGCCCACAGCAGGCCTTTGACCGTTTTCTGAAAGAAGGCAAAAAAGCCTTTGTGAAATTTGAGGGGATGGGTTTAAAAGAAACCATTGATGTGATTCATGCCAGTCAGGGATTCGCCGTGCTTGCACACCCGACACGATATGACTTGTCTGCCACCAATATCCGTTATTTGATTGAATTATTTGCCGAGTCAGGTGGCGATGCTGTGGAACTACCACCAAGTATTGAACCTGCTTCGACACGTCAAATGGTAGATCGTATGATTCAACAGTTTGATTTAGCTGTTTCGATTGGCAGTGATTTTCATGGCGAGAATATGCCGTGGATTAAATTAGGACAGACACCACGTCTTAAAGAGGGACAGAAAGGGATTTGGGAACGCTTTAAATTACCGGTGATATGAAAAAATTAGAACTTTGCCTTATCCTTGTTTTTTTCATGCTGCTTGCATGGGGTGCGCAATGGATGTTTCATGGTTTTGCAGGAATGTCATAATCAATATTGCAAGGTGGATTGGTCTGAAGGACTAAAGTTTTATTATTCACGCTGCTGAAAGTAATCGATTAAATAATCTAAAAAATGCTGCACTTTGGGCGCGATCAGCTCTCGATGCGGAAATACGGCATAAATTGCCGTTGTTTCTACAGGATAGTCGGGTAGGACAGGTACTAATCTTCCAGAAGCAAGATCCTCAGCCACATGCCAGATTGAATGATTGGAAATACCAAGACCAGCTAAGGCCGCTTGCCGAACACCTTCACCGGAGTTGGTCGCAAAATACCCCTCGACATAAACCTGTTCAACCTGACCTTCTGTATTGATCAAGTGCCAGTGATTGGTCAGACCCTGACCATGCTGTTGCAAGATACAACGATGTAATTTGAGTTCTTCCAAGCTATGGGGCTGACCATATTTTTCCAGATAGCTGGGCGAGGCACAGAGTAAGCGTTGATTGGTACTCAAGCGTTTGGCAACCAAGCTGGAACTGTTTAACTGACCAATGCGAATGGCCAAGTCCATACCTTGCTGAATCAGATCGATGTTTTGGTCATTCAGATCTAAATGAATTTTCAGTTCAGGGTGCAATAGCGCAAACTCGGCAATAACAGGCATCAAAACTTTTGTGCCAAAGGTTGCGGAGGTGGTAATCCGAAGTGTACCTGTGAGCGGCCGATCTTTAAGCTTTAATGATTCTTGCAAGTGAATAAAATCAGCAATCCAATGTCGACCATGTTCAAGTAAAACACGACCCTCATCGGTTAAGGTCAGTTTCCGCGTGGTGCGATGAAACAAGCGCAATTGTAGGTTTTGTTCTAAGCGCTGCAATTTCTGACTGGCAACGGAAACTGAGATATTTGTATCCTGAGCGGCTTTACTGATTGAACCTAAGTCTGCCACTCGAATAAAAAATTGAAAATCTTCTGTATTCATTATCAATAAAATCAGAAAAGTATTTCTTGATTATCGTGGTTTTTCCAACAAATCCCTAGGGGTATTTTTGTATCTAAGCCATCATATGTTTAAGAGACAGATCATGAAATATCATTTTTTAGGGAACTCAGGTTTAAAAGTGTCAGAGTTGGGATTTGGTGCAGGCACTCTAGGTGGGCAGGGGCAAATCTTCTCTGCTTGGGGACAAGCCAGTCAGACTGAAGCCAATCAGATGATTCGCGCTGGTTTAGATGCGGGTATTAATTACTTTGATACAGCAGATGTGTATTCAGATGGAGAGTCTGAACGAATGCTGGGTAAGGCACTTGCATCAGAACGGCAGCATACTATTATTTCGACCAAAATCGGTATTCGTAGTTCAGAGCATCTAAATGATGCAGGATTTAGTCGGCATTATTTATTGTCCGCAGTTGAACAGTCCTTAACTCGCTTGGGAACGGATTATATTGATGTATTACAGCTGCATCAGTTTGATAGTTTTACTGCATTGCCTCAGTTAATGAAAACACTTGATGAACTGGTCCGTAGTGGCAAGGTTCGTTATATCGGCGCTTCAAATTTTGCAGGCTGGCAACTGATGAAAGCGCAGGCGATTGCTGAGCAATATGGCTATGAAAAGTTTGTTGTGAATCAGGTCTATTACTCATTGATCGGTCGTGATTATGAATGGGAGCTGATGCCCTTAAATGATGACCAGCAGATTGGTGCGGTGGTATGGAGCCCTCTAGGTTGGGGCAGATTGACGGGTAAATTTGATCGGGAGAATCCGATTCCAGCACAAAGCCGCTTACATGATACCGCGCAATTTGCGCCGCCAGTGAATGAAGCACATCTCTATAATGTGATTGATGTGCTAAAACAGATTGCAGCAGAAACTGGCTATACGATTCCGCAAATTGCCTTAAATTGGTTATTACAGCGCCCAACGGTATCCAGTGTGTTGATTGGGGCGCGTAATCAAACTCAGCTGCAAGATAACCTTGTTGCCAAAGATATTCAGTTGTCGATTGAACAGATCGAACGTTTAAATCAGGTCAGTGCGGTCTATCCGCCTTATCCTTACTATCCCTATTGGAATGGACAGTTTACCGAACGCTTTAAGTCCATCGTCCTGTCACAATTTATTTAACGGATGTTAAGTCAAAAAATGCCCTCATTGGAGGGCATTGAAATTAGAGCAGGTTATGGTCATGCGCCTGAATTGGCGGTGGGGTTGGTCGACCTAAAGTTCCAAGTAATTCAATTTCAATTGAACGGACCATCGCATCCAGCGGTAAGTCGTTGCTTTGTGTGCCGAAAGGCTCTTCTATTTCAGTGCTTAAAGCATCCAGACCTAAAAAGGTATAGGCCAAAATACCGACCAATAGTGGTGTCACCAAGCCCAATAAAGAGCCAAGACTGAATGGCAACATAAAGCAGAAGAAATACACGGTACGATTCAGCAAAACAGAATAGGCAAATGGAATTGGAGTATTCGCGATCCGGTCACAACCTGTTTGCATTTCACTTAACGCGGCCACATGGCGGTTCATCTGGGTATAAATAATATCCGAGATTTCGCCTTCTTTCATGGCTTGTAACAGTTCCCATTGAATCAGACTCAAGGTGTACTGCGGCGCATTATGCTGCTGATAGAGTTGGGTCAAGGCTTGTTGGCTCAGACCACTGGTTTCAGTCAGCTCGGTTGGATTGGCGGTTTGATGACGCAGACGATCACGCAGCACATTGGCAAACACAATCACATTTTGAATGATACGTTCACGACGTGCCTGAGTCAGCACGCGGCAATCGCGGTCAAAATGGCGTGCCGTGGCAATCAACACACCCCAGAGTTTACGTGCTTCCCACCAGCGGTCATAACAAGCGGTATTCTTAAATCCCAAGAAAATGGACAGCACCACACCAATCAACGTGAAGCCGACTAATGGAATTTCCGGGAAACGATATAGATTGACATACTCGACCCCACCAATGATGGCAGAGATCAGCATCACGAAACCGAGAGAGGGCAAAATTTTGGGTAAAATTGTCCCTCGCCATGAGAATAAAACTTTAAAAATACTCGGCTGGTCACGGACAATCATGTTATTTGAATCATTAATTTTATGTCTTGATATTCCTGTTTGATTTAAGCTTTGTCAAGGCGAGATTGCTTGGTTTTAATAGGGTTGAGTAGTTGTTGTTCAGAAAATGAAAAATAGCCTTCTGGCGAAATAATAAAATGATCGATTAGGTGAATTTCCAGCAGTTTGCAGGCTTGTTTGAGTTGTTGGGTCAGATAAATATCTTCGGTCGATGGTTGGGCAGTGCCATAGGGATGGTTGTGCGCTACTACGATTTGACAGGCCTGTTGTTGCAGGGCATAGCGTAGCGTTTGATTTAGTGAAACAGCGCAGGAATGATGGGAGCCAAAGAACAGCTTTTTAAAATGCAATTTTCTGAGTTCGGCATCCAAACACAGTACCGCAAAAACTTCCTGTTTTTCACCTTGCAGTTCATAACGTAAATAGTCGAGCACTAGGGTTGACGTATCCAGACAAAGCCGTTGTTGCTGGAAATGATTATTCAGATAACGTCGTCCAAGTTCCTTTACTGCCATCAGCTGCGCATATTTGGTGGAGGCTATCCCATTAAATTGTGATAAATCTTCAAAATTGGCATCAAATATCAAGTTAAGTCCGCCAAAATGTTGAATCAAAATACGCGCCAATTCCACTGCAGAGTGCTGTTTTGAGCCTGAACGCAGAAAAATCGCCAACAGTTCCGCATCGGATAAGCTTTGCGGCCCTTGGGACAAAAGTCGTTCTCTTGGGCGCTCTTGCTCAGGCCAAGTTTTAATAGATTGATTCAATCGTTAATTTCCTTTTGATTTTATTGTGATTATTTTTTTAACGGGCAAAAATAATTGCGCGTCTTTTCCTTTTATATTGCGTCATGTCAACACGATTTTCGATCATCGTCAGTGCTGAAATGTTGAGGGTGCTACTTGGGTATCCACTTATTTAATGCTATTGTGAGCGCCACTGCAACAGTAAGGTATCCTGTTTGTGAGCTTCGATCTAAGTGTTATTCCCCATAAAAACATTATATTAGCGGTTACAGGTGGTATTGCTGCCTATAAAAGTGCCATCTTGGTCCGCCGTTTAAAAGATTTCGGTTTTGATGTCCGTGTGGTCATGACCCATGGCGCACAAGCATTTATTACCCCGCTTACTTTTCAAGCACTTTCAGGCAATCCTGTGCATACCGAATTGCTTGATCCTGAAGCCGAAGCAGGCATGGGACATATCGAATTGGCACGTTGGGCTGATTTGGTTCTGGTGGCACCTGCCAGCTGTGACAGCATTGCAAAATTTGCCAATGGCTTGGCGGATGATCTGCTCAGCACTTTATATTTGGCAACCAAAGCACCTGTATGGGTTGCACCGGCCATGAATCAGCAAATGTGGGCAGCAAAAGCCACACAGCGCAATCTGCAAACCTTGGTCGAAGACGGTGTCCATGTGATCATGCCAGATGCAGGCGAGCAAGCCTGTGGTGATGTGGGTTTAGGCCGTATGCCTGAGCCCGAAGATTTGGCTCGTCAAGTTGCAGCCTATTTCCATAAAGCACAACGTGCCTTGGCTGAAAAATTCGGTTTGTTAGCTGGAAAGCGCGTCACCATTACCGCTGGGCCAACGCGTGAAGCGATTGACCCTGTACGTTATATTTCTAACCACAGCACTGGCAAAATGGGCTTTGCTCTGGCAGCGGCGTGTTATGCAGCAGGGGCAAAAGTCACCTTGGTGGCTGGTCCTGTCAGTTTGGATACGCCGAATGGTGTGCAACGTATGAATGTCAGTTCTGCAATGCAGATGCTTGATGTCAGTATGAATCAGCTTAAAGAGGGCTGTGACATCTTTATCGCAACAGCAGCTGTGGCGGATTATCGTGTGGCACAAGTGGCTGAGCATAAGATTAAAAAAGCAGGTGATGAGCTCGCGGTGGCTTTGGTCAAAAATCCAGATATCGTAGCGACCATTGCACAGCAGGAACAACGTCCATTCATGGTTGGCTTTGCTGCTGAAACGCAAAATGTCGAAGAATACGCTGCGGGTAAACTGGTGGCGAAAAAACTGGACATGATTGCCTGTAATGATGTGTCACGTCCAGATATCGGTTTTGCCTCAGATGAAAATGCCATGATCGTGTTTTTTGCCCAGTCTTATCACATGAAAAAACGTGAGTTGGAAAAGGCATCAAAACAAGAGATTTCGCAGCAGTTGGTTGAGTCGATTGCCGATGCTTTACGCCGTCGCCTATAAAGCCTGAACTCGATCTTTTTTATCAAAATGCAACGATTCCGTTGCATTTTTTATGTATGCTAAATCAGCAATTGCCATTGATGCTCTAAAGTTAAAGCACGATGTTTTGCGTCAAGAAATTAAGCATAGCCACAGTTTTTGATAGGATATCCTAATGATTAAAAAAACTTTAGCCACCGTTGTGATGTTATCCGCGTTTGCATTTAGCCATACGGCAATGGCTGCGGGTTTAGAAGATGACATGAAAACGCTGGGCAAGAATTATAAAGCGTTTAACCAAGCTGCAACGCCACAGGCCGCTACAGCAGCTTTGGATAATATGCGTGCTGCTGCGACCCATTCAAAACAGTATAAATTGGCGCCGAATACCACTGAAAAAGTGCCAGCCTCTACCGCTTTATTTGACCAAATTATTGTAGAAATTGATAAAGCCAAATTGCTGGTTCAAGCGGGCAAGCTAGATGATGCCAAAAAGCAAGGCAAAAAGATTGCCGAGTTACGTGACCAAGGGCATAAGTATTACACCCACTAATATATAAGTGATAGGTGATAACATGATAGAGCCGTACTTCCAAGAAGTACGGCTTTTTTCATCGGGATTTGAGACGCTAGAAAGACAAAGCTGAGACTGAGCATGATTCAGATTTTCATGGAATGGCAAAGTTGCTACAGTGAAAACATGAATGATGAGAGGTGATGATATGTCCTCACAACAACGTAATTATGAGCGTATTGCTCAAGCGATTCAGTATATTCAACAGAACTTTCAGCAACAGCCACAATTGGATGAGGTCGCTGCACATATTCATTTAAGTCCAGCACATTTTCAGCGCTTATTTACTGAGTGGGTCGGTACCAGTCCGAAAAAGTTTTTGCAATATATTAGTGTTGAACATGCCAAGAAAATTTTAAAACAAGAGCAGGGCAGTATTTTTGATGCAACCTTTGCCACAGGACTGTCCAGTACCAGTCGATTGCACGATCTATTTATTCAGATTGAAGGTATGACCCCGGCCGAATATAAACATGGTGGACAGAGCCTGACGATTCATTATCAATTTGCAGAGACCTTGTTTGGTGAAGTACTGATTGCATCCACACATAAAGGCATTTGTGCGCTGAGTTTTGTGGACAATCAGGCTGATGCGCTGATGCAGTTAAAAGCGCAATTTCCTCAAGCTGAATTTATTGAACAGGTCGATGCATTTCAGCAAAGTGCCTTGGCCTTGTTTCAAAAGGATCAACCTCAACTGGCAGAGATTAAACTGCATTTAAAAGGCACTGAATTTCAGCTTAAAGTGTGGCAAAGCCTGCTCAAGATTCCAATGGGACAGCTCTCTACCTATGGTGAGTTGGCCAAGGCAATTGAGCATCCCAAAGCTGCGCGAGCGGTCGGCACGGCTATTGGTAGTAATCCTGTGGCATTCCTGATCCCGTGTCATCGGGTGATTCAGTCTACAGGGGCTTTTGGCGGTTACGAATGGGGAACATTGCGTAAAACAGCACTGATCGGTTGGGAAGGTGTACAAACCCATGCAGCCATCTGAATTGACACAAATCCAAACCGTGATTGATAAAATTCAAGCTGCGGATTGGGAGGCCATCACTGAGCAAATGCATCAACAGGGCTGTGCCCTGATTGAGCAGGTTTTATCGACCGAGTTATGTGAGATGCTGAAACAGGCATATCCGCAAACCGAACTGTATCGTAAAACGGTTGAGATGCAACGCTATCGCTTTGGTCGAGGTGAATATAAATATTTTACCTACCCTTTACCCAATCTGATTGAGCGAATACGGTATGAGATCTATCCTTATTTGGCGCCGATTGCCAATGCATGGTTTCGGGTGCTGAAGTTAGAGCACTCCTTTCCATGCTCTCATCCTGAATTTCTCCAGCAGTGCCATCAACAGGGACAAACGCTGGCAACACCACTGATTTTGAAATATGGACAAGGCGGCTTTAATACGCTTCATCAGGACTTATATGGTGAGGTGTATTTCCCGATACAGTTGGTGATTGTATTGAGTCAGCCGAATGTGGATTTTAGGGGCGGAGAACTGGTCTTCACCCAACAAACTCCTAGGGCTCAATCTAAGGCTATGGTGATGCAGCCACAGCAGGGTGATCTGTTGATTTTCACCACCCAATTTAAGCCTGAAAAAGGCAGTCAAGGCTATTATCGGGTGCAGATGAAACATGGTGTCAGCCCAATTCATCAAGGGGAGCGTTATAGCTTAGGCATCATTTTCCATGATGCGGTGAGTTAGTCTGATGTGGCGGCATCTAGAATTAACGCAGACCGAGCTGCATCTGAAACTAAAACAGCAGGAAATTTTGTATGCTGGAAACGTACAGCTTAAAATTTATGGCAGATTGACCTGTGCTTCAGGGAAGCGCATGCTGAGAAAGAATCGGGTATTTTTTGTCGATGAGCAAGAAGCAATTGCACAAGGTTTCAGACCGTGTGGACATTGTATGCAGCAAGCCTATAAGAAGTGGAAAGATGCAACTATTTGATATTGAAGCTGATCCAAAGCAGAATCATTTGCCTTATGACGGCACGGTACAGTACTACGGCAAAGTGGTGCAGACCGCGGCGGCAGATCATTATTTTGATCAACTGATGCAGACCATTGCATGGGAAAATGATCAGGCACTGATCTTTGGAAAGTTATTGACGACTAAACGTAAAGTAGCGTGGTATGGAGATCGACGCTTTGAATATACCTATTCCAATATGAATAAATATGCCTTGCCGTGGACACAGGAATTACTGGAGTTAAAACAACTGGCCGAAAATTTAACGGGGGAGACATTTAACTCTTGTTTGCTCAATCTTTATCATAGTGGTGAAGAGGGGATGGCTTGGCATAGCGATGGTGAAACGGATTTAAAAAAAGATGGCGCGATTGCCTCATTTAGTTTTGGTGCCGAGCGTAAATTCGCATTTAAACATAAGCAGAGCAAAGAAAAAGTCGAACTTTATTTAGAACATGGTAGCTTATTGGTGATGAAAGACACCACGCAGACCTATTGGTTGCATCGCCTACCGCCGACCAAAAAAGTCAGTATGGCACGGGTGAATCTGACTTTTAGAACCATTGTGGAATAAGGCTACTCAATATTAAACATAGTGATAGAGCTCAACATCTGAAAACGTTGCATTAAAAGCCTCAATCAGGTGATTAATCTGCTCAGTTTGGTCGGGAACCAGCATCCAATAAGGATTTTCATTCGAGATCAGCAGCAAGGCCAGACCATGTTGTTCTGCAACCGCATAGATATTGTCAAATAAAATCGCATAGATATGTTCAGCAAAATCAATTTCATTCTGCTGTTCTGGAGCGCTCTCTGCATATTCAGCGAAGACTTGTTCAACCTCAGCTTCAATACGATTATTCAGTTGTTCAATATCGACTTGGGCTTGTTGTAGTTGATAGCACTTGTCGGTGTCATTGTCATAGTATTCTTTTAACTCAACATATTGAATGTTGGAATGTAAGGTGTTGGCCCAATTGATAAATTGATGAAAATCGTGTGCATGAGCAGGATGAGGAACCTGTGTTAGTTCAGGAAAGACCTGTTGGCATAGCGGATAAAGTGTTGTGGTCATGGTTTATTCTCGTTTTATTCGGATCTTTTTTATTATGATAAAAAAACCACAGCAGTTGCTGTGGTTTTTTTGATTCAAGGCTAAAGCCTTATGCTTGACCTTGCGCATCTGCATCCGCTTGTAGGCGTTGCATGTTTGCTTCAAATTCAGCATCAAAGTTGATTGGTGTAAGCAGCAATTGCGGGAAGCTACCTTTAGTCACTAAATCATTGACCGCTTCACGTAAGAACGGGAACAAGATATTTGGGCAGTAAGCACCTAAGATGTATGGGAGGCGATCTTCTTCTACACCATCAACCAAGAAAATCCCTGATTGAGTTACATCAACGATGAACGCAGTTTCATTTTCGTTGTTTGCTTGAACCACAACTTTTAAAGACACTTCGTAGTGAGTTGGATCAATTTTTTCTGCTGCAGAAGATAAATTGATGTTCAGTTCAGGTTGCCATTGCTTGGTAAAAACTTGTGCACCTGGAACTTCAAAAGAAATGTCTTTGGTATAGATACGTTCTAACGCGAGTTGTGGTTGAACTTGTTCTTCGCTCATTGTTTTTCCTTAAATCTTGGATTTAGATGTTGTTAAGCTAATAATTGGTCGAGTTTGCCTTCACGCTCTAAAGCATAAAGTTGATCAAAACCGCCAATAAATTGGTCTTTGATAAAAATTTGCGGCACAGTACGATGATTGGTACGTTGCATTAACTCAAGACGAACTTCTGGTGCTTCATTAGAAAGATTAATTTCTTTATAAGCAACGCCTTTACGCTCAAGTAATTGTTTTGCGCGTACGCAATATGGGCAAGAAAGCGTTGAATAAATGGTGACGTTTTGCGTAGTCATTTTATCTCTCCTTAAGCTTTGGTTTTGCTTTTCACTAAAGGTAAGCCTTGAGCTTTCCAGTTGCTAATACCGCCGTCTAAGCGGTAGCTGTCGGTATGACCAACTTTCTGCAATGCTGAGCCTGCAACCTGACCTAAGTTACAAATGAAGACCAGTGGACGATCACTTGCTTTTAATTCATCGATATGACTTGTAATCTGGCTGTATGGAATGTTACGACTGCCACTGATGTGTCCATCACGGAAATCTTTTCCATCACGTAAGTCGATCAAGATGGCATTTTTTGCCTTGACCAAAATACCTAGAGATTGTGGTGAAATTTTACGACCATTGCGTTGCCCTTCTAAAATAAAGAACAACACGATTAACACGCCGAGCGTACCAAATAAGAAGGGGTGATTCCCCATAAACTCTAACCAGCGTTCCACAAGTCACCTAAAGTTAAAATCAAAATTGACCCTGAGTATAACTTATCTCAATGGTGATCAAAATCTTTAGTTCAAGGGCAAGCAGCGAAGAAAATTAACTTTTTTGCTGTGCTTCCTGAATTTCATCCAGTAAACGTAAATAGCTGTCTAAACGGCGCGGCAAAATTTCGCCAGCATCAACCGCTTGTTTCAGCGCACAATTTTTCTCATGGGTATGGGTGCAGTTACGGAACTGGCATAGCCCTAAATGCGCTTCAATCTCTGGAAAACCGGTACGAACCTTTTCTAAACTGAGATGCCACAGCCCAAATTCACGGATTCCTGGGGAATCAATCAACGCACCGTTTGTTCCAAATTTAATCAAACGTGTCGATGTTGTTGTGTGCTGACCCAGTGCCGAGTTCTCAGAAATGATATTGGTTTTCTGGGCCGCATCGGGAACGATGGTATTGATCAGTGAGCTTTTTCCAACACCTGACTGCCCCACGAAAGCCACCGTTTCATTATCAATGCGGTTTGAAAGCACAGATAAGTCACCTTGCGAATGACAAATCAAGGTTTCATAACCTAAAGATTCATATTCACTGAGCAAGGTGAGAATCGGGTCATTTTCAGTCAGTAAATCTGATTTATTCAGGACTAACAGTGCTGGAATATTGGCATCGGCACAAGCGACCAGATAGCGGTCAATCAATGTGGGTGCAGGTTCTGGTAAAGGTGCAAATACAATCACAATCAAACTGATATTGGCTGCGACGGGTTTCACTTTGTGATAACGATCGGGGCGGGTCAGGAGCGATTGTCTTGGATAAATCGCGGTGATAATGCCTAAACCGGTAATCGGATCAGCCTGCCATTTAACTCGATCGCCTGTGACCAAAAGTTCTAGGTTGGTACGGGTATGACAACGCCAAACACTGTCGAGTTCAATCGGTTTCCAGAACGGTTCTGGCTCACCTTCAGCCACTTGTGGTTTTTCAGGGTGCTGTTCAGGCACAGATAAAGCTTGTACTTCGAGTTGACGACCATAATGCTGAACAACCAGTCCATCCAGATCTTGCGATGTGTCAATGTCGTCTTGACGTGATTTATGCTGTTTCTCAATACGACGCTGCTGTTGTTCGGTTAAACGACGCTTACGAATTAAAGCCATTCATATCCCAAAAAATCCACACTTTGAAGACCGCAAAAATAGCACGAAGCCACTATAGAATTACAGCCAAGATGTAATTAATTTGCTACTATTGATGTTTTTAAGCACTTTAGAATCGCCATCCATGAGTAGCACCCCTGATACACGATTAATTTGGATCGATCTGGAAATGACAGGTCTTGATACCGATAACGACAAGATTATTGAAATTGCAACAATTATTACAGATGACCATTTGAATATCTTGGCTGAAGGACCTGTTTTAGCGGTACATCAATCTGATTTGATTCTAAATGCGATGGATGAGTGGAATACCAAGCAACATGGCCAGTCGGGTCTGATTGAGCGGGTACGCCGTAGTAAACTTAAGGCTCAAGATGCTGAACAGCAAACCCTTGAGTTCTTAAAGAAATGGGTGAGTCCAAAATCATCACCAATGTGTGGTAACTCGATTTGCCAAGATCGCCGTTTCTTGCATCGTTTGATGCCTGAATTGGAACAATTCTTCCATTATCGTAATTTAGATGTGTCTTCGGTGAAAGAGCTAGCGAAACGCTGGAGACCTGAAATTATGAGTGGTTTAAAGAAAAATGCCTCACACTTGGCGATGGATGACATCCGTGATTCAATTGCAGAATTGAAATACTATCGTGAATACTTTTTTATTATGAATAACGATAAGTAATCGATTATTGGGTAATACATAAAAGGAGCGGAGGCTCCTTTTTTAATGCGTGAAAAAATTTGGGCTTGCTCAAAAAATCGCTTAAACTCGATGTTTAATTGCAAACTATAAAAAAGAGAGCGTACATGCAAAGTACTAACCCTATTTTAACACGGGTAGAAACCTATCAAGATTTGGCTGAGCCCATGACCATTCAGGGTGCGATCCAAAAATCTGTACTTCTAACTGTGATTGCTGCCGTTCTAGGTATGGCCTTATTTTTCTACTGTGCGATGACAGCGAATCTTTCGATTGCCTATGCTGCAACAATTATCGGTGCAATTGGTGGTTTAATCCTTGCCTTGATTACCACATTTAAATCCAATACTGCACCAGCTTTAGCCATTCCTTATGCCTTATTTGAAGGGGCGTTTTTAGGTGGCGTATCGTTTATTTTCCAGTTGAAATATCCAGGTGTTCCTTTACAAGCCTTGCTTGCGACTTTCGTGACCACATTGGTTTTATTTGCCTTATATAAATTCCAAGTGATTCGTGCCACTGAAAAGTTTAAAGCGGTTGTGATTTCTGCCTCGATTGCCATTGCCTTGGTATTTGTGGTGCAAATCATTTTACGTTTGGCTTTTGGTTCAAGTATTCCTTATATCTTTGAAAGCAACTGGTTGGGTATTGGCTTTGCTGCCTTTGTTGCGGTGATTGCTTCATTAAATCTGATCTTGGATTTTGACTTGATTGAAAATGCGGCTGCACAACGCGCACCAAAAGCATTTGAATGGATCTGTGCCATCGCCTTATTGGCAACATTGGTGTGGATGTATTATTCATTCTTGCGTTTATTGAGTCTGTTACGCGGTGATGATTAAGTTCTGATTCAAGTAAAAAATACAAATCGTCTTCAAGTGGAGGCGATTTTTTTATGCAAGATTGTAAAAAAGATGGTTTATGCAATTCCGCAATGCGCTGATTATTGGCATCATGTGGTGAAAATTTTTCGAGTGAGAATAAGATGTCACAAGGACTTTTAGCTGGTAAACGTTTTTTAATTGCCGGTATTGCAAGTAAATTATCGATTGCTTTCGGTATTGCTTCTGCGTTACACCGTGAAGGTGCAGAGCTTGCGTTTACTTATCCAAATGAAAAGCTGAAAAAACGTGTCGATGATTTTGCAGCACAGTTTGGTTCAACACTGGTTTTTCCTTGTGATGTTGCTGTTGACGCAGAAATTGACAATGCTTTTGTTGAATTGGCAAAACACTGGGATGGTTTAGACGGTGTGGTACATTCAATCGGTTTTGCACCTGCACATACGCTCGATGGTGACTTTACTGATGTGACCGACCGTGAAGGTTTTAAAATTGCGCATGACATTAGTGCCTATAGCTTTATCGCGATGGCACGTGCGGCTAAACCATTATTGCAAGCGCGTCAAGGTTGTTTATTGACTTTGACTTATCAAGGTTCTGAGCGTGTGATGCCGAACTATAACGTGATGGGGATGGCGAAAGCATCGTTAGAAGCAGGCGTTCGTTATTTAGCATCAAGCTTGGGTGTAGATGGTATTCGTGTCAATGCAATTTCTGCGGGCCCAATCCGTACTTTGGCCGCATCAGGCATCAAGTCTTTCCGTAAAATGTTAGATGCCAATGAAAAAATTGCCCCACTCAAACGTAATGTGACCATTGAAGAAGTGGGTAATGCCGCATTATTCCTTTGCTCGCCGTGGGCTTCAGGTATTACTGGTGAAATCATGTATGTTGATGGTGGTTTTAATACGGTTGGTATGAGCCAAAGCATGATGGATGATGAATAATTAGATTGCTCTAAATTATTTGATAAAGCCGCTTTTATAGCGGCTTTATTTTTTTAGCAACATAGTAGAATTCTAAAAATATAACTCATCTTTTGAACTCATTTATTATGTTTTTCTATACTGTTAAACCATTGTTGCATTTAAATTATATAGGGAAGTCAATTTCATTGGGGATTGTTTAATTTTAATTTAAAATCTCATGCTACCTATTTAAATAGCTTTAGAATGAAAATAAATTAAATGAAATATTATTGTTCTAAGTTTCTGATAATGTAATATTTAGGTGGAATAAAATGAATAATTATTAATACTTAGGGGGAATAATGTTTTGGTTAATCGTCGTTTTTGTTGTTGCAATTATGATTTATTGGGGAGTAGACCGAATTGAAAAATCAGAAAAGCGAAAACAAAATACTCAATCAAGTTTGGAACATGAACTTCGACAACAACTTATAGATGCTGATATTGAATATACCGAGGAATCGTTACAGGCTCTAACGCAGAATTATCAAATTTATCACAGCGCATTTGCCTATTTTGATGGTGATGGCGTGCCACAAGATTATAAAAAAGCTTATGAACTCTGGTCTGAGGTCGCTGAAATTTTTCCCTTGTCGAATGTGTTAATGGGTACGATGTCACTGGATGGTTTAGTCGCTGAGAGAAATCCTAAACTTGCCTTGGAATATTTTCATAAAGCGTTGGAATTAAATGAAGAATGTCATGAAGCGATGTTTCAAATTGCTCGATTGTATGAGCTCGGAGAAGATGTTGTTCAAGACAACCAATACGCTTTTCAGTTGTATCAAAAAGCAGCTGATCTAGGTAATGTAGATGCTGAAAATCAGTTGGCGTGGGCTTTTTACGTCGGGTTGGGTGTTACTAAAAATCAGGTTAGGGCGTTTATTAAATGGTTGGCATTAGCCGAGAATGGACATGCAGATGCACAACGATTAGTTGGAATCTGTTGTTATTTTACGGGGCATGGCACAAACCAAAATTTTGAACAAGCATTTTATTGGATCAAGCGTGCAGCTGAAAGTAATAACCTTGAGGCAATTGCAAATCTAGGTATGTTGTATATGTATGGCTTAGGAACCTCTGTTGATTTTTCGCAAGTTCAGCATTGGCTACAAAAGGCTGTTGATCAAGGACATATACAAGCCACAATTGATCTAGGCAGTGCATTACTAATGGAAAATGACTTGGATAGGGAAAATATCCAACGTGCAATTGTATTATGGGAGAGTATGCTTGACACAGAAGGTCATCAGCAAGTTATAGATAACTTAGGTTTATTATATTTATATGGTTGTCAAAGCATTCAACCAAATGCACATAAGGCGTTCCCTTATTTACAGCAAAGTGCTGAGTTAGGTAGCTTGGCGGGTTCTGTCGGCTATGCAGTATGTTTGGTTGAACTTGAGCCTAGCCCCGAGAATATCCAAAAAGCACAAGGATATATTCAGAAAACATTGCTTGATTTAGAACAGTTCCAAAGTTCTGATATTTCTCAACAATCGATACTGAATTTATTGGGGTTGGTATATATTGAAGGAAAAGTTTTTGACAAAGATATCCATAAAGCACTGGACTATTTTGAAAGAGCCGCGCAATTCAATCATCCTTCATCACAATATCGACTCGCAACACTTTATGCAGAAGGCGTAGATGTTCATCAAAATGATGACAAAGCATTTTTCTGGTATCAAAAAGCAGCGCATGCTGGTGTGATCGAAGCACAAAATAATCTAGGGGCATTCTATGCTTTAGGGCGTGGTGTAACTCAGGATTATGAACAAGCCTGTTATTGGTTCATACAAGCAATGCAAAAAGGGGATGCTTCTGCAATCAATAATATGGGAGAAATGTATGAAAATGGATATGGAGTAGAGCAGAATTATTCAGAAGCTTTTACCTTATTCGAGCAAGCAAATAAGAAAGGCAATATCGACAGTAGTTTTAATCTTGGCAATCTTTATTACTATGGTCGTGGGGTTTTAGCAGACCAAGAAAAGGCGAAAAGCTATTATCAGCAAGCCGCATCTCAAGGTTTTGAAAAAGCGATACAGCAATTAGAACGCTTATGAAGAATATAAAGCCGATATTGAGTATTTAAAATATCGGCTTTATACGTTTAGATGGGATTACTCTTTAACAGGACTTCCACCCATAGCTTGCATTAAAGTCACATAGGCATTGTATTGATTCTGCTTGGTTTCAACCAAGCTGAGTCGTGCATTACGTGTGGTTTCCTGCGCATCCAATAAGTTCTTTAACGCAATCGCACCATTGCGATAACGCACTTCGGTTAAACGTTCTGTTTTATCTGCTAGCTCAACATTACGTTGCTGTAACTGCACTTGCTGATTCAGTTGAGTGCGATTTGATAATGCATTTTCCACATCGGCAAAAGCTTGGTATAGCGTTTGACGATATTGGGTAATGGCTTTTTCATACTCCAGATCACTAATCGTAATATCCTTCTTCATATCGTTATATTGCAAGAAGGGCAGACTTAAGCTTGCGCCTAGCGTCAAGGCTGGGTTCTTTAACAGTTGGGTTAAAGACGTGCTGGAAGAGCCAACATTCCCAGTCAAATTAATCGAAGGATAATAGCTGGCTTTAGTTGCATCCTTATTCGCTAAAGTCTTGCGCAAGCGTAACTCAGATGCTTGTAGGTCTGGGCGACGCGATAAAATATCAGCAGGGAGTCCGACCGCGATATTCGGCAAGGCATTGCGAGGTAACTGCGCAGGCTCTTGAATATTCAGTTGTTGTACAGGTTCATGCAGCAGGACTGCAAGGGCAGTTCGTGCTTCAACACGCTGTTGTTCAATCTGACTGAGACTGGCTTTTTGGCTTTGCACCGATTGTTCAGCCTGGGTGAGGTCCAAACCAGATACCGCACCTGCTTTGTATTGTGATTGCACCAAAGAATAGGTTTTTTGAGTTGAGGCTAAATTTTGCTGAATGGTTTGATAGCGTTCATTCAGATAGCCTAACTGCCAATACAGTTTTGCTGTCGTACCAACTAGACTTTGTGCAGTCGCTTGTAAATCTTGCTCAGTGGCTAAGGCTTCCCATCGGCTTGCTTCAGTTTGACTGGCAAGCTTGCCAAATAAATCGAGCTCATAGCTGACGCCAACACTAGTCGATAAACCACGGTCAGAGCCATCGCCAGAACGCAGATCATAATTATGACCCGCAGAGACACTTGAACTGGTTCGAATTCCTTGTTTATTTTCAGCGAGCCCTGCTTGTAGTCGGGCTTGTTGCAGGGTGATGCCTGCGACACTTAAGTCACTATTTTTAGCCAACACTTGATCGACCAATTGATTCAACTGGGTATCGTTAAATAGCGTCCACCATTGATCAGTTAAATTGATACTTTTACTTTTTTGTGCATCGTACTGGAACTGTTGCGGCACTTGGACTGTTGGTGCGTTATAGGGTGTTTTGACGACAGCAGAACAGCCAGCTAAGGAACCAGTGAGTACCAGTGCAAGTCCTAATTTTGTGAATTGAAAAGACATACTCAAATTCCTTATTCTCTCGCTAAAGCAGCAACTGGATCGAGTTGTGCCGCATTTCGTGCTGGCAAGAAGCCAAATACAATACCAATCATGCTTGAGCAGACAAAGGCTGCAACAATCGAGGTGGTTGAATAACTCATTTCAATCACGCCTTTGGCAAAGTGTCCGATGATTTGTCCAATCCCTAAAGATAGGAGTACACCCAAGATACCGCCCAGTAAACAGACCAGAATTGCCTCAATCAGGAATTGCTGCAAAATGTCACTTTGTCGAGCACCAACCGCCATGCGTACGCCAATCTCTTGGGTTCGTTCAGTCACAGAAACCAGCATAATGTTCATCACCCCAATACCGCCTACGACTAAAGAAATCACAGCGATTGCAGAAATTAACAGGGTCATGGTTGCAGTGGTTTGCTGGATGGTTTCACGAATACTGTCAGAGTTTTGGGTAAACACATCTTGTGCGCCGTGACGCTGTTCCAGCAAGGTCAGAATCGCATTTTCAGCGGCGCTGCTTGGGTATTCATCTTTAATACGCACGATGATGCTACGAACATTGGATTGCCCCAACATACGACTCATGACCGTAGAGTAGGGCAGATAAACATTCAGGCTGTCTGAATTTCCCATAAAGCCTTGCTGGGCATCAATCACGCCGATAATTCGACTCGGTACACTGCCTAACAGCAATACTTGACCGACAGGATTGGTGCCATCAGCAAAGAAGGTCTTTTCAGTATTGGTATCAATTACCACATCTTGGGCACGTTCAGTCACACTTGCCTTATCGAAAGGCTGTCCTGATTTAAAGGTCATACCACGGACATAGAAGAAATCAGAACTGACCCCATTGACCGTTGCCGCTGCCTCAGTATCTTTATAACGCAGGGTTAAACTGGTATTGGCAGAAGGACTAACCCCATCGACATAGGGCTGTTCTGCCAGTGCTTCGGCATCGGCAGGGACTAGTGTTTTGACTTGTGAGGTTCGTGAGTTATCACCAAAGCCACGACCTTGATACACGGTAATGGTATTGGTGCCCAGACTACTAATATTTTCTAAAATTTGCTTCTGTGAACCATTGCCTAACGCCACCACCGAAACTACGGATGCGATCCCGATAATAATCCCGAGCATGGTCAAAAAAGTACGCATACGGTGCGCATTCATGGCGAGCAATGCCATACGGAATGCTTCACCAAGACGATCGAAGAACGAACGCCAAGCAGAGGTTTTCTTCTGCGGGTTACGCTCTAAGGTTTGATGCTCCAGTTCGGGGTCATTATGTTCAGGCGTGTTGGCGCGGTCGGAAATAATATTACCGTCGCTGATCTCAATAATTCGGGTCGCATTTTTCGCGACATTGAGATCATGGGTGACCAGAATAATGGTATGGCCTTTGGCATTCAGCTCACGCAAAATGCGCATTACTTCGACACCACTATTCTTATCCAATGCACCTGTGGGTTCATCGGCAAGAATCACATCACCACCATTCATCAACGCACGTGCAATCGACACACGTTGTTGCTGACCACCAGATAGCTGGCTTGGTCGATGATGCAAACGTTCTTCTAACCCCAGTTCGGACAACAGTTCGGCAGAACGTTCTTGGCGAAGATGACTGTCTACACCCGCATAAATTGCAGGAACCTCAACGTTACCTGAAGCACTGAGATCACCCAATAAGTGATAACGCTGGAAAATAAAACCAAAATATTCACGGCGTAATTGTGCCAGTTCATCTGGTTCTAGTTGGCGTGTTTCTCGACCATTGACCTTGTAACTCCCTGCGCTGGGCTTATCAAGACAACCCAAGATGTTCATCAAGGTGGATTTACCCGAACCTGATTGCCCGACAATCGCAACCAACTCACCTGCATAAATTTTTAAATCAATGCCTTTAAGGATTTGTACAGTTCCTTCACCCGCAGGAAATTCACGGGTGAGCTGACTGACTTCAAGTAGTGGTTGTGATGAATGTGTTTGATTTTGAGTCATATTACATTCTCATTGCACGTTGATTGCTACGTTTGGCTGCTTCATTTGAACTGTCTGAGGCATCTGCAATCACCACTTGATCACCTTGTTTTAAACCTTTAAGCACTTGTGCGGTGACACGGTTATTCAGGCCAATCAATACTGGTTGCGGCTGAGCCGTACCATCAGCTTGTAAGACACGAACCATACCTGTTGAAGCTTTGCCTTGTGCAACCAGTGCTTTTTCTTCTTCACTGAGCTCTAGGCGTTTTGGACGTTGTGTCTTGTCAGCATCTGGTTTTTTCGCTTGATCAGCTGATGAAGCACCATTGGCTTGGCCACCCTTAGCACGGTTACCACGTTGAGTTTGGATGGCTGCCGCAGGCACAGTCAGTGCATTCTTTGCTTCGGCCAACACAATATAAACCTGTGCGGTCATATCAATACGAAGTTTGCCGTCTTCATTCGGTACATCAAATAAAGCGTTGTAGTACACCGCAGCATTCGACGTTGATGAGCTGCTGCTACTGCTGGTTTCGGTATTAATCGAATTTGGTGCAGGTTCCACTTGGCGCAATTTAGCGTAATGTTTTTTATCGCTATTGCCTAAAGTGGTGAAATACACGGTTTGACCTTGTTCAACTTTCATGACATCGGCTTCAGAAATCTGTGCCTTGATGGTCATGGTATCGAGTTTTGCTAATTTCACGATGGTCGGTGCAGTTTGGTTGGCGTTTACGGTTTGACCTTCTTCCGTCACAATCGCCACAATGGTGCCATCCATCGGTGCCACGATACGGGTATAACCTAAATCTTCTTTTGCCGTAGCCAAGGTCAGGCGAGATTGCTCGATTTGTGCATTAATCGAGGTAATTTGTGCCTGAGCTGTTTTAAAGTTTGCCAACGCACTTTCGAGTTCAGCACGCGAAGTGGCATCTTGGCTATACATGGCTTGTTGGCGTTTATATTCCGCTTCAACCTTGGCTAAATTGGCTTGCTGTACTGCCAACTGCGCTTGTTGATTTTTAATACTGGCATCGGCTGTTTTGAGTTCGTTCTCTTGGCGAATCGAGTCAATTTGCGCAATCAACTGACCTTGTTTGACTTGGTCACCCAATTGCACATACATTTTTTTCACCTGACCCGATACCTGCGCACCGACACTTACCATTTTGGTGGCTTCCAGTACCCCAGTTGCCAATACCGAATCTTCGATATCGCCGCGAGAGACTTCAGCGCTAATATATTGTGGTGCTTGGGCTTTAGGTTTGAAGAACATCCATCCGAGCGCTGCAATGATCAGCACCCCGATAGCGATCATAATGATTTTACGCGGTTGGATTTTTTTTACGTTTGTTTTTGGCATGGCAGCAGGTCAAAAGTGAAAAACTGGACTTAGTATAAAAGTGAAATAAGGATAAAGCGTGAATATTTTTAATCTAGAATGAGAATTATTTGCTTTTTTGCCGATAAGTTATTCTATAAAAATCTGATAAATACTACGCACACCTTGTTCAGCCGTTGTTGCAAGGGCGATGCCACCTGATGCAGGGAGCGTATATTCACGTAGGTTAATTCGAATCAGACCTGGCGCAAATTGCTCACTAAAATAACGTACGGTTGGAATGGCTGTACCAGCGCCCATTTCGATCACCACAGGACGCTGATGATCTTTTAGAAAAGCTTTTAAGTGTTTTGCCTGCTGATCATGTTGGTGGCTTAACCAACCCATATCATTGAACATTAAGATATTTGGTCGTGCCAGACCATCACAGTATGGACATTGTGGCAATTGCCCCAGCCATTGACAGTCCTGATGATCGATTTCTGGTCTTAATTCATCTGCGGGCCAAATGGTCTGTGTACACGCATCTAGGCATTGCAGATGATGAATTGAACCATGACATTCATAAATGTGATCAGGATTAAATCCCGCTTTTTGAAATTGGCCATCAACATTCGAGGTAAATACAAAAGTAGGGAGTTCTAATATTTCTGTCAGTTGCTTCAGTTGTAGAAAGCCTGAATGGGGTGTGGTCTGACGATACAGTGCCAGACGGTGTCCATAAAATCCCCAAGCCAAACGTGGATGCCGTTTAAACGCGGCTGGATTGGCAATTTCGGTGAAATCGATGCGTTGTTTACCTAGTTCGGGATAGGCTTGCCACATGCCCTGATTACCTCGAAAGTCAGGCAGACCTGAATCGACGCCCATACCAGCACCTGCACTGATGATCAGGCTGTCGGCTTGTTGGAATAGATTTTTGATCTGCTTGATTTGGTCAGGGCTTAAATGGAATGACATGCGTTGATCCATTATTCTTATTATGTGATGGAGATGAATGCTCTAAGCAGGTCGAGCAAACAGTGTAGTACCACACAGTTCAGCTAAGGCTTGTAGCATCAGTTGTTCTGGATTTTCTTTGGACATACCTTTGATCGCTGCATCAATACGCAACAATAAATCAGACCAAGTTAGAAACTGTCTTGGATTTAAACGACGTAGAGCTTGTTGATATTGTGATACTTTGGTTTTCCAGATCCCAAGTTGAATCGCATTATGTGGCTGTTCAAATAGCTGCATCAGTAAGCGCATTTCTTTGCTTAGGGTCCATAAAATCAGACTATCAGGCTCACCCGCAGCGATTAGATATTGGTAAATCTTGACTGACTGTGCCAAGTTTCCAGCAAGCAAGGCATCACTTAAATCATAAGTCGTATAACGGGATTGGTCCTGTAAGCAGGAATACAATTGTTCAATCTGAATCTGTTGGATATCGGGGAAAGTATCCGCAACCCGCATTAAACTGTTTTTAGCAGCCAACAAGTTATGTTCATGATGCTGCA
The DNA here is from genome assembly GCF_013072675.1 of Acinetobacter sp. Ac_3412. Classification (NCBI taxonomy): domain Bacteria; kingdom Pseudomonadati; phylum Pseudomonadota; class Gammaproteobacteria; order Moraxellales; family Moraxellaceae; genus Acinetobacter; species Acinetobacter sp. Ac_3412. The sequence continues at coordinate 112,777 of NZ_LXUJ01000003.1, read as the reverse complement.
TCAACCATTGCCAAGCATCATGATTCAGTTGAATCCCCAGTTTTTCGGCTTCTATGCTTAAAATACGTTGTCGGTCTTGTGGGTAGGTCGCCGTCAGCGCAACCACAACACCATTGGCTTCGACCACTTGGAAAAAAGCTGACTTTAAACTGCTGCTGTCTTGCTTCGGTAAAACAATCAGTAAGAGGTTATGTTCATTATGTTGAATATAATGCTTCAGCAGTTTTAAGCCGTTGGCATCGGGTTTGATATTGCCATGCACTTCAATTGCAAGTTGCTGCGAAAATAGCGATAAACTGTTGAGTGCATTAAAGACATTTTTCCAGTCATTGACACTACTAATGTCATAACGTTGGCGTTCAATCTCTTGTTGTTGCCAGCTTTTGCGGAAAGTGTCGAGCAGATTTTGTTCAAGCAAAGGCTCTTGTCCGTGCATAATCCATGCACCGCGAGCCTCATCAACACGTTTTAATGCTTGAACATAATCTAGTTTCATAATGACAAATTAAGGTTGAGCTTTAGGTAAACGATTGGCTGCGATTTGACGCGTAATTTGCTGCGCCACATCATCAATCACAATACGGTTTAGATAAGCTTCTTGTTGGTTATCAGTGTTGACCGTTGCCACGTCGTATTGATAGGTACGAGAAGCGGTTAAGGTACGGGGTTCGGTAATTTTTTTGCCTTGGCGGTCTTCAATCTGGAAGGTCACGGTTAAACGTAACAACACTTCTGTCAATTTACCATTCAGTAATTGGCGGCGAGGGGTGTAATCCAATATACGAAGCACATAAGCATCATTGGCATTACTCAGTTGAACACCGGTAGCGCTGAGATAAATACTGAGCTTATTTTCAAGTTCGCTGGTACTCGCAGGCATGGCGAGCGTGAGTTTGTTATAGACCAGTGGCGCTGCTGTTGGATTACTTCCCTTTAGATGAAAGCCACAGCCGACTAAGCCTGCACTTAGGCCTAAAGTGAGTACGATAGCAGCTGCACGTTGCGCTAAGTGCATATTTATTCCTCGAATGAAATCTTTTCTAATCCCTTTTTCTTATAGAAGGGGGAAACCTCTCTTTTTTAAGAGAGGTTAGAAAGGATTATTAAACTACTAAGTTAACAAGTTTATTTGGTACCACAATTTCTTTCTTGGTAGGGCCAGTCAAGAATTGTTGTACTTCTGGTAAGGCTTTTGCCAATGCCAATAAATCATCTTTTGAGATATCGACTGCGACGTCTAACTTACCACGAAGTTTACCATTCACTTGTACAACAATCGTTTGTGTATTACGGGTTAACGCTGACTCATCCACTTGCGGGAATTCGATCGTCGTTAATTCCAAACCAAACTGAGTTAACAAAGTTTGACTCAAATGTGGTGCAAATGGTGCAAGTAAGGTGAGCAATGTGGTGATTGCTTCACGTGCAACAGCTACATCATTGTCATCTTTTGCTTCGAACTTATTGCTGGCATTGAGTAATTCCATCAATGCGGCAATTGCCGTGTTGAACGCATGACGACGTTCGATGTCATCACCCACTTTTTGGATGGTTTCATGGGTTTTACGACGTAAATCTTGCGCATCTTTCGATAAGTTTGCAGTATCGATCGCCGTTGCTTGATTGCCTTTTTCCAAGAAGCCAGCAGCCAAACGCCATACACGTTTCAAGAAGCGGTTAGCTCCTTCAACACCTGCATCAGACCATTCGAGTGATTGATCTGGTGGTGCAGCAAACATCATAAAGACACGTGCAGTATCTGCGCCGTATTGATCAATAATCGCCTGTGGGTCAATGCCGTTGTTTTTTGACTTCGACATTTTTTCTTGTCCGCCAATCACAACTTCCTGACCATCACGTGAATATTTCGCAGATAGAATACGGCCTTTTTCGTCACGTTCTAATTCGATGTCAGCAGGGTTGAACCAAGTTTTCTTGCCGTTTTCTGCTTCACGGTAGAAGGTATCTGCCAACACCATGCCTTGAGTGAGCAAGTTGGTAAATGGTTCATTACCTTGTACCACACCTTCATCACGCATCAATTTATGGAAGAAACGTGCATAAAGTAAGTGCAAGATTGCATGTTCAACACCACCGATATATTGGTTCACAGGAAGCCAGCTTTGTGCTGCTTCAGGTTTTACCATACCGCCAGTAAAGTCTGGAGAGGCATAACGTGCATAGTACCAAGAGGATTCTACAAAGGTATCCAAGGTGTCTGTTTCACGACGCGCATCACCGCCACAGCTTGGGCATTTGGTTTCGTAGAATTCAGGCATCTTGTTCAATGGGTTACCAGAACCATCTGGAACCACATCGGTCGGTAATACCACAGGTAATTGATCTTCTGGAACTGTGACTTGACCACAGCTATTACAGTTGATCATTGGAATTGGGCAACCCCAGTAACGTTGACGAGAAACACCCCAGTCACGTAAACGGAATTGAACCTTAGAATTAGCTAAAGCTTGTGGTTCTAATTTTGCAAGGAAGGCATCAAAAGCAGCTTGGAATGCTAAACCATCAAACTCGCCCGAATTAACCAGTTTGCCATCTTTCGAGCCATACCATTCTTGCCATTCAGTTGCAGAATATGCTGCATCATCAGCACCTTGGGCATCGATCACTTGTTTGATTGGCAAGTTGAATTTATTGGCAAATTCAAAATCACGCTCATCATGTGCAGGAACCGCCATCACAGCGCCTGAACCGTATGACATCAATACATAGTTGGCAATCCAAACAGGAAGTTCAGCGCCAGTCACTGGATGCTTAACAGATAAACCTGTTGCCATACCTTTCTTTTCAGCCGTGGCTAAATCCGCTTCGGCAACTGAACCCATACGACATTCTTCAATAAATGCTGCAAGTTCAGGATTGTTTTCAGCCGCTTTAAGCGCCATTGGGTGTTCTGCTGCAACAGCAACATAAGTCACACCCATCAAGGTATCAGCACGCGTGGTATAAACGGTTAGGCCATCTGCATAGATTGCTGGATTCGCAGAAGGGAAGGTAATTTCCATCCCGGTTGAACGACCAATCCAGTTACGTTGCATGGTCAAGACCTGTTGTGGCCAACCATCTTTTAACGTATCTAAATCGTCTAATAATTCTTGTGCATAGTCGGTAATGCGGAAGTAGTACATTGGAATATCGCGTTTTTCAACCAATGCACCTGAACGCCAACCACGACCATTTTCAACTTGTTCATTCGCAAGTACGGTCTGGTCAACGGGGTCCCAGTTCACGGTTGATAACTTACGATAGATCAAGCCTTTCTTATAAAGTTGTACGAATAACCATTGTTCCCAGTGGTAGTACTCTGGTGTACACGTTGCAAACTCTCGATCCCAGTCGACAGACAGACCCAATTTTTTTAATTGGTCACGCATGTAGGCAATGTTTTCAAAAGTCCATTTTGCTGGTGCAACTTGGTGTGCAATCGCTGCATTTTCAGCGGGTAAACCAAATGCATCCCAACCCATTGGTTGTAATACTGTTTCGCCTTTTAAGCGATGGAAACGGCTGATCACGTCACCAATGGTGTAGTTACGCACATGCCCCATGTGCAGTTTGCCACTTGGGTACGGGAACATCGACAGGATATAGCGATGTTTGCCCTCTACAGTGTCTGCAACTTTAAAAACTTTGCGATTGTCCCAGTCTTGTTGAACTTGAGGCTCAATGGCACTTGCTTGATATTCGGAGTCAATGTGAGAAGTCGTCATAGGGATATGCGATACAACAAAAAAGTAAAGTTAAGATTGCTGCACAGCATAGCGCAAAATTGTAGGAAATGTCAGTTTTTAGATCGGGATTTTATCTGCAAGGCCGCCGTGTTGAAGATGACCTTGCAGGTTTAGATCGCTATTTAGCGCTCTGATGATGCTGCGGCAGGTGGAGGGCTTTGTGGTTTAACTGAGTTCGCTGGAGTGGATGGCGCTGTCGGCGGTGTTTGCTGTGTTACATTCGGTGTGACTTCAGGATTCGCTTGATGGCTTTGTTGATTCGTTGGATTGGTGCTTTGATGGCTATTGCCATACGTTGAAACTTTGTCCAAACGCTTTGCACCTTTGGGCGGCGGCGTAGTGGTGTAATGAGTAGAGCCATTGGCATCGACCCATTTGTAATATTGTTGTGCATAGTTTTGGCTAGAGCAAAGCAATAAAGTAGCGGCTGAAATTGTATATAGGATTGTTTTTAAATAAGATGTCTTCATATTTGATCTCCCCAAGAGAATGCTGAATATATTCGATCAAAGTGTCTAAATAAGCAGTTTACAATGCCTATTTTAAAGCAAAAAGAAAATAGTTTTTTGATAAATGGGCGTTTAACAAGACCAAATTATTCTGTGAAATGTGTTTAAAAAAACGGCAGCTAAAAAATATTCGTTAAAATCCTTTTCTTTGTTCTTGACATTGCTTATGAAAGAAACAAGAATGCTTTCTCAAGTTTTATATGTGTTTATTTGATCACCCTTCGAATAAATGTCATGGCTTGCAATGGACATTCTTTCTAGCCGAGAGAATGATTTTTTGAAATATGCTTATCCCAGCACATTTTGATTCGAGATGTCATCAAGTTTATACGGCTGATGAGTCTCAGAAAATTTTTCCTATTGCAGCAAAAACGAGTAGAATACGCACACTTATAAGAAGTGCAAAAGTTAATGAATGAACACAATTTATGTCTCCCATAAATTGTGCAAAATACTAGGGTGAATCACGTTGGAACTTTTATCTGGTGGTGAAATGCTCGTTCGTGCGCTTGCGGACGAAGGCGTAGAGCATGTTTTTGGGTATCCAGGCGGCGCTGTATTACATATTTATGATGCGCTATTTCAACAAGACAAAATTAACCATTACCTCGTGCGTCATGAGCAAGCTGCTGGTCACATGGCAGATGCATACTCACGCGTAACAGGTAAAACAGGTGTGGTACTGGTCACTTCTGGACCAGGCGCTACCAATACCGTCACTCCAATCGCAACAGCCTACATGGACTCAATCCCAATGGTGATTTTGTCTGGTCAGGTTGCAAGCCATCTTATTGGAGAGGATGCGTTCCAAGAAACCGATATGGTTGGTATTTCTCGTCCAATCGTAAAACACAGTTTCCAAGTGCGTCACGCGAGTGAAATTCCTGCAATTATTAAGAAAGCATTCTATATCGCTTCGTCTGGCCGTCCGGGTCCAGTCGTTGTTGATATTCCGAAAGATGCGACCAACCCTGCAGAAAAATTTGCCTACGAATATCCAGAAAAAGTGAAGATGCGTTCATATCAACCGCCTTCACGTGGTCACTCAGGTCAAATTCGTAAAGCGATTGATGAGTTGATTACGGCTAAACGCCCAATGATTTATACGGGCGGTGGTGTTGTTCAAGGTAATGCATCTGGCTTATTGACAGAACTTGCACATTTATTAGGTTATCCAGTCACTAATACCTTAATGGGTTTAGGTGCTTTCCCTGGTAACGATCCACAATTCGTGGGAATGTTAGGGATGCATGGTACCTATGAAGCCAACATGGCAATGCATAATGCAGATGTGATTTTGGCCATTGGTGCGCGTTTCGATGACCGCGTAACCAATAACCCTGCAAAATTCTGTCTCAATGCCAAAGTGATTCATATTGATGTTGATCCAGCAACCATTTCGAAGACGATTATGGCGCATATCCCAATCGTGGGTGCGGTAGAACCTGTACTTCAAGAAATGTTGGCTCAATTGAAACAAATGAATGTATCTAAGCCAAACCCTGAAGCAATTGCGGCATGGTGGTCTCAGATTAATGAGTGGCGTAAGGTACATGGCTTACGTTATGACGCTGGTCAAAATGGTGTAATGAAGCCACAGCAAGTGGTTGAGGCATTAGATCGCGTGACCAATGGCGAAGCCATCATTACTTCTGACGTTGGTCAGCATCAAATGTTTGGTGCGAACTACTACAAATACAAACGTCCACGTCAGTGGATCAACTCTGGTGGCTTAGGCACCATGGGTGTTGGCTTGCCGTATGCAATGGCTGCAAAGCTTGCATTCCCAGATCAGCAAGTGGTTTGTATTACCGGTGAAGCATCGATTCAGATGTGTATCCAAGAATTATCGACCTGCAAGCAATATGGCTTGAATGTGAAGATCCTTTGCTTAAATAACCAAGCCTTGGGCATGGTAAAGCAATGGCAAGACATGAACTACGAAGGACGTCATTCAAGTTCTTATGTAGATTCATTACCAGACTTTGCCAAGTTAATGGAAGCTTACGGTCATGTTGGTATTCAGATTGATCATGCGGATGAGCTGGAATCTAAGTTAGCTGAAGCGATGGCAATTAATGATAAATGTGTATTCATTAATGTCATGGTAGACCGTACAGAACATGTATATCCAATGCTGATTGCTGGGCAATCAATGCAAGATATGTGGTTAGGCAAAGGGGAGCGTACATAATGAGACATATTATTTCTGTACTCGTTGAAAATGAAGCTGGTGCGCTTTCTCGTTTGGTGGGGTTGTTTTCTCAACGTAATTACAACATTGAGACACTGAATGTTGCACCAACCGAAGATGAAACCTTATCTCGTTTAACCTTAACGACTTATGGCGATGATCACAAAATTGAACAAATCACCAAGCAACTGAATAAATTGGTTGAAGTTGTAAAAGTGGTTGATTTGTCAGAAGGTTCACACATCGAACGTGAATTGATGTTGATCAAAGTGAAAGCCTTGGGTGCAGCACGTGCGGAAATTAAACGTACAGCTGACATCTTCCGTGCCCAAATTGTTGATGTAACACCAACGACCTATACCATTCAGATCGCAGGTACAACGGACAAGATTGATGGTTTTATTGATGCACTTGCAGAAAATACCATTCTTGAAGTTGTACGCTCTGGTGTATCAGGCATCGCGCGTGGCGAAAAAGTTTTAACAATTTAAGTTTTTAAAAACCCTCATCCCAACCTTCTCCCAGAGGGAGAAGGAGTTCCCTCTCCTTGGGGAGAGGGTTAGGGTGAGGGGGAAATACCCAACATATTTTAAAGTTTTCATGGAGAAAACAGATGCAAATTTTTTACGATAAAGACTGTGACTTATCAATCATCCAAGGCAAGAAAGTTGCAATCATTGGTTATGGTTCACAAGGCCATGCACATGCACTTAACTTGAAAGATTCTGGCGTAGACGTAACTGTTGGTTTACGTGCTGGTTCTACTTCTTGGAAAAAAGCTGAAAATTCAGGTCTTAAAGTTTCTGAAGTTCCAGCTGCTGTTGCTCAAGCTGACTTAGTCATGATTTTGACTCCAGATGAGTTCCAATCTCAACTTTATCGTGACGTGATTGAACCAAACATCAAAGAAGGTGCAACTTTAGCATTTGCTCATGGTTTCTCTATTCTTTATAACCAAGTTGTTCCACGTAAAGACTTAGACGTAATCATGGTTGCGCCTAAAGCACCTGGTCACACAGTACGTTCTGAATATCAACGTGGTTCAGGTGTTCCTGACTTAATCGCGATCCATCAAGATGCTTCTGGCAATGCGCGTAACGTTGCACTTTCTTATGCTTCAGGTGTAGGTGGTGGTCGTACGGGTATCATCGAAACTTCTTTCCGTGAAGAAACTGAAACTGACTTATTCGGTGAGCAAGCAGTTCTTTGTGGTGGTGCGGTTGAATTGGTTAAAATGGGCTTCGAAACTTTGGTTGAAGCTGGTTATGCACCAGAAATGGCTTACTTCGAATGCTTACATGAACTTAAGTTAATTGTTGACTTGATGTTCGAAGGCGGTATCGCAGACATGAACTACTCAGTTTCTAACAATGCTGAGTACGGTGAATATGTGACTGGTACTGAAGTAATCAACGAACAGTCTCGTGAAGCAATGCGTAATGCATTGAAACGTATCCAATCTGGTGAATACGCGAAGATGTTCATCCAAGAAGGTGCGTTGAACTATCCATCAATGACTGCTCGTCGTCGTCAAAACGCAGCGCATGGCATTGAAGTAACTGGTAATAAGTTACGCGCGATGATGCCTTGGATTCAAGCGAACAAGATTGTTGATAAAGAGAAAAACTAAGTTTTAGTTTAATCTTTAAAAGCCCTTGTTTGTACAGGGGCTTTTTTATGGGCTGTGATAACAGAGTTATAACAATGTAGCTTGAAAAATAAGCTTATATTGTTTATGTTTTGATCATGTTGCTACTCATTTGCAGCGCTGATTTAAACTAAAAAGTGTTGCATGCTTTGGGGTATCTGCACGATTAAAAACAAACAAATTGAAATAACTTAAAAATTAAAATGATTTAGCAAAATAAAATGAGTCTTTTGGTAAAAAAAATGTAATAAAAAAACAAGATTTTTCATTGGTTTGAAATGAAAATGTGCTTTTATTCTATTGATTTATAAAGTGAAAAAGACTTGACCTTATGCTAGATGATGTTATTGTTAAGGAAAGTTTATGAATACCATATTCATGGCTTCTTTGGGTGTAAAACGTCGTTCGGATTTCGGGCATTTTGCTCATCATATAAAAAAAAGTACTGAATAATCATGGAAGTCCTTTATGGTTCACGTTGATTACGATAGCACATTGGTCATCGTTTCCATTTTGGTTGCAGTCGCGACATGTTACGCTGCAGTTTCGATGGAAGAACTCGTTTTTAAAGGTGCTTATAAAAAGTTTGAAAAAAGCATTTTGATTGCGAGCGGGCTAATCTTGGGGTTAGCGATATGGTCAATGCACTTTGTGGGAATGCTGGCTAGCCATTTGCCGGAAGGCTATCACTTTGATGTTAATTTAACTGTACTTTCTTATTTGATTGGCGCAGTTGCCTCTATTTTTGCTGTTTGGCTGACCTCAAGACCGACTTTGCCGATACCACGCTTAATCCTTGGCGCTGTATTTATGGGACTCGGTATATCGGGGATGCACTATACCGGTATGGCCGCATTGAGCATTGAAAATCATGCCATGCATTATGATCCTTTACTGGTGTTGTGTTCTGTATTGATTGCAATCAGTGGTTCAGGCTTAAGTTTCTTTTTCATTTTTAAATATAAAACCGCGGTTACCTATCGTACTTTACTCAAAGCAGTGGTTGCCGTGTTAATGGCGCTAAGTATTGTTGGCATGCACTATACGGGTATGGCTGCGACTTATTTTGATGAAAGCCTAGCGCAAATCCTGACTTCTGAGCAGACAGAGCAAAGCGTCTTATTATTCACGATTATCTTTATTACCAGTCTGGTGTTAGTTGCAGGCTTTGCGGTTGCCGTACTCGAAGCACGGTTAGAAGAACGCAATGAACAACTTACGCTTATCAACAAAGAGCTTGCTACTCAGTCCTTACATGATGCGCTCACAAAGCTACCGAATCGTTTATACCTGACTGAACATGCCGAAGTGGTGTTTAATCATCATCGCTTAAATGGCCAGAAAGCAGCATTTTTATATATTGACTTAGACCGTTTTAAATCCGTGAATGACGCTTTTGGGCATCATATTGGTGATCAATTACTGATTCAGATGGCAAACCGTTTATACACTAAGCTTGGTGATAATCATAAGCTGTTTCGTATTGGTGGTGATGAGTTTGTTTTAATTTCGGAAGATACAGATTTCAATGAAGCAATGCAGCTTTCAGAAGATATCTTGCATTGCATCCAAGAAACCTATTTGATTGCGGCCAAAGATATTAATATTTCTGCCAGTGTCGGGATTGCCATGTACCCTGAACATGGCACCAATGTTCAAGACTTACTGATTAATGCTGATGTTGCCATGCTGATCTCAAAAGATCAGGGCCGTAATACCTATACTATGTTCCATACAATGTCAGATCAGCAAGATGTACGTAGTCAGTCTAAACTGATCAATGATCTGTACAAAGCTGTCGATGAACAACAATTTGTACTGTTCTATCAACCCAAATTTACATGCAATTATGAAGTCTGTGGTGTTGAAGCCCTGATTCGCTGGAAGCATCCCACACTGGGACTGCTGACCCCGCAAATGTTTATTGAAGGGGCAGAGAAAACGGGTTTGATCATTCCAATGGGGTATTGGGCACTGGAACAAGCCTGTCAGCAAATCCAGAAATGGGAACGAAGTAATAGTCCGTTTTATCCAATTGCTGTTAATCTCTCTGCATTACAATTCGAAAATAAAAAGCTATTTAGTGTCCTCGAACAATTATTAGAACAATACCAAATCCAACCGCATCATCTCATTCTTGAAATTACTGAATCCACGGCTATGCATCATATTGATTCCAGTATTCGTACCTTGGAGCGTTTGCGTAAGCTTGGCATCCGCATTGCGATTGATGACTTTGGTACTGGATATTCAAGCTTCTTATATTTAAAAGATTTACCTGTCGATGAACTCAAAATTGATCGTGGCTTCTTAATTGATCTCAAACCAAATTCAAAAGAAGAAGCGATTCTGGAAAGTATTATCCATTTGGCTGCAAAATTAGGTTTAGTTGTCACTGCAGAAGGGGTAGAGACCCAACAGCAAGCAGATATTTTGACCAGTCTCGGCTGTAACCAGTTACAGGGTTATTTATTGGGCACGCCTGTCAATGTTGAAGGTTTGGTATTGCATCGTTATCAGCATTTTGCATAATCAAGCGAGATCGATATTAAAAAAGCTGCCGATGATGGCAGCTTTTTTGTTTTTGAATGAAGCAATTTATTCAGAACGTGGTGCTAACCATTGTGTGACCACAGGCCAGACCAACTGTGGTGCTTGACTGCCTGAGACCAGACCCATATGCCCACCCGGTACAATTTCAAATTGCTTGTCGCTGCTGCTGATTAAATCCATGAGTGGGCGTACTGCTTCTGCGGTGACGATAATGTCGCTGCTGCCGCCAATTGCCAGTACTGAACAATCAATGTCTTTTAGATTCGCGCTTTGCTCACCAAATTGAACAGAACCTGTCGATAACTCATTATCAATCCAGAAACGCAAAATAATATCGCGCATGACACCACCGGGGTAAGCCAGCATATTGTCCACAAAAGAGCTTGAGGTGGCATGGTTAATCACAAATTGGCGATCATCGAGGTTCTTTAACAACTCCTAATAGTTTTTAAAGTTCCCAATTGGATCGGTGAGTTTAAACCCCAAGGTATTTTGCCAGCCATGAATATGAAAGACGCGGCTGGGTACTTGGTGAATACGGAATTTGGTATTACTGCGAATCCACTGTGCAGGAACGGTAAGACGCTGATAAAACTTGCCCATATAACCTGATTTATGCGTGTTAATCGGTGAAGCTAAAATCATCAGATTCTGAATATTTTTATCTTGTGATAAAGCGGTATAGCAGAGCGATAACGCTCCGCCTAAACTCCAGCCAAACAGTGACAGTTGTTGTTGACCACTGTGCTCTCGAATCTTTTCGATAAAGTCTGGCATAAAAGTTTTAACGTAAGTGCCAAGATTATATTTGGCTTGACGTAGACTCGGCGTGCCCCAGTCAATCAGATAAACATCAAAACCTTGGGCTAGAAAATAACGGACTAAGCTGCGATTTGGGAACAAATCGTAGATCAGCATATTGGCTGCCAAGGGTGGCACGATCACCAATGGAATACGATGCTTGACCGTGCTGTCAGTCGCAGCTGTGTAGTGACGTAGGCTGATGATTTCACGCTGGTACACAATATCAAAAGGTGTTTTGCCTGAGAGCGCAAGCTGTTGTCCACGTAAAATACGATCTCGCGCATTAGAGAGGATCTTGCGTGCTTGACGGCTCGCAGGGCTATTCAGCATTTTTTGCGCGGTTTGTGTTTTGAGAAAACTGCGTTTAACTTTTGGCGATTGAGTCATGTGAACCTAAAGCTCGAAGGTTACTATTCAGTAGGCGCATATTAGAAGAAAAAGTAAATTTGCTCAGTGACTCATTTGCTTAACTTGTCTTTCAAAATGATCAATTCAGTCAAAGTAGAGATTCGGGTTGCAATTCGATTCGAGGCAAAGCATGAATGCCATAGAAAAGGGGCGCTATGATCCCAGTCTGTCATTAGCCTTTAAAATTGCACATGCATTTGATCTCAGCATTGAACAAGTATTTATTTTTGAGCAGGAGTCAGATTAACTCACTTTCACTCAAGCTGTAATTTGTAGATGTAAAAGCGGATAGGGGTTACCTTGACCATCAAGTTCGGAACGACTCACAGTATGGAATCCCATTTTCTGATAGAAGTTAACCGCTTGCAGATTTTGCTCATTCACATCGACTTTATAGATTTGAAGTTGTTTGACTGCAAAATCGAGTAATGCCTTACCAATTCCTGATCTTCGATATTCAGGCAGAATAAACAACATTTCAATATTGTCATCACTGGTACCTAGAAATCCTACAATCTGTTGATCAATCATGTATTTATTCAGCTGAACATGATGGAAATATTCATTCAAAATTAACGGTTTTAATTCAGCAATCATGGTTTCTGGTAAAAAATCATGGGTCGCTCGGACTGATTTTTCCCATATATTTAATAAAGTAAGATGGTCATCCTGAGACGCTTTGATAATCATGTCGTGACTACATTTAAAATATTTAGAGCTGTCAATTTACTACTATTTGATTCGGAATTTCTATGCTTCGTTTCCGATAGGGAAATGATACTGACGCTGGGTGATTTAGATTATTCTAACTCGAGTTGGTGATCATCTTTGGTGACTTTAATTTTCAGTTTTTTATATTTACGCTTATTGGGATCAAGGGCTGAGTTTATGACCTCATCGGCAAAACGCTGATCCTGCATCAGTGTGCCATAGGTTTTATAACCTAAAATAATTCGGGTCGGCCGATAGCCATTTCTCGTCACATAATAATTAATGATGAGATCTAATTCTGTTAAAAGACATGTATCGTTCATTGTGAGATATCGCTTTTAAGTGGCTTAAGCAGCATAGTCTATACAGAAAAACTTATCTAGCTGATGTTCATTGATTTTTGCTGAAAGTTAGAGCTGTCATAAAAGTGTCATCTAAAAACATTATCGTGATTTATATAATAAAAACTGCAATAACAAAAATTGAGAACGACTTATCCATAGAACTTTAGATTATTTTAAATAAAGGGGCGGGACTTAGAAAATTGAGGAGTTGTTTATATGCAGAATAAAGTGCCCACAATACGAGACCAAAAACCGCTGAATCATCGTTTGAATGTGTTACTTTCGGCTTATCAGGCCTTCTTAGTTGCTAAAGGTTTGGTCAACAGTGAATTTAGTCGTCTCATCTTTGTTGATAATTATACCCAAACCTTAAAATTCAACCTTTATGATGATGAACTAAAGAAGCAACTGATTGATGAGTTAGAACGATTTAGCTCATTTTAGGATGTATTTTCATCCGTTATCAATCTAAAGCGCTCTTCGCCAAACAATAATCATTGAAAATTTATAAAATCTTATCCATATGATTTTAATCATATATTTTTAGGTATCTTCATTTTGCTTTAATATATGGATTTACATATATATGGAAGAGCATATATATTGGTTTCATTCAATTTATCAGATCAGCACCTCATGTCAGACATCATCATTTATCACAACCCCGCGTGTGGTACTTCCCGCAATACATTGGCTTTAATTCGAAATACAGGCGTAGAACCCACCATTATTGAATACCTTGTTACTCCACCAAACCATGATGAGTTGGTCCGATTGATTCAGGATGCACAATTAACCGTCAGAGAGGCGATTCGTCAGAATGTTGAGCCTTATCGTGAGTTGGCGCTTGATCGTGAAGATTGGAGTGATGCTCAACTGATCGAGTTTATGCTTGAACATCCCATTCTGATTAATCGTCCCTTTGTGGTTAGCACGTTGGGCACACGTCTTTGTCGACCATCGGAACTTGTACTCGACATTTTACCATTCCCTCAAAAAGGCGCATTTCGCAAAGAAGATGGTGAACAGGTGATTGATGAACATGGTCAGCGAATTCAGTAAATAGGTGCCGTGAGATTACAGATTGAAAGGGGATCGAGAAATGCAAGCTGTTGATTTTTTTAAATGCTTATCAGATGAAACAAGGTTAAATATCGTGATGTTGGTAGCCCAGCATCAGGAGTTGTGCGTCTGTGATCTGACTGAAAAACTACAATTAAGCCAACCGAAAATTTCGCGTCATCTGGCGTTATTACGTGCTTCGGGTTTGTTGCAAGATCGCCGTCAGGGGCAATGGGTGTATTACCGCATCAATCCACAACTACCAGCTTGGGGGCATGAGATTTTATCGGTTTTGGATATGCAAGCAGTGACCCTATTTCCTGACCTGCACAGCTTAGCACCCAAAAATTGTTGTGATTAAAATGCCATGAAAACACTGTCCTTTTTAGATCGAAACCTAACGCTCTGGATTTTTATCGCCATGGCTGTGGGCATTGCCATTGGTATTTTTATGCCACAAGCCTCAGTCAGCTTAAACCAAATGAGTGTCGATTCAGTCAATCTCCCGATCGCAATCGGTTTGATTTTGATGATGTATCCACCCTTAGCCAAAGTGGATTATGCGACCTTGCCACAAGTGTTTAAAGATAAGAAAACCTTAACTTTATCCTTGGTGCAGAACTGGATTATTGCACCTGTTCTGATGTTTGCATTAGCCATTATTTTTTTGCATAACTATCCAGAATATATGACAGGACTGATTCTGATTGGTTTAGCCCGTTGTATCGCGATGGTGCTGGTCTGGAATGGTTTGGCTTGTGGTGATAATCAATATGTCGCGGCCTTGGTTGCCTTCAATAGTATCTTCCAGATTCTATTCTTTAGTACTTATGCTTGGTTATTCCTCACGTTTTTACCGCCGTATTTTGGTATTGCAGGGCAAGTGATCCATATTGATTTTTGGACCATTACCCATGCTGTCTTGGTGTATCTGGGTATTCCATTTTTGCTTGGGTTTCTGACTCGTTTGATCTTGGTACGCGCCAAAGGTTTAGACTGGTATCAGCAAGTGTTTTTGCCCAAGATCAGCGCGCTCAGCTTGTTGGCTTTACTGTTTACCATTGTGGCGATGTTTAGCCTGAAAGGGGGAGAGGTTGTGAGCTTGCCTTTAGATGTACTTCGTATTGCGATTCCATTGACCATTTACTTTGTACTCATGTTCTTTATCAGCTTCTTTATGAGTAAGTGGATAGGCAATGGCTATGCCAAAACGACAGCCATTTCATTTACCGCAGCAGGTAATAATTTTGAGTTGGCATTGGCGGTTGCGATTGCCACCTTTGGTTTGGCTTCACCTGTGGCATTTACCACGGTGATTGGGCCATTGGTTGAAGTCCCTGTATTGATTGCGCTGGTCAGTGTGTCTTTGTGGCTAAAAAAGAAATATTTTTAAATCGGTGTAATTGTAATGAC
Organism: Acinetobacter sp. Ac_3412; assembly: GCF_013072675.1. NCBI lineage: Bacteria > Pseudomonadati > Pseudomonadota > Gammaproteobacteria > Moraxellales > Moraxellaceae > Acinetobacter > Acinetobacter sp. Ac_3412. The sequence goes on along the minus strand of NZ_LXUJ01000003.1, from coordinate 97,382 downwards.
GCTCCCAAATATTGATGTAAATCTTCTTGATCAACCTACATTGGAAAAAGTTCAAGCTAAAGCGCTGGATCATGCACCCCGTATTTTATTGTTATATGGTTCGAATCGTGAGCGTTCCTATAGCCGTTTAGCGGTGATGGAAGCGGGTCGAATTTTGGAGGCATTTGGTGCAGAAGTAAAAATATTTCATCCCAAAGGGCTGCCTTTACCAGAGGATGCAGATAGTGAGCATCCCAAAGTAAAAGAATTGCATGAATTGTTAGCATGGTCAGAAGGTATGGTTTGGTGTTCACCTGAACGTCATGGTTCCATGAGTTCGATTTTTAAATCGCAAATTGACTGGATTCCTTTGGCTGGCGGCGCAATTCGTGCGACACAGGGGAAAACCTTGGCACTTATGCAAGTGAGTGGCGGTTCGCAGTCTTTTAATAGTGTTAATCAAATGCGTATTTTAGGACGTTGGATGCGGATGATTACCATCCCAAACCAGTCTTCAATTCCAAAGGCTTTTTTAGAGTTTGAAGAAGATGGACGCATGAAAGCATCTTCTTATTACGATCGTATCGTAGATGTGATGGAAGAGCTCTATAAATTTACCTTGCTTACGCGTGGGCAAAGTCTTTATTTAACCGATCGCTATTCTGAACGAAAAGAGTCTGCAGAAGCGTTATCAAAACGTGTGAATCAACGAAATCTATAAGACGAATAAATAATAAATAGATGGAGTTGAAATTAAAAAGCCTCAGTTGCCTAATTCGGGGTATCGACAACTGAGGGTAAACTGATTGCTATATAACATAGCGAATTTTATTTAATAATGAAAAATGCAATTCATTATTAATTTGCAATTTGAATAAAAAGCCTCAGTTGTCTCATTCAGGATAAAACAACTGAGGATGAAATTGAGTTTTTATAATGTATCTTCCTTTTTTAAATAATGGAATAGTTTAGGTGAAAAATGCATATTATGTATAACTTTTTGGTTCATGATGTTGGATATTAATGTGCTCAATATTCAATACAACTTATTCTTTATATAGTTTCTTGGATTGCTGTATATAAAAATTTTTAATAGCAACTCGCTGTTCCCGAATATAATCACTCGGTTTTTTTCCTGTCCAGCTTAAAAATGCTCTTGAAAAGGCACTGATATGGCTATAACCGAGTAAATCAGAAATTTCTTGAATATTACGATTCGAGTCAATTAGTTTTTTGGCAAGTTCAAACTTCTTTGATTGCAGCAGAGCAGAAAAGGTCGTATTGGCAAGAGATAGCTCTCTTTTTAAGGTTCTTTCTGATAATTTTAATTTACCTGCAACATCGGTCAGGCTTGGAAAACCTAAGCCTGGGGTAAATTTTAATTGCTGGTTCACTTTTAAAATAATTTTATTATCCTGATCTTGATAGAAAAGGTATTCCTTATTCACCATTTCCATTGCAAGTTGGTAAGCAGTATTCGAACTAAAGGTCAGTGGTAGGTCTAAGCATTTTTGGTCAAAGGTAATCTGATTATAGTCTTGATTAAAGTGAAAATTGGGTAAGCGTTTTTCATAAAGTGAATGATAAGTCTCTTTATCCCAAGTTACATGAATATTGACACCAGTTAAATTAAAGTTGGTGATCATTTGTAGGTTGTTCACAATATCAATTAAAGCACTTTCAATAAAAAATTTATTTACAGTATTTTTCTTGCTTTCATTTAAATGAACAGGAAGTTGATACAGTGGATTAAAGCGAATGATAATTTTATTATTTTTATTGAGTACCGATAAATCCATTTTATGGATACGCATACTATAATATTTCTGTAAATCTACCAGCACTTTACCAATCGAGCTATTGGTAATAATGACAAAACCAAGTGCACCATGTGAGGTGAGTTTACAGTTTAAACCAAACTGATAACCGACTGCTTTGTCGGGTAAAAGTTCTAATAGCCGAATAATAATATCTGTCCACTGGTCAAAACTTATACGTTCATGGTTGTTATTATCAGTCAGTAAAGATAAAGGAATCTGGCAATAGCGAATGACTTCAGCTTTTGGGACACCAAATGTGGTCGCGGTATCCACAATTAATTTTAAATAATCGTTATGGATGTTAAGTACTTGTTTTTTCATGGCATAGAAATAAAAAGGTTTTGAATGTCGAGATGACACACTTATACCTGAGCCTAAATATACAGTTGTGATTTATCCTTAAAAAGTCCCATTATGTTTATTATTTATGTTTAATATGTGCGGTATTATGCATTTGAGGAATAATTCATTAAAATTGCTAAAAATGTGATGTAATTGTTAAAAATTCGGGGTAATTGTTAATCGTTTGTAGGTATTATTTTTTTATATTCGTGCGGGTATGAACTACAAAAAAGTACCTATTTATGAATAAAATCTATCGCTTAGTCTGGAACAAAAGTCTGAATTTATGGACTGTGGTTTCAGAAAACGCTCGCGGCGTAACAAAAAAACGAAATGTAGCTGCAAATATCTCAATTAAAACTGCAGCTTCATTATCTAATCCACAAGATCAACACGTTCTGTTTAAACCGAGCTTAATTGCGATCGCACTCAGTTCTGTGTTTTTTAGCACAGGGGCTTTTGCTGCTGCGAATATTGGAGGAGGAGTTTCCAGTAATGGGTCGAGTATGGCCATTTCGCCACCTAATGACCAATGTAGTGGTATGGGGGGGCAAGCTAGTATTACCAACGGAACTACAGGAAATGGTGGTGGGAGTGTTGCGATGGGATGTGGTAATAACATCTCAGGGACTGATTCAACTTGGCAGCAGAGAGTGGTGAACCGTCGTGGTGCTGGAGATGTTGCTTATGGTGCTGGTGTACCGACAGGAAATACAGGTGGGGTGCTCACAGGCTCGACCGCTGTAGGTCGTCAAAATATGATTAGGGGGATTGGAGGAGCAACAGTAGTTGGGACTGCCAATAATTCAAATTCAAGCAGTAATTTTCATAATGTTTTGATTGGACAGGGCAATAGTTCGGGTGGTACAGGGGGATACAATACCCTAATGGGTGTGGGTAACCAAGTGGTGGACGCTGCAAATGCTACGTCTGATGGGACTGGAGTGGGAACCAACAGTATTGCGATTGGTATCGCTAACCGAGTGACTGGTCAAACAGCAATTGCTTTTGGACGTCAAAGTTATGCTGATGCAGATTATTCGATTGCACAAGGGAACACCGCTACCGTAAATAAGGGCGCAACAGGCGGTATTGCACTCGGTTACTCGGCAACAACAAGCGGTGCACGTGGTATTGCCATCGGAAGCAGTGATTCAGCATCGAGAGATTATGACCTAGCATCGTCACCACATGCGGCTGGTGTCGATTCAATTGCAATGGGAACTCGATCTAAAGCAACAGGTAATGAAACCGTTGCAGTAGGTAGACAGAGTACTGCGGGAAATGCTCGTGATATTGCAATTGGTCAAGGTGCAACCGCACAAGGCGTGACTGATAATGGTGTAATTCGAACAGCGGTTGCTGTAGGTAGTGGATCTCGTGCTGCAGGACGGAATACAGTTGCTTTAGGTGAGGCCAGTACAGCTTCTGGTTCAGGGGCTACAGCTACAGGTGCTGGTGCTCAGGCAACGGGCGATTTTTCCACTTCTACAGGGAATCAATCTAAAGCCACAGCGAACTTTACCACGGCTACTGGTAATCAGGCTGCTGCCTTAGCTGAGGGGGCAACGGTAACAGGCTCTAATGCGACAGCTGGTGGGATATTGTCTAGCGCCTTTGGTGCTGCATCCAATGCATCGGGTGAACAATCTGTTGCAGTTGGTGCTGCTGCAGAGTCAGCTGGTGAAAATGCTGTAGCTGTAGGACCTGATGCCAAAGCTAATAGTGCCAATGATATTGCAATTGGTAATGATGCAGCGACGGCCTTAGGTAGTAATGGTAATAACATTGCGATGGGGAATGGGGTTACTACAGGTGCGACAGGCCAAAACATCTCGATCGGTTCGGACGGTACCACGGCTAATTCTGAGACTGCAGAGGGGGGAGCCGTTGCGATTGGACGCAATCAAATTGCAAGTGGTGATGGTGCAGTCGCAATTGGTGACCCGAACAGAGCGATGGGTAGTGGTGCTGTAGCGCTAGGTAAGGATAATACTGCCGCTGGGGATAATACTGCCTCCACGATGGCAAATGGTGCTGTTGCAATTGGTAATACAAATTTAGCCGTTGGTCAGGGCTCAGTTGCGCTAGGGAACACCTCAACAGCGGCGGCGGCGGGTGCGATTGCTTTGGGTGATACGGCCAATGCTCAGGCAACTCGGGGTGTGGCAATGGGTTCTAATGCTGTGGCGACTAATGTGAATGATGTGGCATTAGGTTCGGGTTCTGTCACTTCAGCAGCCAATCCAACATCGAATGGCACAGTTGGCGACATCACTTACAACTATGCAGGAACCAGTCCGAGCAGTGTGATGAGTGTGGGGAGTGAAGGCAACGAACGCCAAATTACCAATGTTGCGGCAGGTCGTGTCAACGAAACCAGCACCGATGCAATTAACGGTTCACAACTTTATTCAACTCAAAAGGCTTTAGGAAACCTTACTGAGTCAACCGCAAATCATTTAGGCGGTAACTCGGTGGTTAACCCAGATGGTTCTATAACCGCACCAAGCTATATCGTCAATGAGACCCCAATCAATAATGTCGGAGATGCAATAGAAGCCTTGGATCAAGGTTGGAATTTACAAAGCAATGGTGCTGGTGCAGATGCCATTAAAGCGGGTGATACCGTTGATATTGGTACAGTTACAGGTGAAGAAAATCTGACGGTCACCAAGAACGGCAACACCATTCAATATGGTCTAAACAAAGTCCTGAAAGTGGATAGTGTGACTGCGGGCGATACCGTCATTAACGATAATGGTGTGACCATTGCGAATGGTCCAAGTATCACCAAGTCAGGGATTAATGCTGCGGGCAATCCAATTAGCAATGTCGGTGCAGGTGTAGCAGGTACGGATGCAGTCAATAAAGACCAGCTCGATGATGCGGCAGCGGCAGCGAAAACTGAAGTGACTCAAGGCAAAAACATCACTGTTTCTAAAACCACAGGAGCAGATGGACAAGATATCTATAACGTGGCAACGGCAGATAATGTTGACTTTAACAATGTGACTGTTGGTGGTGCTAATGGTGTGAACATTGATGGTACTACAGGCAAGATCAGTGGTGTGACCGCAGGTGAAGTTAGTGCGACCTCGGATGAAGCGATCAATGGCAGCCAGTTGGCAGGAACAGCGAAGAGCGTATCGGATGCTTTAGGTGGCGGTTCAACTGTAAACCCAGATGGCACGGTGACTGCGCCAAGCTATACCGTCAATGGCGAAACCGTTCGTAATGTCGGTGATGCAATCACAGAATTAGACAAAGGTTGGAACCTACAAAGCAATGGTGCCAATGCAGGTGCAATCAAAGCTGGTGATACGGTTGATATTGGTACGGTTGCAGGTGAAGAAAATCTCACAGTCACCAAGAACGGCAACACCATCCAATATGGTTTAAATAAAGACCTGAAAGTAGACAGCGTGACTGCAGGTGACACGGTGATTAATACCGATGGTGTCACCATTAGCAATGGCCCAAGTATCACCAAGTCAGGTATCAATGTAGCGGGTAACCCAATTAGCAATGTCGGTGCAGGGGTTAACGATACTGATGCAGTGAACAAAGGTCAGCTCGATGATGCTGCAGCGGCAGCGAAAACCGAAGTGACGCAAGGTAAGAACATCACCGTGACTAAGACAAAGGGATTAGATGGACAAGACATCTATAACGTTGCGACGGCTGATAATGTTGACTTTAACAATGTCACTGTCGGTGATGTCACGATTGATGGCAGCACAGGCAAAATCAGTGGTGTAACTGCGGGTGAAGTCAGTGCAACCTCGGATGAAGCCATTAATGGTAGCCAACTAGCAGGAACAGCCAAGAGCGTATCCGATGCTTTAGGTGGTGGTTCAACCGTAAACCCTGATGGCACAGTCAGCGCACCAAGCTATACCGTGAATGGTGTAGAAAGCAACAACGTTGGCGCCGCGATTTCAGAACTGGACAAAGGCTGGAATTTACAGAGCAATGGTGCCAATGGCGCAGCAATCAAAGCAGGTGATACGGTTGATATTGGTACGGTTGCAGGTGAAGAAAATCTCACAGTCACCAAGAACGGCAACACCATTCAATATGGTCTCAACAAAGACTTGAAAGTGGACAGTGTGACTGCAGGGGACACGGTGATTAATACCGATGGTGTCACCATTAGCAATGGCCCAAGCATCACCAAGTCAGGCATCAATGCAGCGGGTAACCCAATTAGCAATGTCGGTGCAGGCGTGAATGATAGCGATGCCGTCAATAAAGGACAGTTGGATGATGCTGCAGCGGCAGCCAAAACCGAAGTGACGCAAGGTAAGAACATCACGGTTTCTAAAACCACAGGAGCAGATGGACAAGATATCTATAACGTGGCAACGGCAGATAATGTTGACTTTAATAATGTCACTGTTGGTGGTGCTAATGGTGTGAACATTGATGGAGCGACAGGTAAGATCAGTGGTGTGACCGCAGGTGAAGTTAGTGCGACCTCGGATGAAGCGATCAATGGCAGCCAGTTGGCAGGAACAGCGAAGAGCGTATCGGATGCTTTAGGTGGCGGTTCAACTGTAAACCCAGATGGCACGGTGACTGCGCCAAGCTATACCGTCAATGGAGAAACCGTTCGTAATGTCGGTGATGCAATCACAGAATTAGACAAAGGTTGGAACCTACAAAGCAATGGTGCCAATGCAGGTGCAATCAAAGCTGGTGATACGGTTGATATTGGTACGGTTGCAGGTGAAGAAAATCTCACAGTCACCAAGAACGGCAACACCATCCAATATGGTTTAAATAAAGACCTGAAAGTAGACAGCGTGACTGCAGGTGACACGGTGATTAATACCGATGGTGTCACCATTAGCAATGGCCCAAGCATCACCAAGTCAGGTATCAATGTAGCGGGTAACCCAATTACTAATGTTGGTGCAGGTGTTAACGATACCGATGCAGTCAATAAAGGACAGTTGGATGATGCCGCGGCAGCAGCGAAAACCGAAGTCACTCAAGGTAAGAACATCACTGTGACTAAAACAACGGGATCAGATGGGCAAGACATCTACAACGTGGCAACGGCTGATAATGTTGACTTTAACAATGTCACTGTTGGTGGTGCTAATGGTGTGAACATTGATGGTACTACAGGCAAGATCAGTGGTGTAACTGCGGGTGAAGTCAGTGCGACTTCGGATGAAGCCATTAATGGTAGCCAGTTGGCAGGTACAGCAAAAAGTGTATCAGATGCTTTAGGTGGCGGTTCAACCGTAAACCCTGATGGCACCGTGACTGCACCAAGCTATACCGTGAATGGTGTAGAAAGCAACAACGTTGGCGCCGCGATTTCAGAACTGGACAAAGGCTGGAATCTACAAAGCAATGGTGCCAATGCAGGTGCAGTCAAAGCAGGTGATACGGTTGATATCGGTACAGTTACAGGTGAAGAAAATCTGACGGTCACCAAGAACGGCAACACCATCCAATATGGTTTAAATAAAGACCTGAAAGTGGACAGCGTGACTGCGGGCGACACGGTGATTAATACCAATGGTGTCACCATTACTAATGGCCCAAGCATCACCAAGTCAGGCATCAATGCTGCGGGTAATCCAATTAGCAATGTCGGTGCAGGTGTTAACGACACGGATGCAGTCAACAAAAGTCAGTTAGACAAGGCGGCTGCAGCGGCGAAAACTGAGGTTGAAGCTGGCAAAAACATGACCGTTGAAAGCCGTACAGGTACAGATGGTCAAACCATTTATGAAGTTGCGACAGCGGATGATGTTGACTTTAACAATGTGACTGTAGGCGGTCCAAATGGCGTCAACATTGACGGAACGACAGGCAAGATCAGTGGCGTTACAGATGGCACAGTTGCTGCAGGTTCTAAAGATGCTGTGAATGGTGGTCAGCTCAATGACAGCGTTGCCTCTACGGGCGATATCTTAGGCGGTGGCGTAACCAATGAAGGTGGTCGTCTCAACGGTCCATTCACCGTAAATGACAAAGGCTACGATACGGTTGCCGATGCGATTCAAGGTGAAGCAGCAGCAGCGAAAACTGAAGTTGAAGCTGGCAAAAACATGACTGTTGAAAGCCGTACAGGTGCAGATGGTCAAACCATTTATGAAGTGGCGACAGCGGATAATGTTGACTTTAACAATGTGACTGTTGGTGGTCCAAATGGTGTCAACATTGACGGAACTACAGGCAAGATTAGTGGCGTTACAGATGGCACAGTTGCCGCAGGCTCTAAAGATGCTGTGAATGGTGGTCAGTTGAATGACAGCGTTGCATCTACAGGCGATATCTTGGGTGGTGGTGTGACCAATGAAGGCGGTAAGCTAAATGGTCCATTCACCGTAAATGACAAAGGCTACGATACAGTTGCCGATGCGATTCAAGGTGAAGCTGCAGCTGCGAAAACTGAAGTGACTGAAGGCAAGAATGTTACTGTGACCAAAACCACAGGTGCTGATGGTCAAGACATTTACAACGTTGCGACCAAAGATGATGTGTCATTTGATTCAGTACAAGTGGGTGACGTCAATATTGATGGCACGACAGGCAAGATCAGTGGCGTTACAGACGGCACGATTGCAGCAGGCTCTAAAGATGCGGTCAATGGTGGGCAACTGCATGGTGTTGCAGACAGTGTTCGTAACTCAATTGGTGGCGAAACAACGCTGAATCCTGATGGTTCAATCACAACTGCCAACGTGGGGAACACAGGTCAAAACAATATCCATGATGCGATTGACTCAGTTCGTGGTCAGGCCGTTGCAGCGAAAACCGAAGTTGAAGCGGGCAAGAACATGACTGTTGAAAGCCGCACAGGTGCAGATGGGCAAACCATCTACGAAGTTGCGACAGCGGATGATGTGTCATTTGATTCGGTGCAAGTGGGTGATGTCAACATTGATGGCGCAACAGGCAAAATCAGTGGTGTAGCAGATGGCACGATTGCAGCAGGTTCAAAAGATGCAATTAATGGTGGTCAGCTCAATGACAGCCTCACGTCTACAGGCGATATCTTGGGTGGTGGCGTGACCAATGAAGGCGGTAAGCTGAATGGTCCATTTACCGTGAGTGGTAAAGGCTACGATACCGTTGCCGATGCGATTCAAGGTGAAGCTGCAGCTGCGAAAACCGAGGTGACAGAAGGTAAGAACGTCACGGTGACTAAAACCACAGGTGCCGATGGTCAAGACATCTACAACGTTGCGACCAAAGATGATGTGTCATTTGATTCGGTACAAGTGGGTGACGTCAATATTGATGGCACGACAGGCAAGATCAGTGGTGTAGCCGATGGCACGATTGCAGCGGGTTCTAAAGATGCGGTCAATGGTGGTCAAATCCATGGTATTGCAGACAGTGTTAAAAACTCAATTGGTGGTGAAACGACGCTGAATCCAGATGGTTCAATTACTACGGGCAATGTAGGGAACACAGGTCAAAACAATATCCATGATGCGATTGACTCGGTTCGTGGTCAGGCAGTTGCAGCCAAAACCACGGTTACCGAAGGCGACAATATGGTGGTGACGCAAACCAAGAACGCTGATGGCAGTACCAACTATGAAGTTGCCACAGCACGTGATGTAGACTTTGATTCAGTCCAAGTCGGTGACGTCAATATTGATGCAGCAACAGGCAAGATCAGTGGTGTTGCAGATGGCACGATTGCAGCAGGTTCAAAAGATGCTGTGAATGGTGGCCAGCTGAATGACAGCATTGCTTCTACAGGCGATATCTTGGGCGGTGGTGTGACCAATGAAGGCGGTAAGCTGAATGGTCCATTTACAGTGAGTGGTAAAGGCTACGATACAGTTGCCGATGCGATCCAAGGAGAAGCAGCAGCCTCTAAAACCGAAGTGACAGAAGGCAAGAATGTTACTGTGACCAAAACCACAGGTGCTGATGGGCAAGACATCTACAATGTAGCGACCAAAGATGATGTGTCTTTTGATTCAGTACAAGTGGGTGACGTCAATATTGATGCAGCAACAGGCAAGATCAGCGGTGTAGCCGATGGCACGATTGCAGCAGGCTCAAAAGATGCAATCAATGGTGGTCAGCTCAATGACAGCATTGCCTCTACAGGCGATATCTTGGGTGGTGGCGTGACCAATGAAGGCGGTAAGCTGAATGGTCCATTTACAGTGAGTGGCAAAGGCTACGATACAGTTGCCGATGCGATTCAAGGTGAAGCTGCAGCTGCGAAAACCGAGGTGACAGAAGGTAAGAACGTCACCGTCACTAAAACCACAGGTGCTGATGGTCAAGATATCTACAACGTTGCAACCAAAGATGATGTGTCATTTGATTCGGTTCAAGTCGGTGATGTCAACATTGACGGAACTACAGGCAAGATCAGTGGTGTTGCAGATGGCACGATTGCAGCAGGTTCAACCGAAGCGATTAATGGTGGTCAAATCCATGGTATTGCAGACAGTGTTAAAAACTCAATTGGTGGTGAAACGACGTTGAATCCTGATGGTTCAATCACCACGGGCAATGTTGGAAACACAGGTCAAAACAACATCCATGATGCAATTGACTCGGTTCGAGGTCAGGCCGTTGCAGCCAAAACCACGGTGACAGAAGGCGACAATATGGTGGTGACGCAATCCACTAATCCAGATGGCAGCACCAACTATGAAGTTGCCACAGCACGTGATGTAGACTTTGACTCAGTTCAAGTCGGTGACGTCAACATTGATGGGGCGACAGGCAAGATCAGTGGCGTTGCAGATGGCACGATTGCAGCGGGTTCTAAGGATGCTGTAAATGGTGGTCAACTGAATGATAGCGTTGCATCTACTGGTGATATCTTGGGTGGTGGTGTGACCAATGAAGGCGGCAAGCTGAATGGTCCATTTACGGTGAGTGGTAAAGGCTACGATACGGTTGCCGATGCGATTCAAGGTGAAGCCGCAGCCTCTAAAACGGAAGTGACCGAAGGCAAGAATGTCACAGTGACTAAAACTACAGGTGGTGATGGACAAGACATCTATAACGTAGCGACCAAAGACGACGTTGACTTTAACAATGTCACAGTAGGTGGTCCAAATGGCATCAACATTGATGGAACCACAGGCAAAATCAGTGGTGTAGCAGATGGCACAGTTGCCGCAGGCTCTAAAGATGCTGTGAATGGTGGTCAGCTGGATGATAGCGTTGCATCTACAGGCGATATCTTAGGCGGTGGTGTGACCAATGAAGGCGGTAAGCTGAATGGTCCATTTACAGTGAGTGGTAAAGGCTACGATACGGTTGCCGATGCGATTCAAGGTGAAGCTGCAGCTGCGAAAACCGAGGTGACAGAAGGTAAGAACGTCACGGTGACTAAAACCACAGGTGCCGATGGTCAAGACATCTACAACGTTGCGACCAAAGATGATGTGGACTTTGATTCAGTTCAAGTCGGTGATGTCAGCATTGATGGAACCACAGGCAAAATCAGTGGTGTTGCAGATGGCACGATTGCAGCAGGTTCGAAAGATGCTGTGAATGGTGGTCAGCTGAATGATAGCGTTGCATCCACAGGCGATATCTTGGGTGGTGGTGTGACCAATGAAGGCAGTAAGCTAAATGGTCCATTCACCGTAAATGACAAAGGCTACGATACAGTTGCCGATGCGATCCAAGGAGAAGCAGCAGCAGCGAAAACTGAAGTTGAAGCTGGCAAGAACATGACCGTGGAAAACCGCACAGGTACAGATGGTCAAACCATTTATGAAGTTGCGACCGCAGACGATGTGTCATTTGATTCGGTCCAAGTCGGTGATGTCAATATTGACGGAACTACAGGCAAGATCAGTGGTATCGCAGATGGAACGATTGCAGTAGGCTCTAAAGATGCTGTGAATGGTGGTCAACTGAATGACAGCATTGCCTCTACAGGCGATATCTTAGGTGGTGGCGTGACCAATGAAGGCGGTAAGTTGAATGGTCCATTTACAGTGAGCGGCAAAGGCTACGATACGGTTGCCGATGCGATTCAAGGTGAAGCTGCAGCCTCTAAAACCGAAGTGACAGAAGGCAAGAACGTCACCGTCACTAAAACCACAGGTGCTGATGGTCAAGACATCTATAACGTAGCGACCAAAGATGATGTGTCATTTGATTCGGTGCAAGTCGGTGACGTCAACATTGATGGAGCGACAGGCAAGATCAGTGGTGTCGCAGACGGCACGATTGCAGCGGGTTCAAAAGATGCAATCAATGGTGGTCAAATCCATGCTATTGCAGACAGTGTTAAAAACTCAATTGGTGGTGAAACGACGCTGAATCCAGATGGTTCAATTACTACGGGCAATGTAGGGAACACAGGTCAAAACAACATTCATGATGCGATTGACTCGGTTCGTGGTCAGGCAGTTGCAGCCAAAACTACCGTTACCGAAGGCGACAATATGGTGGTGACGCAAAGCAAGAATGCGGATGGTAGTACTAACTATGAAGTTGCCACTGCAAAAGATGTGAAATTTGACAGTGTTACCGCAACAGATGCAGACGGCAATGAAACCATTCTGGATGCAAAAGGTGTGAGTTTAAAAGACCAAGCTGGAAACACCACAATTCTTGGTCAGGATGGTCTCGGTTTCGCTGACCTGATGGGGAATAGCGTTGGTCCACGTATTAGTGCAAGAGGTATAGATGCAGGCAATACGGTGATTACGGGTGTTGCACCAGGGCGTATTGCAGCTGATTCAACCGATGCAATCAATGGCAGTCAGTTAAAAGGTGTTGCAGATAGTGTATCGAATGCAATTGGAGGGAATACCACCGTCAATCCAGATGGCAGTATTAACACAAGCAACATTGGTGGAACAGGCAAAGACAACATCAATGATGCAATTGGTGCAGTAGGTAAAGCAGCACAAGCAGCGAAAACTACGGTAAGCAAGGCTGATGGTGATGAGAATATCACTGTTACAAGCCGTCCAAATGATGAGGGCGGTACAGACTTCCAAGTTGGCTTATCGAAGGATATTAAAGTCGATAGCGTGACTGCGGGCGATACGGTCATCAATGGCGATGGTTTAATCATTGCAGGCGGTCCAAGCGTGACGAAAGACGGCATTGATGCCGGTGATAACAAAGTCACGGGTGTTGCCGATGGTACGGTTGCAGCAGGCTCTAAAGATGCAATCAATGGCAGTCAATTACATGGTGTTGCTGACAGCGTGAAAAACGTGGTTGGAGGTAATGCCAAAGTGAATCCAGATGGCTCAATGACGACCAGTAATGTGGGCGGTACGGGTAAAAACAACATTGATGATGCGATCAATTCAGTTCGAGGTGCGGCTGCAGCAGCGAAATCAACGGTCAGCAATAAAGATGGCAACATTAGCGTAAACGAAACGACCAAAGCTGATGGCAGTAAGGACTTTGAAGTCGGCTTGGCCAAAGATATTCAGGTTGATAGTGTGACTGCTGCCAACCAAGTCAATGTAGGCGGTGCAGGCGAAACTACGATTGCAGCAGATGGTGTTCGTATCGCGGAAGGACCAAGTATCACCAAAGGTGGTATTGATGCAGGAAGCAGGAAAGTTACAGCTGTGGCTGAAGGGGCAATTACACCAGATTCAAAAGATGCAATTAACGGTAGCCAATTGCATCAATCTTATGAAAATGTAGCTAAGGCCTTAGGTGGCGGAGCGGGTTATGATCCAAGTGCAGGTTGGACAGCACCGAGTTATGAGGTTGCGGGTGGAAAACATGACAATGTCGGTGATGCACTCAATGCACTTAACAATGCCGATCAGGCATTAGGTGATCGAATCACAAACCTTGGCGATCAAATGCAACAGGCCTTCTACGACACCAATCAACGGATTGATGATGTCAAAAAAATGGCGAATGCAGGGGTTGCTGCAGCAATGGCACTGGAAACCGCGCCGTATATTTCAGGTAAATATACCTATGCCGTTGGGGCTGCTTACCATGGTGGTGAAAATGCCGTGGGTCTAACACTGCGTAAGACCGCAGATAACGGCCGATGGTCACTCACAACTGGTGTTGCAGCAGCTTCTCAGGGCGATCCAAGCTTCCGAGTCGGTCTAAGCGGTGTATTTGACTGATTATTTATTTAACTTTGGGAGAGCCATTTAGGGTTCTCCCTGACTTAAACAATAATAAGTGAGAATCGAGATGAAAAAGATGAAAGCCTTAATGATGATTAGCTTATTGGGTGCTGTATTGCCAAGCCAAGCACATAGCAAAACAGATGCCATGCATGCACAGGATGTTACTTTTCCGGAAGTCGATAAAAGTTATCTGAAATTGGTTAAACGTTATGAAATGAATGACGTTGCGCGTTTAGGTGTGGGAATGAATAAAGATCAGCTTCGCCACATTTTAGGAAATCCACATTTCAATGAAGGATTGATGCTAGTCAAAACGTGGAACTATGTATTAGATATTCGCGTACCCAATACACAGGACTATAAACGTTGCCAGTTACGTATTGATTTTGATCAGAAATATAAAGTAGAGCGTTTATCATGGAAAGGAGATGAGTGTCAGAACACTATCGTTTAAAGATAAGAGACAATCATGTGATTATTTATTTGTAAGTAGCAAGTTTGGATCAAAAATTAAATTAAACAAACAGGAGAAGAAAGACTTGTTTGTTTAATTTTCCTAAAATGATTATTTATAGGATATAAAGTGTCAAAAAAATAAGACCAAGGTTTGATAAGCTCTTAAGAGTTGAAATATGAGATGGAGAATATGTTTCATACTTTTTCACATTGTGAAAAAAATATAAGACTGCATATTATTGAAGTCGGCAATAAAGATCTAAAGCATGCAGTAATTTTTTTTCTCTTGGAGATAGATAAGTTTTTTTCTTTAATTAATAGTTTGTCTTTGGATCATTTTCGCATTGTTTTGATTTATCGCTGTGAAATATTAAATCAGGATTTTATTGGGCAAGATCTGTTAGATGGGTTTAAATGTTTAACAGATCGTTTAGTTGTTGAGAATACGCACTTTATATTTGAACCAGACTTGGATGATGCCTATAAATATGCCTTATATACCAGTGATTTATTTGACTCAGTTACGATTTGCAAAAAGTTCGATGAACTATGTATGCAGGCCTTCTTTGCATCTTGTCCACTTAAAAGTGAGGATAAGATAGATTTTATTGGTAGAGTGAATATTCAAATCAGCAATATTTTATCGGAAGGAGAACCTTATCTTATTAAAGTAGCAAAGAAAATGAGATTAACACCGCGGGTGTTATCTAAAAGAATAAGAAGTGAAGGCGAAGAATTTAAATTATTAGTTAAACAAAAAAGACATGAAAAAGCCTTGTTTTTATTAAAAAATGAAAATGTGAGTTTGTCTGATATCGCATATACATTGGGTTATACGGAGCACAGTGCTTTTACACGCGCATTTAGAGGATGGACTGGATGTTCGCCTTGCCAGTTTAGAAAGTATTTAAAGTAATTCGATCTGAGGTATAAAGTTTTGGATATTAGGGATTTAAAAACTTTTATATATGTAGCTGATCATCAGTCTATTACCGTCGCTTCCGAGAAATTAGGCGTCAATCAGTCGACGGTGACAAAACGCATTTTTAATATGGAAGAGATTGTTAAAGGTGTTTTGTTCAATCGAGGTACACGACCATTACAATTAACCCAGTTAGGAAAAAAGGTTTATTTTAAAAGTTGCTTTATATTGCGACAGTTTGAGTCACTCAAAAATTTTCATACTGAAAGTAGTGAAATTATTAAAAAAAATATAAAGATTGGTATTGCACAAGTATTGATTGATGATCTGTTGGACTTAGTCATGAGTGAATCCAACAAAATTAATCCATATTACGACATTGATATTTATAGCGGATGGGGGAGTGGTCTTATTCAGCAAGTTCATGCGGGTGAAATTGATTTAGCGGTGTTGATGCTACCACCTACCCTGAGCTTAGCTGCTTCAGTTTCTTTTGTTGACGTTGGTACGCTTCCCTTAGTTATCGTTGCTCGAAAAGGAGACTGTTATAAATATAATAGTTTAGAAAAATGTAGTAAGCGTGGATGGGTACTCCACCCTGAAAATTGCTGTTTTAGAGAAAGCTTAGCCAAACTTTTATATGAAAGAAAGTTAGGTTTTTATATCAATAAAGAAATTTATGGAGTTGAGTTGCAATTACAAAGTATTTTGAATGGTGATGGCTTCGGTATTTATCCAAAAGCTTTATTTGATAAATTTATAGTTAATCATGATGGGTTGGAGATCATTGAATTAAATGATTTCTCTCTCGATTTGCATGTAGGTGTAGTCAAATCCCAACATATTGATCATGAGGAAGCAAATGCTTTTATCGAGATCGTGAAAAATCATTATTTTTAGTTGCTCAGAATTGTATTACGAATAAAAAGTTTTCCGAATCCCTTTAATTTTTGATGAATGGAAGCGCTAAAAGCCCTAATGTAATTAGGGCTTTTAGCTTGATTTTGATTTCAGTCTATTGGGCTTGATATTCGTTGATCACTTCTAATGCTGCTCGGAAAGCCTCTTGTGTTGCCGGGGCGCCACAATATGGCAAGCTATGCAGTAACACTTCTTGGATTTCCTCAACACTCGCACCATTATTTAATGCACCACGGACATGGCCTTTCAGCTCTGTTGGACTTTTTTGGGCAGTTAAAAATGCAATGGTAATAAGAGAACGATATTTGCGTGGCAATACGCCTTCACGTTGCCAAGTTGAACCCCAAGCATGTTCATTGATCCAGTCTTGTAAGGGCTGAGTAAAGGGCACGGTATTGTCTTGAGCACGTTTTACAAAAGATTCTCCCATCACTTCTGTACGAACTTTTAATCCATTTTCATAATCTTGTTGTGACATATTTTTACTCTTCTAGCTGTGGAAAAAGATTGGGGTTGTCCGTCGACATCTGTTCATCCTAACTCAACCATTGTGTGAGCTAAAGTCATAGAGACTGACTGTTATGTTCTCAATTTCACAAAGGCAGTAATTCAGGCTTTATTCTCCTAATATGAGATACCTCGATGAATCTGAACATTCGGCTATAAAGCGAATGAGAGTGTTAATTTGTGGATAACTCAAGACCTATCAACAATCGATAAATATATTTTCTAAATCTGCTACAATTGCGCCAATTTTAAATTCCTTCGCATGCCATTCGCCAATGTCTCAGTTTGTAGATACGAATGGGTGCATATAAGTGTAGATTTTTCTCATGTTTAAAGATGAATTAGCGGCACAAGTTGCCCAACGTCGCACCTTTGCGATCATTTCCCACCCCGATGCGGGTAAAACCACCATGACAGAAAAACTGTTGTTATGGGGTAAGGCGATTCAAGTTGCTGGTATGGTAAAAAGCCGTAAGTCTGATCGTTCTGCAACGTCGGACTGGATGGAAATGGAAAAAGAACGTGGTATCTCGATTACCACATCGGTGATGCAGTTCCCTTATAAAAAGCACACCATTAACTTACTCGATACGCCGGGACATGAAGACTTTTCAGAAGATACTTATCGTACCTTGACCGCAGTGGACTCAGCCTTAATGGTGATCGATGGTGCAAAAGGTGTCGAAGAACGTACCATTAAATTGATGGAAGTGTGTCGTATGCGTGACACACCAATCATTTCATTTGTGAACAAAATGGACCGTGAAATTCGCGAGCCTTTAGAGTTGCTCGATGAAATTGAAAATGTCCTGAATATTCGCTGTGTGCCAATCACATGGCCTTTAGGTATGGGGCGTGACTTTGCAGGTGTTTATAACTTGCTTGAAAACAAACTGTATGTCTATAAAGCAGGTTTTGGCTCAACCATTACCGATATTGAAGTGCGTGATGGCTATGACCATGCCGATATTCGTGAAAAAGTAGGTGAGTTGGCGTGGGCTTCCTTTGAAGAATCACTTGAATTGGTGCAAATGGCAAATGAACCATTAGACCGTGAGTTATTCCTACAAGGTAAACAAACTCCTGTATTGTTTGGTACGGCATTGGGTAACTTTGCGGTTGACCATGTCTTGGATACCTTTATTAATTGGGCGCCAGAGCCGAAGGCACATCCAACGCAAGAACGTATTGTGGATGCCAATGAAGAAGGCTTCACAGGCTTCGTGTTTAAGATTCAGGCCAATATGGACCCGAAACACCGTGACCGTATTGCCTTTATGCGTATTTGCTCAGGTAAATATGAAAAAGGCTTGAAAATGAATCATGTGCGTATTGGTAAAGATGTCCGTATCAGTGATGCATTGACTTTCCTTGCGGGCGAGCGTGAGCATTTGGAAGAAGCTTGGCCGGGCGATATTATTGGTTTACATAACCACGGTACCATTCAGATCGGTGATACCTTTACCAGCGGTGAAAATCTTCATTTCACAGGGATTCCACACTTCGCACCTGAAATGTTCCGTCGTGTTCGCTTAAAAGATCCTTTGAAATCGAAGCAGTTACAAAAAGGTCTGAAAGAATTATCTGAAGAAGGTGCAACTCAGGTCTTCATGCCACAAATCAGTAATGATCTGATTGTCGGTGCGGTCGGTGTGTTACAGTTTGATGTGGTTGCTTATCGTTTAAAAGAAGAATATAAAGTGGACTGTATTTATGAGCCTGTCAGTGTACATACGGTTCGTTGGGTGCATTGTGATGACGAAAAGATTCTGAATGAGTTTAAGAAAAAAGCGCATGATCAACTTTCAGTTGATGGCGGTGGCCACTTAACTTATCTTGCACCAAGTCGCGTAAACTTGCAGTTGATGCAAGAACGCTGGCCAGATATTCAGTTCCGTAACACACGAGAACACTAAACTGCACAAAAACAGCTTCTAATTAGAGGCTGTTTTTAATTGAACGAACTAAAAATAAAGGATGATGCAATGAACACTTTAAAACCACTTTTAGCTGTCAGTCTGATGATTGGCATGATGGCTTTAACGGCATGTGATCATCCGAATAAAAATGAAAGCACTGCGGAGCAGACCAAAGAACAGGCTGCGTCATCAGTCGAAAAAGCCGAAGTTCTCCCTTATTTAAATATGAAAGAAGCCAAGGCAGATTATGCCTTGCCATTTTGTGAAAAGAAAAATTGTATTGATGTCGACATTCAGACCATCAAAACACAGGATGATTGGCTGAATGCATGGATTGCGAAAAATCAGGCCAACGTGATTCAACAGCAGATTGAGCTAAATAAGAATCTAACCTTGCAACAAGCGATTAATGCCTATGTGAAAAAGTCGGATGAATGGCAGGATAAATATTCTAAAAATAAGGCTTATGAACTGCATTTAAATACCCGAATTGCCTCACAGCGGAATCAATATGTATTGTTGCAAGTTGGGGTAAATGCGCAGCAAGAGGATATTGCGGTTAAAGATCGTTTCTATTTCTTTGTCGCAGATCGCAAGCTACAAAAAAGTGTCAGTGTCTTAGACGTGATTCAAAAGAATCAGCAAAATGCATTAAACCAGATTATTCAGACCCATTACCAACAATGGATTGAGAAGCAATCTTCAGAAGTGAAAAAGCAGCTACCGAAAAAATTGTATTGGGGACAGGCCGATTGGTTCTTTGATGGTGAGGGTATTGGATTACATTATCGTGCCAATGAAATTAGTAAGGATGCACCACAACTGGATATCTATCTCACCACCGAACAAAGCAAACAGATGCTACAAGCTGAAATTTACCAGCAAATGTTTTAATTGAGATAGAAGTCACTATTCTAAGTTTCGTATAGAAATTGCATGTGCCTGTAGCGGTTTTGCTTTAACTTCGATAGCATTTAAAAATCTTGTGTAATAACAATGCTGATAGGTTTTAAATGAAAACAATTTCTAAATTTAGCGTTCTCGCATGTGCAATTCTGCTTGCCGCTTGCCAGCCGAAATCAGAGCCTAAAGAATCACAGGATAAACCGGCCGATCCGCCAACGGTACAGCAAACTGCCGAGCCAATTTTACGCGGTGAAACGGCGAAGTTACAGGTGAATTTACCTGAGTGTAAAGGCAATACCTGCCCTGATTTTACCGTTGAACGATTACAAAGTAATTTCCCGTTTATTGATCAATTACTGGATCAGCAAATTCTTGAACAACTGGGTAAGATTTTAGATGTGGTCGATGTCGATGCTTCTGCTGCCTCGGTGCCGAAGACTGCCGAAGATAAATCCAGTTTGGATGCTCAGGCACAAGCTTATGCCAATGCCTTTGTTAAAATTGACGAAGAGTTAAAAGCGCTCAGTAGTAGTCATCAGATCAGCTTGATGATTAAGCCAAAGATTTTACAACCGAAAGGAACATTGGCAACCGTAGTGTTGAATAGCAGTAGTTATTTGGGTGGGGCACATGGCTCGACTTCACAACGCTATTACAACTTTGATTTAACCACTCAAAAACAGGTGCAGCTACACGACTTATTGTTGCCGAAGCAAAAAGCGAGTTTAGACAAATTGGCACATGAGGCGTTTAAAACATGGATTGTCGATTCCAAACTTGCAACAGATCCGAAGGAGTATGAACAGGCTTGGCCTTTCCAAGTCACCGATAATTTCCTTCTGGGTGAGCAGGGTTTAATCCTGCAATATGGCGAATATGAGATTGGTCCTTATGTGGTTGGTTTACCACGTTTGGTGATTCCATTCAGTGAGTTGCAAGGCGTGTTAAAACCTGAATATTTGCCAAAAATTGATCCACCAGCAGCGTCTACCCCCGCTGCAAGTACGCCAAGTCAAAGTTAATGCAACTGTTCGATACCCATACCCATTTTGATGTTGCCGATTTTGATCATGATCGGCAACATTTGGCTGAACAAGCAAAACAGGTTGGGGTCGATGCTTTGGTGTTAATCGGTTTTGTTGAATCTCGATTCGATGAACTGATCCACACCCATCAACAATTACACGCTTGGGACAAGGTGCCGACTTCTTATCTGGCACCTGGCTTGCATCCTTTTTATATCGAACAACATCAGCCAGAACATTTGCAGCGACTTGAGCAAGTCTTACAGCAGCATGACTGTGTGGCTGTAGGTGAAATCGGTTTAGATACTTTTTTAAAACAGCATAAACAGCCCGAACTGTTTGCCAAGCAACAACATTATTTTATTGAGCAACTTGTATTGGCAACTCAATATCAAAAGCCTGTGTTATTACATATCCGTAAGGCGCATGCAGAAACCATTGCCATTTTAAAAACACAAAAATTCAAATTAGGTGGCATTGCCCATGCGTTTAGTGGTGGCGTCGAAGAAGCCAAAGCCTTGGTTAAACTGGGCTTTAAAATTGGGGTGACAGGACAAATCACCAATCCAAATGCCAAAAAACTGCATCAAGTGGTACAAGCGATAGGCAGTGAAAATTTGGTGATTGAAACAGATTGTCCAGATATGACGCCGTTGTGTTGCCAAACTTCAACCGAGCATCGCACACGTAATACCCCAGTCAACCTACCCTATGTTCTGGAAAGTTTGGCTCAGACCCTTGACCAGCCTGAGTTGCAGCTGGCTGCACAATTATGGAAAAACTCATTGGCTGCGTTGCGACTTAAATTTTAAGAGAATAAGCAAATAATCTCGTTAAAAATAAGATACTAAAAGGGAACACATGCTTTTCTAAACAGGGGTACATTAAAAGAACAATTTGATAATAAACAAATCAGCCAATACTGGGAGGGTAACCTTATGGCCAGATATAGCAAAATCAATAGTTTCAATGCATTACAAACACTCACCGTCGGTTCGACATCCTATCAAATCTATAGTTTAGCGCGAGCAGCTGAAACACTTGGCAATATTGATAAATTGCCAAAGTCTTTAAAGGTTTTGCTAGAAAATTTACTCCGTTTTGAAGATCAAAAAAGTGTAAAAGTGGAGCATATTCAGGCCTTGGTTGATTGGCAGAAAACCAAAAGTTCTGATGAGGAAATTCAGTATCGCCCTGCACGGGTGTTAATGCAGGATTTCACTGGTGTTCCTGCAGTGGTCGATCTGGCTGCGATGCGTGCCGCAATGTCTCAAGCAGGCGGTGATCCTAACCTCATCAATCCTTTATCTCCTGTGGATTTGGTGATTGACCATTCGGTGATGGTTGATCATTTTGCTGATGAAAATGCCTTTGCCGAGAATGTTGAAATTGAAATGCAACGCAATGGTGAGCGTTATCAATTCCTGCGTTGGGGACAATCTGCATTTAATAATTTTAGTGTGGTGCCACCTGGTACAGGGATTTGTCACCAAGTCAATTTAGAATACTTAGCGCAAGCGGTCTGGTTAGGTGATGATGAAGGTCAGGTTTTTGCCTTTCCAGATACCTTGGTGGGTACAGATTCACATACAACCATGATCAATGGATTGGGTGTTCTCGGTTGGGGTGTGGGTGGTATTGAAGCCGAAGCAGCCATGCTCGGGCAGCCTGTATCCATGTTGATTCCAGAAGTGATTGGATTCAAACTCACAGGTAAATTGAATGAAGGCATTACTGCGACCGATTTGGTTCTGACCATTACCCAAATGCTGCGTCAAAAAGGTGTAGTGGGTAAATTTGTTGAATTTTATGGCGATGGTTTGGCTGATTTACCATTGGCTGATCGTGCGACCATTGCCAATATGGCACCTGAATATGGGGCAACCTGTGGTTTCTTCCCGATTGATGATGTGACATTGGGATATTTAGCCCTAACTGGCCGCAAACAAGAACGTATAGATTTAGTCGATGCCTATAGTAAACAACAAGGCTTGTGGCGTCATGCAGGCGATGAACCTGTATTTACCGATACCTTGAGTCTGGATATGAGTACCGTACAAGCCAGTCTGGCTGGGCCAAAACGTCCACAAGATCGGGTTTTGTTGGCTGATGTACCAAAAACATTTAATGCATTGATGGAGCTGAATTTAAAACCTGCGAAAGAAGCCAAAGAACGTTTAGAGAATGAAGGCGGCGGAGGTACGGCTGTTGAAGCCAAGAAAGCGAATTTAGCACATGAAGAACCTGCTTGTACCATTGATGGAAAATCGTATCCATTGAAGGATGGTGATGTGGTGATTTCCGCGATTACCTCATGTACCAACACTTCCAATCCAAGTGTGATGTTAGCTGCGGGGCTATTGGCTAAAAAAGCAATTGAAAAAGGTCTGCAACGCAAACCATGGGTGAAAAGCTCACTGGCTCCGGGCTCTAAAGTGGTCACTGATTATCTGGCTGCGGCAGGTGTAACACCGTACTTGGATGAGTTGGGCTATAACTTGGTCGGTTATGGTTGTACCACCTGTATTGGTAACTCTGGGCCTTTACCTGAACCGATTGAAGAAGCAATTCAGTGCCATGATCTGAATGTGGCTTCGGTGCTTTCAGGTAACCGTAACTTTGAGGGACGTGTCCATCCATTGGTAAAAACCAACTGGTTGGCTTCACCGCCATTGGTGGTGGCTTATGGTTTGGCGGGGAATATTCGTACTGATTTAACCACGCAACCAATTGGGCAAGATCAAAATGGACAAGATGTTTATTTGAAAGACATTTGGCCAAGTCAGTTTGAAATTGATCAAGTACTGCAAAAAGTGAATACCGATATGTTCCATAAGGAATATGCTGCAGTGTTTGACGGTGATGCAACTTGGCAGGCGATTCAGATTCCACAAAGCCAAACTTATGCGTGGCAAGATAATTCGACTTATATTCGCCATCCGCCATTTTTTGAGGAAATTAATCAGCCTCCGAAGGCCATTCGCAATATTGAACAGGCACGTATTTTGGCGGTATTGGGCGACTCAGTTACCACCGATCATATCTCTCCAGCAGGGAATATCAAGAAAGACAGTCCAGCAGGACGCTATTTACAGCAGCAGGGGGTTGAGCCAAAAGATTTCAACTCCTATGGTTCTCGACGTGGTAATCATGAAGTGATGATGCGCGGGACCTTTGCCAATATCAGAATCAAGAACGAAATGCTGGGTGGTGAAGAAGGTGGCAATACCATCTTTATTCCAACGGGTGAAAAGCTGGCCATCTATGATGCATCCATGTTGTACCAGCAACAGCAAACACCGTTGCTGATTATTGCAGGTAAGGAATATGGAACAGGTTCATCACGAGACTGGGCGGCAAAAGGGACCAATCTCTTAGGCGTTAAAGCGGTCATTGCTGAAAGTTTTGAACGGATTCATCGTTCGAATCTGGTCGGTATGGGCGTCTTGCCATTACAGTTTATAGATGGAAAAACCCGTCAATCCTTGAACCTCACTGGCCGTGAAGTATTGTCGATTCATGGATTATCTGATGATATCCAACCGCATCAAACGCTGGATATTCAGGTACAGCGAGAAGATGGCAGTCAAGACCAGTTTAAAGTGTTATGCCGCATTGATACCTTGAATGAGGTGGAATACTTTAAAGCAGGTGGTATCTTGCATTATGTATTACGCAATCTGATTGCTGCATAACGAAACACATACTTAAATCAAAGATGAAAGCTGGTCTTTCATCTTTTTTTGTTTGAATTTCAAACATTCAGCGTTAAGGTAGTCAGGCCCGACTAAATTGGATAAAGGCTTTGAATCAGTTACCACGCTATGTTTATTATCTCTTGGTTGCACAGGCCTTTAACTTAATTGCTGCGGTGTTGTCTGTTACCGTGGCTGCAATTGTGGGGTTAAAGTTAGCGCCAACTCAGGCTTTGGCTACTGTTCCGTATGGTTTGCAGTTTTTAGCGATGCTACTAACCACTTTTATTTTTTCTTTTCTAATGAAAAAGCTTGGCCGGCATTTGGTTTTCCAGTTTGGTTGCATCTGTCTTTTCTTTGCCGGTGTTCTCGGTTATTTGGCCCTACAGCAGCAACAATTCTATTTATTGTGCCTGAGCCATTTTTCATTGGGTTTATTTATCTCAACTGCGAATTTTTATCGATTTGCGGCCTCTGATCGGCTGGCAACAGATTTAATTCCAAAAGCCACGGCGATGGTGATTTCGGGTGGGGTGATTGCAGCAATTATTGCACCGATATTGGCAATTCAGTTTCAACAGGTAGCAGGCTTACCCGATTTCACTGCGATCTATTTCATCTTTAGTGTCTTGGCCTTGTTGCTCTCTCCGACTTTGTATCTATGGAACAAAAAATTTCAACGCCAGCAAACACAGCAGGTGCTAATTGAACCAACCCAGCGTAGCAAACTGCCAAGTACTTTGATTATTGCTGCGGTGATCAGCGGTGCATTTTCCTACTATATTATGAATGTCATGATGATTATGTCCTCCTTGCATCTCAAGGAACATCACTCATTTCATTATGCTTCGATCTCGATTCAGCTACATGTGCTGGCCATGTTTATTCCATCCTTCTTTGTGTCAAAGCTGATACAAAGCTGGGGAACGCATACCACGATTTATGTTGGTTTTGCTTTGTTGATGCTATCGTCTTTAATTCCAATGTTTGGACAGGTCGGCATCTATATTAATGCTGCCTTGATCGTGTTGGGCGTGGGCTGGAATTTTGCTTATTCAGGTGCATCAACCTTGTTAGCCGGTCTTAACGAGCAGCAAAAACATCGAGTCCAAGGCATCAATGAAACAGGAATTGCTTTGTTTGCAACATTAGGGGCATTTTTACCTGCACCGATTTTGAGTAGCCTCGGATGGATCAATGCAAACCTGTTGGCTTTATGCATGAGTCTGATCGTTTTTATCTTGTTGGTGATTTTAATTCGTCGAGATCAACCATCAAGTAAAGTTTCAGTGGGCTAACCTAAAACCAGTTAAACACGGTAAAATAGTGCTTTGATTTAAAAGATAGACCACGACTGTTATGACCGATGTTCCTGTAAATGATGAATATGAGCGCCGTTTTGTTGGTGTCGCCAAAATTTATGGAGAAAATGCCTTTTCGCATTACGAACACAGTCATGTCATGGTGATTGGGATTGGTGGCGTCGGCAGTTGGGCGGTTGAGGCACTGGCGCGGACAGGGATTGGTGAACTGACCTTAGTCGATATGGATGTGGTGGCCGCATCGAATATTAACCGTCAATTACCTGCGATGAGCTCGACACTCGGACAAGAAAAAATTGAAGTGATGGCGGAGCGTTGTCGCCAGATCAATCCACGTATGAAAGTAAACGTGATTGATGATTACCTTACGCCTGAAAATGTCAAAGAGATTCTAAATCCAGTGCCAAGCATTGTTTTGGATTGCATTGATGACGTCAAAGCCAAACTTGCCTTGATGCTGCATTGTCGTTTTAACAAAATCCCGTTAATTGTTTCGGGTGGTGCAGGTGGTAAACTTGATCCACTGAAGATTCGTGTCGCAGATTTGTCCAAAACCGAACAAGACCCAATGTTGGCAAAGTTACGTACCCAATTGCGTTCCATGGGAATTTGTAAAAAACCAAAAGAGAAATTCGGCATTACTTGCGTGTATTCGATCGATAACCCATTTTCTAGTGCAGATGTTTGCCCAAGTGCGGGTCTACGCTGCGGGGGATATGGTTCGGCGGTGGTGGTGACTTCAAGCTTTGCCATGGTGGCAGTGGCTGAAGTCTTAAAAAAGCTGGATAAAAAATCAGGGCTGAAATAATTGCCCCAATAAATTAAGCCTGCGGATACTGTGGTGCTAAGCGGTAATAGCTATACGTCACATTCGGGTCTTTATAAACGTCATAGCTGGTTTGCTTATAGTCAGACACCCATTGTGAACCGGTAAAGCCTGCAATGTGCCCATAGCGATGCTTTTTAGTGCGGTGGATAATGTAAATATCACCTGGTTGCGGGTTGTTAAACTCAGGATTGATTTTCTGATAACCAATTTGCTGTAAGGTGCGTCCCCAGTCTGATGCTGCAACAGGGTGTTGTACAATTTTAGCACCTGCTGACTGTAAAGCGATTCTGACAAATTTGGCACATTGTGATGAGCTACGATAAGACGCTCTTTTAGCCAACTTTTGAGAGAACTTACTGACATCAATGGCTGGCTCTAATGCAGGCTTCGGCATTTCTCGATAAGGAATAACCACCTGTTGCGAAGGTGGGTGAATCATACTGTGATCAACTGAAGGTACATCATAAATCATTGTGAATCTCTACCGCATTTTCAAAACAACTGAACGTGTGCCAGAATTTATTACGGCGCCCATAGTAAGCGATAAATCTTAAAAAAACTGAAATGTAACGTAATAATATAACATTTGAGCGGATATAAAGATCACTTAGCGAAATTGCTATTTAAGAATCTTTTTCATTATCAGTAAGTTGTTGGTTGATTAGTTTAGATAAAATGATTTGTAAGATTATATTTCATTTTTGATTAAAAAATAGACATATTGGAGTGGGTATTAGATCTGCTTTGATGCATAGTTTTTATATAAGTTTCTGTTTAATATCATGATACAGGGTGAGTTGTTTGAATTGCTCCGTCCTGCGAAATCTTCTAATCTTCATCAGTATAGTGAAATGAATTCAGCGATATATCAAAGATTTTGTTTTGAATAGCTGAGTGTTTAAAATATTCAGTTCAATATTGCGATGCTTGATGGTGAATACTTTAATATCAATCACCTTCTTCTGAATAAAAAACAGAGCCATTTCGTAAGACTGCTTTTGGCATAAAATCTAAAAATATTCCTTTGACTGACATCAGTATTGCAGTACTTGCCATGGCACCATTCCTGAACGTATAGTGATGCGCCGCGTTATGTTGAGGCTGCGATGAATGTAAATATTGAGTTTGAGAGAAATCCTATATGAAAAGGACATTGCTGACTTCCTTTGTTTTTGCCAGTATCAGTTTGGGATGTTCACAGTCAAATGAGGCAAAAAATCAAGGCAATACGCAAGCACAAACGTCAGATATACACTCAAATAAGCAACATTTCGTCAATCATCCTGAGCTTAAGGCATGGGTCGGGCATTATTCTGGCGTGGTTCCATGTGCGACTTGCATAACCAGTTGTGATGGCTGTTTGGGTACAGGAATTGATCTTAAAATCAACGCAGATCAAACCTTTGTCTTGGAACAAAGCAATAATAATGATAATAGCCCAGCTAAAATTTATGCAGGACAATTTAAGTTTCTAGATCATGATCAGTTAAAGATTCAGCTACAAGGTGTTCCCACTCGGAATATGATTATGCTAGGTGATGAACTAATGGAAATCATTGATACAAAAACACAAATGCCTTTTGATTCTTATGAAGAGTTCCAGTTAGCTAAGAAAGCTTAACTTTGGTTATGTTTATATTGAAAGGGTGTCATCGCATGCCGACAACCTGCACATTTTTACATTTTTTCTAGATCGACAAGTCCTGCCCTCAAGGGACATCAATTTTGGTTGCTTCTGGAAGATGTAATTGCGAAATTACGCTTGAGCATAACCATGAGTTTAAGTGGTTAAGCTCAAGTGATTGGTGAGACTTTTAGGTTATCGCAAGCTCAGTGGTGGTGGAACATAGCGGATTGCGCCATGTTCCTATGCAGAAAAGTTATGTTTAGCAGATCAAATTAGTTTTGATGTTCTTTTATATAATCTTCGGTACGTTGGATTGCGGTCTGAATATTTTGAATAGCATGTTCAATATCAGTGATGGTTTTGGCATTACCGCCACTCAGCGCTTGACGCCATTTACGTGCGCCCGGCAAGTTTTGAAATAAGCCCAGAATATGACGGGTGATAATTGAAAGCGGTGCGCCTTCGGCCACACGTTGATGAATATAAGGCATCATTTGCTGCATGATCTCAAAACGATCAGGTGCTTCCAAATTCCAGAGTTGGCCCATCTCTGCCAATAAATACGGATTGTGATAAGCCTCACGACCAATCATCACCCCATCAACATGCTGTAAATGTTGCTGTGTTTCTTCAAAGGTTTTAATGCCGCCGTTAATCTCAATGGTAAGGTGCGGACGTTCTTGTTTAAGACGATAGACATCTTCATAGCGCAAGGGTGGAACTTCACGGTTCTCTTTTGGAGATAAACCCTGCAAGATAGCAATACGCGCATGTACGATAAAATGGGTACAACCTGTTGCTGCTACCGTATCGACAAAATGTAGCATTTCTTCATAGGAGTGCATGTCATCAATCCCGATACGATGTTTTACCGTCACCGGAATTGAAACAGCTTTTTGCATACTGTGAATACATTCAGCCACCAGATTGGGTTCAGCCATTAGGCATGCACCAATTTTATTATTTTGTACACGATCACTTGGGCAGCCTACGTTTAAATTGACTTCGTTATAACCCCAGTCTTCAGCCATTTTGGTACAGGTGGCCAACTCTTGTGGATTGGAGCCACCGAGTTGCAGCACAATTGGCTGTTCTTGTTGATTGAAGTCGAGATGACGATTGGCACCGCCATAAATAATTGCACCTGTGGTCACCATTTCGGTATAGAGCACCACATTGGGATTAAACAGGCGAGCAAAGAAACGATAGTCTTTTGTTGTCCAATCCATCATCGGCGCGACGGAAATACGTGGCTTTAATGATTCAAGTGATTGCATAAACGGATCTCGGATGTGGACAAGCAAAGAAAGGGCAGCATTATACGAGTTTTGTGATCAATTCACCAATGCTGATCCCGTCACTTCAATTTTCACTATACGGATGAATATCTAGGAGGTGAGCATATTGCTTCTCTTCGTCAAAAGATGGTCGAAGAAACTAAACAACATACAGGCAAAGACCAGACTGATTCCAGCCAAACAGGTCATGCTCCAACCGCCGTGATTCCAGGCAAAAATGCCGAGTGCCGAACCACATGCACCACCAGTAAAGTAGGCAGTCATATAAATGGCATTGATACGGGATTTTGCATCAGGACGTAATCGGAAAATCACACTCTGATTGCTGGTATGGACTAAGGCCAATGCCAACTGAATCAATGCAAAGCCGAGGATATAACTGAGTAACACGGTTTGCCCAAAATAGAAGCAGATCCAGCTCAAGATAAATAAAGCACAACCCATCCAAGTTAATTGGCTGGTATAGCCTTGATCTGCATATTTACCGATATATTGCGTAGAGAGCGCACCCAAGATCCCGACCAAAGGCACCATACCAATCAACAGATCTTGCAGATGGTGTGCCGAAGTCAACAGTAGTGCGATCGTTGAATATAGAATACTGACCGCAGCGAAAGCAAAACCGCCTGCAAGCGCACGTAAAACTAAGCGTTTCTCTTGCTTGAGTAACTGCGCCATGGAGACAAAGACTTGCCCATAATTCATTTTCATGCGCATGGCATAAGGTAAGCGGCTTTTCAGTGCATAGGCCAAGATCAGCATGAGCATGCCACTGACCACATAAATGACTTTCCAATGGAACAGATTAGAAAACAGGCCTGCTAGGCTGGTTGAGAGTAAAATACCGACCAGTAAGCCACTCATCAAGAAACCAATCACTTCCCCCGTTTTTTCGGGCTTCACTGTCATGGTGGCAAGCGGAATCAATACCTGTGCAGCAACTGAGAATAGTCCAGCCATGACCGTACCGAGCCAAAGCATAGGTAAGTTGATGGAGAAAGCACTAATAAATAGGCCAACAGCACATAACACCATCAATAAAGGAATGAATTTAGTCTTATTGACCACGTCACCCATTGGGACAATAAACAGTAGGCCAAGTGCATAAGAGACTTGAGCAAAGGTTACCGTGAGCGCTGCTTGACCTTCAGTCACTGCAAAATATTGCTGAATTGAGTGAATCAAAGGCTGACTATAATAGTTGGCACCCGCACATAAACCACATGCTGCAGCCATAAACCAAAGTAAGGTTTTATTTTGACTAATATCTTGAGGGGCAGACATAATTTTCTCTATCACTGGTTTATGCGGTATAGGCGGTTGCTTCAACTTCAATTTGCATCCCTACTAATGCCAAACCTGATACAGGAATAAGGGTACAGACTGGATAAGCTTGTTGCGACCATAAGTGTTGTATGGTTTTAGCCAAGATTTGAAGTTTCTCCGCATTGTGATCAACCACCAATATCCGTAAAACCGCAATGTCTGATAGTTGTGCTTGTGCTGAAGTTAAAGCGTGTTGAATATTATAGAAGACTTGTTGTACCTGTTGGTCAAAATCTTTAGAAAGCTCACCATTTTTATTTTCACCACCCTGACCGGCAATATGAATGGTACGCATATTGGGTGGAACAATGCTTACATGACTATAGCCATTACTGTGTGGATCATAAAGTTCACTGGGATTGATCATTTTAAATGTCGGTTTCATCGTGACACATCACATTGAAGATGGAGATGACTCAGTATCAAAGCTCAATCTAACTTGAGGTCAAGAATATTTTGAACCTAAAGCCAGCAGAAGTCAGAATAAATGAGCGATTTCTCAGCATTTGGGTTTTTAAAAAATTAAATTGAAGAGATGGATTGAGTGGGTGTTTAATATTTGCACCAATATTGTGCAATAAAGCAGCTTTTGCTAGACAAAACCATACAAATATCACTTGAAAAAATGCCTATTTAAGTTTTTTTCATTCTTTTAAATTTTTCTGAGCAACTAACTTCATCTAATTCAGATTTACTGATAAGCAAAAATCATCTTTTATTCTCACTCTTTGATGGCTTGTTATAAATTGTCAGATAAAAACTCGCCGAAAAGACCAATAAAAGTTCAGAGAAGCCAATCCCTCGCCACAACTGCATGATTATGATGCCGATTCAACCAATACATTGGTAGAGCGTCAAAGAAATAACCAAAGTCGATGAAAATGGATTTGGTTAAACGCTCCTGATGATCAGGATGAGAGGTAGAGATGTTGAATAGATACCGCTGTGATCGTCCAAATCAGGAAGGGAACAGTATAGAAATGAACTGATTCAGTGCGTAAGCGGTCAGATTTGTATGTGAAGAAGAGATGAAAGATCTGCGTTGTTCGATCAAAAGGCAAACCTGCGGATCATACAAGCTCTAAATATAAATGTGAATCATCAGTTCAAAATATAGGTATTTATTAAATAAATATTGGGTGGAAATTTAAAAAAGTTCCATTAGAATCCAAATTTCTACAAAGAATACTCCTGGGGGAAACATTGCTCTTGGCGATGTTTACTTAAGAAAAACTAGCTTGAGGAACGC
Organism: Acinetobacter sp. Ac_3412; assembly: GCF_013072675.1. Lineage (NCBI taxonomy): Bacteria > Pseudomonadati > Pseudomonadota > Gammaproteobacteria > Moraxellales > Moraxellaceae > Acinetobacter > Acinetobacter sp. Ac_3412. Next base: position 65,153 of record NZ_LXUJ01000003.1, on the reverse strand, counting down.
TCATGCAGATCGGAATCCCAACCGAAACTGTTGCAGGTGAAAGTCGTGTAGCGGCTACACCAGAAACAGTTAAGAAGTTGATTAACGCAGGTCATAGTATTGTCATTCAACGTGGTGCTGGTGTTAAAGCTGCATACATTGACAGTGCTTATGAACAAGTTGGCGCAACCATTACGGACGATGCATATACAGGCAGCCAAATTATTTTGAAGGTACGTGCCCCTAAAGGTGACGAAATTCAAAAGCTTGCGGCGAATACGACTGTAATTGCAATGTTTGACCCTTACCGCAATCCAGAATTAGACCAGTTTGCAACTCAGCAAGTGTCTGCTTTTGCATTGGAATTACTGCCACGTACGCTATCACGCGCACAAAACATGGACGTACTTTCTTCTCAAGCAAACTTGGCGGGTTATAAGTCTGTATTGTTAGCTGCGGCTGAATATCAACGTATGTTCCCAATGTTAATGACGGCTGCAGGTACTGTAAAACCTGCACGTGTTGTGATTATGGGTGTTGGTGTTGCAGGTCTTCAAGCGATTGCGACTGCGAAACGTTTAGGTGCTGTTGTGGAAGCAACAGACTTACGTCCGACCGCAAAAGAGCAAGTTGAATCTCTAGGCGGCAAATGGCTAGACGTGCCAATGTCCGATGAGGAAAAACAACGTGCTGCTGAAGCTGCGAAAAGCGGTTATGGTTGGCAGCCGGGTGAGCAATACATCAAAGATCAAGCTGCGATTGTAGATAAAGCTGTATCAAATGCTGACATCGTAATCACCACTGCATTGATTCCAGGTCGTAATGCTCCGCGTTTAATTAAAGCTGAAACCGTTGCCAAAATGAAACCGGGTTCTGTCATTTTAGATATGGCAGTTGAGACCGGTGGTAACGTTGAAGGTTCTAAAGAAGGCGAAACAGTCACAACTGAAAATGGCGTGAAAATTTTGGGTATTCCAAATATTCCAGGCACAGTTGCGACTGAAGCATCTGCACTGTATGCACGTAACGTTTTTAACTTCCTTGAGACATTATTCGACAAAGACAAAGCCTTTGCGATCAATCAAGAAGATGAAATCCAAAAAGCGTTACTCGTGACTCATGGCGGTCAAGTACTGCTCAAGCGCGGTTAAGGAGAGTTCTCATGGTTGAAACGATTACAATTTTCGTCCTTGCCATCTTCGTTGGTTATTATGTGGTGTGGGGGGTAACGCCTGCGTTACATACACCATTAATGGCGGTAACTAATGCGTTGTCTTCCATTATTGTGGTTGGCGCGATGATCCAAACAGTGGGTATGCCTGCGATTGGTGTAGATGCTAACGTTGCATTCCAAAGTGTAAACGTGGTGAGTATCCTTGGTGCGATTGCTGTGTTCTTGGCAAGTATCAACATCTTCGGTGGCTTTGCTGTAACTGCTCGTATGCTTGAAATGTTCAAGCCGAAGCAAAAGAAAAAAGAGGGCTAAGCAATGGAATTCATTCGAGACTATGCGGATTGGTTCTACCTGATTGGTGCTGTCCTCTTTATCTTAACTTTACGTGGCTTGTCTGGTCCTAAGACTGCAATTGCAGGTAATCGCTACGGTATGATCGCAATGGCGATTGCAGTAGTAACGACCTTCTTTGTTGCTGAACATCCTGTTGTTTGGATGATCGGTGGCGCAATGGTATTGGGTGCTGTAGTTGGTATCGCACGTGCGAAAACAGTGCCAATGACACAAATGCCTGAGACGGTTGCGTTGATGCACTCTCTTGTCGGTTTGGCTGCGGTATTGATTGCAATTGCGGCGATTCTGCACAACAACCAACTTACTGCATTATTTGAACAAAACGAGGCGGCATTAACGGCTGCTGGTGTTCAACATGCACATATGAGTTCAGTTCATTTATTTGAATTGTTTGTTGGCTGCTTCGTGGGTGCGATCACATTTACTGCATCTGTATTTGCTTACGGTAAATTGGCTGCGAAGAAGTGGGCAAAAACAATTTCGGGTGCATGGGTTAAACCCGTTCAAGCAACCATCTTTATTGCGATGCTTGCATGTGGTTTCTACTTCTTCACTACGGGTAATATGACTGCATTCTGGGCAATGACAGCATTTGCACTTGCATTTGGCTGGGTATGGATTGCGCCAGTCGGTGGTGGTGATATGCCAGTTGTGGTCTCACTTTTGAACTCTTTCTCTGGTTGGGCTGCGGCAGGTATTGGTTTCACACTTGAAAACAATATGTTGATCGTTGCTGGTTCGCTTGTAGGTTCATCTGGTGCGATTCTTTCTTACATCATGTGTAAGGCGATGAACCGTTCAATCATCAACGTTTTGTTTGGTGGTGCAATGGGTGGTGCAGCAGTTGCATCAGCAGATAAGGGTGAGCAAGTTCAACGTAACCACCGCTCTGGTTCAGCAGATGACGCAGGCTTCCTGATGTCAAATGCAGACAGCGTTGTGATTGTACCGGGTTATGGTATGGCGCAAGGTCGTGCACAGAATGCGGTTAAAGAATTATGTGAAATCTTGAAAGAGCAGGGCGTAAAAGTTCGCTTCGCGATTCACCCAGTTGCTGGTCGTATGCCTGGTCACATGAACGTATTGTTAGCTGAAGCAGATGTTGCTTATGAAGACATCTTGGAAATGGATGAGATCAACTCAGATTTCCCTGCAACAGACGTGGTACTAGTGATTGGTGCAAACGACGTTGTGAACCCTGCGGCGAAAGACGATCCGACTTCACCGATTTATGGTATGCCGATTCTTGAAGCGCATAAAGCACGTACCATTATGGTGATCAAGCGCTCTATGGCGACGGGTTATGCTGGCTTAGACAATGACTTGTTCTACAATGAAAAAACCATGATGATCTTTGGTGATGCCAAGAAAGTTGTAGAAGACATGACCAAAGCAATCAATGGTGGTGGTCACTAATCTGACCTCAATCAAGATTGTAAAAGCCACCCTCGGGTGGCTTTTTTATTTGGCTTATTTTTAAAGAAACTTTTCGACTAGTTGCATAGATTGTTGATATAGATCCCGTGCCAATTGCTGATTTTTGGCATGTGAAGATTTCCAATCTGGCATATGCGCACTGACATACTCTCCATTACGATTTTTCCATTCATCGCCAATTGCCATTTGGGTAATCAGGTTTGCTGGAACAGAAGTAGGGACTAAGCCGAGTTTCATCGCGGCGTAGACAGGCTTAGGCAAGTCGCGATAGATATCGGAAGCGACGCCACCTGGGTGTAGCGCATTATTGGTAATTGAACTATCTGCCAGTTGTTCTGCCAATGCATTGCTGAGCAGTAAATTCGCGAGTTTGGATTGTCCATAATAGAACAGCGGATTATAAAAACCTTCTGCACGGAATTTATTGGGTTTGATTGAGCCGGCCCAATGTGCAATTGAGGCTAAATGGACGATACGTGCTTGAGGCGATTGTTTTAAAACGGGAAGCAGTTTTTGGGTCAATAGAAAATGACCGAGATAATTGACACCAAACTGTTGCTCAAAACCATCAGCAGTCAGTTGTTTGGTTTTAGCAAATAATCCCGCATTGTTGATCAATACATTCAGATTACCATAACGATCTGCGATGTCATCCGCTGCTTTTCGAGTCAGTTCAAGGCTGTTGAGGTCGAGGGAGATGAGGTCAACTTGTCCCTGATCGAGTGCACGTAATTTGTTTTGTGCTTGTTGTGCCTTCTGAGGGTTTCGGCAAGCCAGAATCACGTGTTGCCCTTGTTTGACCAATTGTTCTGCTGTGGCAAAACCAATGCCTGTATTGGCACCTGTAATCAGTATTTTCACTTCCTGTACTCCAGTTATGCTATTTCTTAGTGAGATTGCAAGAATCTGTATAGTGCTGCAATTTTGACAATTTGTCATGTCAAATTTAAAGATGGGAGATGATTGGTATTTGCTAGTCCTTAGATAGCAAAGATGTTGTTTTTGGGGATTATGTTTTTTGATGGGTTTCAGAATTGAACGTTAGTCGAAATAAGTATTTTCGGGTAATTCTTGTAGTAACTCAAAAAATTGGTGGATTTGTGTTTCTGTAACACGAGCTGTCGAAATCGGTGGTAATTCATCCTTAGCAAAGAAACCCACCTCAGAGGTTTCGATGCTTGGCTTTAGTTCACCGCCAATCAGTTCACACCAGAAGAACGCTTTATAGACATGCAGGAACATAGCGGGGTGAGGGTGTTTTCTTCGGTCTGTGAGCGCGAGGAGTTTAACCGCTTTTACTTCTAATCCTGTTTCTTCAAGAACTTCTTTTTCCGCATTTTCGGCAGCGGAATATCCAACGTCTGCCCAGCCTCCTGGAATAGACCATAAGCCGTCCTGTGTTTCTTTGGCTAATAGAAGTTTATTGTCTTTAAATACAACAGCACGGACATCGATTTTGGGTGTTGCATAGCCAATATCTTGTAGTACGTTTGGGATAAAATGAGAGGTATCAATTTCTTTTAATTCAATCAGGGTACGGACGTGATCAAGTAGTTGCTTATAACGCTCTTTATCGTATACATCTTTGCTGTAGTACAAACCTGATTGCGCTAATCCTGTAATCTTATTGAGTGTTTCAATCCATTCAGTTGAATCTTTCATCTTATTTTTAGTTGTGATTAAGCAGAGGGTTTAATACTAGCATTGCTATTAAATTTTACAACGAGCAGTAGGGGGTAAGCATTGAGTCGGCTTATGTTTGCTTGTGTTTAGAGATCTCTTTTGATTGATGTATATCATATAAAAAAAGCGACCGATTCGGCCGCTTTTTTTGAGGAGCTTTATGCTACAGATTCGGGCGCACGCCATAAGCTTTCTAAGTCATAGAACTTACGCGCGGTTGGTAACATCACATGTACCACAACAAAACCGAGGTCGATTAAGATCCACTCAGCATCGCGTTCACCTTCGACACCGATTGGGCGGAAACCTGCTTTACGTGCTTCATCAGCAACATTGTCTGCAAGGGCTTTGACGTGACGAGTCGACGTACCGCTTGCAATTACAATTGCATCGGCAACATTACTGATCGTACTTACGTCAAGTTCAAGAATATCTTTGGCTTTTACATCAGTGAGAGCTTCATGTACAACGTTTAGGCACGCTTGTACATCTTTGTTCGCTGTTTTGATTTTTAGGTCGTGAGAATTAGAAGCGCTGGGCGATGGTTCTAAATTCATAGAGGGTATATTTTCCTGACAATTGCTCATTGTCAAATATACCGTTTTTCTCTAAAAAGTTCAAATTTTAGCAGTAACAGTTTATGTATTCACATCATTGGAAAAATACTTTTTTTTCCATGCAAAAGATTGATCTGACTGCGTTTTTGGCCTGTATTCCGCTGCAATTAGACCTCGGTAGTCACTTTGTAGCAACCAGTCAAAGATTTGTTTATAGGGGATATTTCCAGTATCGGGTTCATGCCGGTCTGGACAGTCGGCAAATTGGATGTGCCCAATCTGATCGATATTTTCCTGTAATCCTGCTAATACATCTTCACCCATCATCGCCATGTGATAACAGTCATATTGCATTTTCAGTGCGGGATGGTTGATGGCTTCCAGCATTTCTTGGGCTTGGGCAATATTTTGAACCAGGAAGCGCGGCATATCAGTGCCATTTATCATTTCAAAAACGGGTTCAATGCCTTGTTCGGTCAGCATGTGACAGGCTAGTTTTAAATTACTTGCAAGCGTGTTGAGACAAGGCAGTAGATCGGCATCCAGCGGTTGTTTACCAGCGAGAATATTCACACGTGGTACATCCAGTGCAGTGGCATAACGAATTGCCAGCTCAAGCGCTTGATGGAATTCAATTTCTCGCCCTGGCACACCTGCAAGCCCATTGCCGCCTTGCATCAAGTCACCTGCAGGGACATTAATCAGGCAGAGGGAAAGATTGTGTTGTTCAAGTTGAGTTCGAATATCGATCACGTCGAGTTCATAGGGAAATTGAATTTCTACATGCTGAAAACCATGGGCGTGCGCTAAAGCAAAGCGCTCAATTAAAGGGACTTCAGTAAAAATCATGGATAAATTGACTGCAAGATGGCTCATTTTCTGACTCCCTGAATCAATAATTATTGTTCTGTAATTTTGATGATAGTCGCTAAATCCTTATCAGCAAAGCCATTTTCTTGGTGAGCTTGTAACTGTAATAGAGCTTTTTGTGCAACAGGTATCTTTAAGTTAAAACTTTGTGCCAAAAGTAAGGCATTGTTTAAGTCTTTTGATAGGGTTTGCACTTTCCATTGCACAGGTTCGAAGGTGTGAGTCGCCATACGTGGTGCAAGGATTTGAAAAGGTTTTGAGTCGGCAAAGCCGCCAGCGAGTGCAGGTGCCAGTAATGTGGTATCGACGCCTGCTTGATCTGCAAGGGCGACAGCTTCGGCAATCAGGGTACTATTGGCAGCAACAATTAATTGATTGCAAATTTTAGTCGCTTGTCCAGTACCCGATGTTCCCATGCGGGTGACACGTTGTGAGAGTACATTGTAAATTGGGGTGAGTTGCTCGATCGTCTTCGCATCACCGCCTGCAAAAATAACCAATGTACCTTGTTCAGCTCCCATGGTTCCGCCTGATACAGGAGAGTCAATCCATGTGACCTGTTGTTGTTGAGCAGACTGAGCCAATTCTTGAGTCGCAGATACGGATAAGCTAGAGAAATCAACAATAATCTGCTCGGCTTTCAAATACGGTTGAATCTGGGTGAAAACACTCTGCACCGCTTGATCATCGGCCAAACACGTCAAAATAACAGGATAGCTGCCGATGTCATCGAGCTTTAAGTGTAATGCACCTTGTTGCTGCAGAGGTTCACATGCAAGTGGACTACGGTTCCAGACCGCTACAGCATAACCTGCTTGTATTAGTCGGCTGGCCATACGTGTGCCCATTAAACCCATACCCAAGAAAGCGATTGGTGTTTTTTGATTTGCATGCATGTGAATGTTTTCTCCAGTCGGGATTATTTGTATTGACGTGGCAGGAATTGAACTTCTGGGTTCTTGTCCTTTTTGCGTGCCAGACTACTGTTTTTACCTAAAAGTAGTTTGAGCTGCCAAAGTTTTTCCAAACGTAATGCTTTTTCAGGTTGGTGTTCCATTGCATCTAAAACACGCTTCGCTGCCATAATGGCATCTGGTGAACGCTGTAAAATTTCTTCGGCAATGATGTTTGCTTTTGCTAATGGATCATTGTCTAAATGGGTCACTAAACCAATTTGTTTGGCATATTCAGCATCAAAGATACGTGCGGTTAAGGTTAATTCTTTAGCCAAATCAACGCCAATCAGTCCTTTCAGGGAGCGGGTGAGTCCCATATCAGGTACTAGGCCCCAGCGACTTTCCATAATTGACATTTGCGTGCTTGGCGTTGCAATACGGATATCGGCTGCAAGTGCGAGCTGCATGCCTGCACCAAAGCAATAGCCTTCGATTGCTGCAATCACAGGGATTGGCAGGTTCTGCCAAATCAAGAATGCTTTTTGAAACAGGCTTTGACCTGGTTTGATCAGTTCCCATGCAGCAAATGCGGTATTTTTAGGATTGTTTAAATCAGAAAGGTCGATGCCAGCACTAAATACATTGGCTTCACCCGTTAAGATGACACAGCGGATTGAACGATCTTTTTCAATTTTTTTGGCAGTTGCCACCAGCTCTTTGAGTAATGCAAAACTCATTGCATTACGTTTGTCCGGTCGGTTTAGAGAAACTGTTGCGATTCCATTGTTCTTTTCAACGCGTAAAAGTGCCATCTGCCTTACTCTTATTGTGTTTGATGAGGCAGCATAGCACGAGTTTTTAGGTTGAAACATGACAGGGCAGTCACAAAAAAGACGGCCTGTATTTTAATCATTGATTATCCCATGTCCTAACTTGCTGTCTTAGGAGTCATGGGCATGTAGGATTAAGTTGGCGGCTTGTCTCACTTGTTCAATCGCCGTACTGAGTTCATTGAAACGATGCGTGGTTTCACGAATAAACACATCATCTGCTTTACGGCGTTCTTTACGTAAGGTCGAGACAAATTGTTCAAACTCACCTGACACTTGCTGTAAGTTTGGCGTACCGACATAGCGGGTCGCGCCATAGAGGCGATGTAGGACATGTTCCAGTTGTGGAAAATCTTCCATCTCAATCAATTGCTGCATTTCCGCCAGTTCCGTATCGAAACTATCCACCAGCATATTTAATAAATCTTGTGCCAGATCTTCTTTGTTGGCTGCAAGCTGCACGCTTTGTTGCCAATTCAGGATTTGAGGATCAATTGATTCAATTGGACGCTTTGGTTCAATGCTCACAGGTTGGGCACTGAAGTTATTTTTGGTCCAGTGCGTCAGAATTTGAATGATTTGCTCCATCTGAATCGGCTTGGTCACATAATCATTCATACCAACTTTGAGCAGTTTCTGCTTTTCATCTGCCAAAGCATGTGCTGTGAGTGCAATAATTGGCAGTTGCATTCCATTATCAAGCGTTGATTCCAATGAGCGAATGGCGCGAGTGGTATCAATCCCCGACATCACTGGCATTTGAATATCCATAAATACCAAATCAAACGGTGGTGATTTTTGTTCGATGCGTTCTTGAATGATGTCGATGGCCTTTTGTCCACTTAAGGCTTTGGTGGTGGTGACATTGAGCTCACCGAGTAAGGCTTCAAGTACAATCAAATTAGGCAGATGATCGTCCACAGCCAAGATGTGTAAACCTTGACCATTAAAGTCTTCTGGTTCTTGCTCAAAAACAGGCTCATTGCCGAGTAACTGGATCAACTCACGACGACTTAACGGTTGATATAGTGGGCGAGCACGATATTCATTGAGCATGTTTGGCTCAAGACTCATCTGGTAGCCATAAACCGCTAAGTTGCCATGATAGCGTTGACGAATCTCTTTGAGTAAAGCCTCTGTATCACCACTATGATCTACAATCAGCCATGTATTTTCCTGCTGATTCAGGTGATTTAAACGGCTAAATAGGTCCAGAATCGACTGTGTTTCAATATGTGAAACATGATAATTTTCGAGGTATGAACGCAGTACGCTGGCCGTTGCTGGGTGGGCAAGATACGACACCACTTGCAAATGGTCGAAACGTGGATGCTCCACAAACTCATCTTGTTCTTCAACTTTAAATGAAGCTGTGAACCAGAAGGTTGATCCTTTCTCTGTCGGTGCACGTTCTTGGTTATCTTCAAAGCCAATTTGACCGTGCATCAAATGCACCAGCTGTTTGGAAATGGCAAGACCAAGTCCCGTACCGCCGAATTGACGGGTAACGGAAGCATCGCCTTGAGAGAATGATTCAAATAACTTTTTACGATCTGTACCACTCAGGCCAATACCGCTGTCTTGGACACTAAAATGTAGTAAACATTGTCCGATCTCATCATCTTCCATACGCACACGGACAATGATTTCACCATCAGGCGTGAACTTAATCGCATTGGAGATCAGGTTGGTTAGAATCTGTTTAAAGCGTAAGGCATCACCGACTACATGCTTTGGAATGTTCTCTGCGTAATAAAAGGCCATATTGATATGCTTTTGTGCCGCCAAAGGCGAGAGCATATCCATCACATCGAAAATGGCTTCTTCAAGGTCAAACGGTGCAGTTTCAAGTTCGAGTTTGCCTGCATCAATTTTAGAGAAATCCAATACATCGTTAATCAGTGCCAATAAGTGTGCAGATGATTTTCGGATGGTTTGCAAATAAAGATTTTGCTCATTGCTCAGATTTTGCTGGCGCAGCAGTAAGTGAATAAAGCCATCAATACTGTTCAGTGGTGTTCTGAGTTCATGGCTGATGTTGGCCAAAAACACCGACTTGGATTGGTTTGATGAAATCGCTTGGTCACGTGCTTGGCGGTAAGTAATGTTCTGGACTTCTAAGGTGTCCAGTGTTCGACGTAAATCTTCTTCGGTTTGCTCGGTATGTTCTTTTAATTCTAAGAAACTAAAGTGTAGGCGTTTCACCACATTGGCAATATCACGCTGTAGCAAACGCAGTTCACCGGTACTGTTCACCACAATATGCTGATCAAGGGTGTCGGCGTTGAGGCGTTGCATTTGCATGCGAATTTCATACAGCGGTGCAAGCCAACGACGAGAGAACACGTTTAAACAGAACAGTAGAATCAGTATGGTGATCAGCCCAGTCACGACCAAGGACAGTAGAATTTTATAGCGAGCCAATTCAAGAGGTTGGTTGTCTAATTCAATCATGAGCCAAACAGAATTAGGGTCGCCACTGTCGAGCTTCGAACCATAAATGCTGTTGTGATTGTGTGCAATTGGGCCAAAGAAGTTGCTGTTTTCTGGAAAGTTTGGCCAAAAGCGATTGTTTTGATAGCCAACGCTTAAATAAGTCTGACCACGATTATCAATCAGTACTGCGCGCTGTAGGTTTTTTTCATCAAACATCTTCTGCATGATGTTTTGAGCACGATCATACTGATCGGGTTGTTCTTGAACCAATTTTAATAAATCATTCGCGGTTTGATGGTAGCGCGCCAAAATGGCTGAAGCATCAGAGCGTTGTTGTGATTTTGCGGAGCTGGTCGTTTCGGATAAAACCCAAAGAATACCAACACCTGTCAAGATGGCAATCGGCACTAAAATCAGTGCAATCAATTGCCCATAAGCATGATTGAGGCGTAAGCGTTTCGATATGGTCTTATTGAAATTTGACATAGTACGGTCAGATTTATCATTCTGCGCAACATCTTAGCACGCTTTGTGAAAATCAAGGACATCTGCTTGCCAATAAAAAGCATAGTGAAAAGGTGCAGTATCTCTATTTTTTTCATACAATAGGCGCCACCTTGATATCGGTGTCGATCATGACGAATACGCAAACTGATTTTTTAGCAGATGAATTTTTACTGGACGATTATGTCGGTAAAACCCCTTTAGTACGTTTGCAACGTTTAGCGTGTCATACCCAAGCCACGGTATTAGCAAAATTAGAAGGTAATAATCCAGCAGGTTCAGTCAAAGATCGCCCTGCTTATAACATGATTGTGCAAGCGGAAAAACGTGGGCAGATTCAGCCAGGGGATACCCTGATCGAAGCAACCAGTGGCAACACTGGGATTGCTTTGGCGATGGTTGCGGCTATGCGCGGCTATAAAATGAAGCTGATCATGCCAAACAATATGAGCCAAGAGCGTAAAGATGCGATGTTGGCTTATGGGGCAGAGCTGATTGAAGTCACGCAGCAGCAAGGCATGGAAGGTGCACGCGACCTTGCTTTGCAAATGCAGGCAGAAGGCAAAGGCTTTGTGCTAAACCAGTTTGGTAATCCAGACAACGTCGAAGCGCATTACCTGACCACAGGTCCAGAAATCTGGAAGCAAACGGGTGGGGAGATTACTCATTTTGTTAGCTCAATGGGGACAACAGGAACCATCATGGGTGTCTCTAAATATCTCAAAGAGCAAAACCCTGATATTCAAATTGTGGGTTTACAACCATCAGACGGTTCAAGCATTGCTGGGATTCGCCGTTGGCCAGAAGAGTATTTGCCAACTATCTTTGATCGCAGTCGTGTCGATCGCATCATTGATATTCCACAGATTGAAGCTGAAAAAACCATGCGTAAGCTGGCACGTACTGAAGGCATTAGTGCAGGAACATCTTCTGGTGGTGCCGTTTGGGCTTCGATTAAGATTGCTGAAGAATATCCTGATGCGGTGATTGTCTGCATTATTTGTGACCGCGGTGATCGTTATTTATCAACGGGATTATTCTCAGTACAAGATGAAGATTAACATCTGGCCTTACACTGTTATAATTACAGCTCCCCCTTTATTGAAGAGAGCTGTAATGCAGTTCTGTAAGGGAATTCTAAGATGAATTTACGTTTTCCGATTTTAGTTTTTGATATTGAGACACTGACCGATTTAAAGGCAGGTGCACATCTTTATCATCTTGATTTACCCGAAGCAGATGTTGAACAGGCACTGACCAAAATCCGTCGCCAAGAGTCAGGGATAGATTTTCAACGCTTACCATTGCATGAAATTGTGTGTATTTCTGGATTGTGGGTTGATGAGAAAGGCTTTCGTCTATTTTCATTTAGTCAGGAGCAGCATAGCGAAGCTGAAATGTTGGCAAAATTCTTATCGATCTTTGACAAGAAACAACCCACATTAGTCAGTTGGAATGGTTCGCAATTTGATTTGCCTGTGATTCTATTTCGCGCTATGTATCATGGTTTGTCTGCACCGAGCCTATTTGATCAAGGTGAAATTGATCATCAAAAGCGCTTTAATAATTATCAGAACCGTTACCACCATCGTCATGTTGATTTGATGGATGTGATGGCAATGTTTAATGGCCGTAATTTCCAAAAATTGGATGATATGGCTTGTCTACTCGGTTTCCCTGGGAAACGCGGTGAAACTGGCTATCACGTGCCTGAATATGTACGTAATAAACAATGGTTAGAGTTGACCAGTTATTGTGAAGGCGATGTATTGAATACATGGTTGCTCTATATTCGGTGGTTATTGTTAAAAGGCCAATTGAATCAACCAGATCACCAGCAGTTACTGCAATCAACGATTGCTTATTTACAAACGCAAACGCAACAAACAGAATTTTTACAGGTATGGCAGCAAACATCGCAATATACTGTATTCACCGCAGATACTTTTGCGCCAAAAAATTAGGTTCATCTTTTGAAACACAAAGCCAAACAACGTCCAGCTCAATATCCAACATACACCTTTCAGATTGAAGCTTTTTCTCATGAGGGGCGTGGTATTGCGCATTATGGGACACATCCAGATCATCCTAAAGAAAAACACGGCAAGAAAGTTTTTATCCGTTATGCCCTTGTCGGGGAAACGGTGCAGGCAAAAATTACCAATCAAACTTCGCGTCTAGAAGAGGCGGACATGATCACGTTGGAAAGTGAAGCGGCTGAAAGTCGCGTCGATCCAACGTGTCCACATTTTGGGGTGTGTGGCGGTTGCAGCTTGCAGCACATTCATCCTGTTGAACAGATTTTGTTAAAGCAGAATGTTTTAAAATCGCATTTGCAACATTTTGCAGGATTACAACCTGAACAATGGCTTGATCCGATTCGTTCGGTTAAAGCAGATTATCGTCGCCGTGCCCGAATCGGGGTGCGCTATATTGCCAAGCAAAATCGTTTGGTGATGGGTTTTCGTGAGCATCATAGTAATCATTTAACTGAAATTCAGCAGTGTAAGGTACTTGATCAAACCTTATCTGAATGTTTACCAGAACTTAAGAAACTACTCGAAAGTCTTACAGGCAAAGCGCATATTGGTCATATAGAATTGGCGATGGGAGACTCTGAGGTTGCATTATTAATTCGCCACTTAGACGAATTAAATGTGTCGGATGTCAACCAATTACGTCAATTTACGTTACTCAAAGGATGGCAGTTGTATTTGCAGCCAAAAGGGGCGGATAGTTTACATCGCGTAGATGATTCACAGGCAGAAATGCGTTTGCATTACAGTTTGGATGATTTTGCAGTCAAATTTGCATTTTCACCGTTAGATTTTACGCAGGTCAACAGTGGTGTAAATGCACAAATGATTCAGTTGGCATGTGAATTGCTTCAACTACAGAAAGGGGAAAGAGTACTTGACCTATTCTGTGGGTTAGGTAATTTTTCTCTACCGATTGCACGTTGTGTGGGTGAGGCAGGTCAAGTGGTCGGCGTTGAGGCGAGTGATGAGATGGTCAATAGAGCAACTGAGAATGCGCAAGCAAATCATTTGTCTCAGGCGGCGTTCTTTTCACAAGATTTAACAAAAGACTTTTCGCATCATTCTTGGGCGAAACAGGGATTTGATGCATTATTAATTGATCCTCCACGATCGGGCGCATTTGAAGTTATGCAATATGTACCTAATTTTGGAGCGAAAAGAATCGTTTATGTTTCATGTAACCCATCAACACTGGCAAGGGATGCAGGTGTACTGGCACAATATGGCTATCAATTGAAGAAAGCAGCAGTCATGGACATGTTTACGCATACTGAACATGTTGAATCGATTGCCCTGTTTGAAAAAATTGAACGGCTTGAAAAAATCGAAGAGATAAACGATTAAAAAATGAGTTACATATCCAGAGGAGAAAGGTATGGTCACAGTACGTGAGCAGTTACCTGGACGGCTTCAAGAGCTGTCTGAGGAAGCGACTGTAGAACATGCCGCTGAAGCGCAAAGTAGTCTAGTCTCTTGGCTAGATCGAGTGCGTGGTATTTTGGATGGGGCAGAGCTGAAGCAACTTCAACAGGTTGCGGAGCTGACCTTAGCAAAAGAGTTACAAGCAACGGGAAATCATCGGATCAATACCTTTAGTACTGGTATTGGCATGGCGGATATTCTGGCCCATTTACATGTCGATGAAGACACGCTTTCAGCGGCGGTGTTGTATCGTAGTGTACGTGAAGGGTTGATTACCTTAGAGGATATTCAACAACAGTTTGGCGAGCAAGTTTTGGCTTTGGTCCAAGGCACACTTGCAATGGGTAAACTGTCTGAGTTGATTGAAAAGAATAAACGTCTAGAAGATCATTTTAATAATAACCAGCGCGAACATTTAAATGGCATTTATAAAATGCTGATTTCAGTGACGGAAGATGTTCGTGTTGTCCTGATCAAACTGGCAGAGCGGACCTATGCTTTACGTGAGCTGGCGACAGCAAGCAAAGAGCGTCAAGAGCGTGTGGCACGCGAAATTCTCACCATTTATTCTCCATTGGCACACCGTTTAGGGATTGCCCAGCTCAAGTGGGAATTGGAAGATCTTGCCTTTCGTTATTTAGCGCCAGAACGTTATAAAGAAATTGCATCTTTATTGAATGAAAAGCGTTTGGAGCGTGAGCAATATATTCAGTTCGTGATTGATAAACTCAAAACTGAATTGGCGGCTTATGATATTCAGGCCGAAATCACAGGGCGTGTGAAGCACATTTATTCGATTTATCGAAAAATGAAAAGCAAAAATCTGAGCTTCGATCAGCTTTATGATATCCGTGCAGTGCGTGTATTGGTGAAAAGTGTCCCAGATTGTTATCACGCTTTGGGTATCGTACATCAGATATGGCGTCATATTCCCAACCAGTTTGATGACTATGTCACCAATCCGAAAGCCAATGGTTATCGCTCATTGCATACCGCGGTGATTGCTGAGAATAAGTCTTTAGAAGTACAAATCCGTACCTTTGAGATGCATAACGAAGCAGAGCTTGGGGTGTGCTCGCACTTTAACTATAAAGAAGGTGCCAAGAATACCGATCATTCCTTTAATGATCGTTTGCATTCATTACGTGCTGTGCTTGAGCATTATCAAGAGCGTACTGAAACCACCCCACATGGTGAAGATGACGAGTCGAATGGCATTGATCAAATTCAAGATTTTGAGAATTTTGAAAAGATCTATGTGTTTAGCCGTGATGGTGACATCAAAGAGTTACCACGTGGTTCAACTGTTCTAGACTTTGCGTACCATGTGCATACCGAAGTCGGCAATAAGTGCTATGCCGCCCGTGTGAACCAGCGTTATGTGCCTTTAACCTACACCTTAAAGACCGGTGAGCAGGTTGAGATTTTAACCAAGAAAGATCGTGAACCGAACCGTGATTGGTTGGTGAACTCGCTGGGTTATATCAAAACCGCACGTGCACGTGACAAGCTACGTCATTGGTTTAGACAACAAGATCGCAGTAAGAATGTTGAAGTTGGGCGTGAGTTACTCAATAAAGAGTTGGCCCGTTTAGCGATTCACCCGAAAAGTATTGATCTCAAAGATTATTCATCACATTTCAACCTGAAATCTGGTGATGATATTCTGGTGGCATTGGTTAGTGGTGATATCAGTTTGCATGCCTTGATGAATCAAGTGAATCGCCAGATGCACTTGGATCAAGACGAGCCAGAACTGGTGTTAAAACCTGCATTAAACCCACGTGCTAGTCATACATTATCGGCACATGGGATTCTAATTGATGGTTTGGATAATGTTGAATTGCATATTGCACAATGTTGTCAGCCGGTACATGGCGAGTCGATTGGCGGCTATATCACCTTGAATCGTGGGGTCAGTATTCACAAGATTGCGTGTCAAGACTACTTACGTATGACCACCCAAGAACCTGAACGTGCTGTTGAAGCCGATTGGGAAATGCAGCCGACCCGTGGTCAGAGCGTTCAGATCGTGGTGGAAGCTTATGATCGCCGTGGTTTACTGAAAGATCTGACACAAGTGATTTTCTCAGACCAAATCAATATTCGTCAGGTTAATACCATTTCTGAGGCGGATGGTATCGCCAATATGAAGTTGTTGATTGAAGTGAAAGGTTTGGCACAACTGTCACGTTTGTTGGCTCGTTTAGAGCAGCAACCAGGGATTATCAGTGCCAGACGTTTGGTTCAAGGAAGCTAGACAATAAAATAAAAAAGCTGCATTTCGATGCAGCTTTTTTATATCTAACGTTTCGCTAAAAAGATATTGGTGAGTCGGTTTAAAAACTGTGGGCTAATACTGGAGAGCTGATACATCAATTTGGTTTTTATCCCAACAGGTGTGTGGGTTGGGATTAGGGCATGGTCTTTTTGTTGTGCTAAATGCAATACCTGTTTCGCCACATCAGCAGGGGTTAAATCCACACCAATATTTTGAATACTGCCCGCATCCATGTCTTTCACCATATTGGTTTGTACAAATAGCGGCATAACGTCTAAGACGCGAATATTATACTTTTGCCATTCGACATCCAAGGCTTCCGTTAAACCGCGAACTGCAAATTTGCTGGCAGAGTAAGATGCTAAATCAGCTTGACCATAAATCGCGGATGCTGAAGAAAGGTTAATCACACGAGCATAGTGGGCTTGTTGCAGATGGGGCAAGGCTGCATGACAACCATTCAAAACGCCTTTGATATTAATATCAATGGTGCGGTGATGTGATTGAATGGGGGTGTTTTCAAACGCACCTGAGTAGAGAATTCCGGCATTATTGACCAAGATATTCAGTTCACCGGCCCAGCTTTTAAATTCTTGTAGTGCGATCTGCCATTGACGATGATTACTGACATCGAGATAACCTGCCTTGGCATTCTCTCCAAGTTGTTCAGCTAAGACTTGAGCTTGTTCTTCGTTGATATCATAGATGCCAACTTTGAAACCTTTTTGGTGAAATAAACGTGCGATTTCAGCACCAATTCCTTGTGCGGCCCCACTAATAAAAACACTATATGGCATGACTTTCCCTTGCTTTATATTGATAATTTTTGCGTGCGTGTATATTACGCATATGCAGCTTGGTGCTGCAACAATTTGCTTATTTGGGTTTGGAGATCATCATGGAAAAATTATTGGCAATCATGCAAGAGTTAAGACAAAAATGCCCGTGGGATCAACAACAAACCCCAGAAAGTTTGACACGATATGCCATTGAGGAGGCATATGAAGTTGAGGCTGCAATTCGCTCTGGTGAAGTGGATGAAATCCGCAATGAACTCGGTGATTTATTATTGCAAGTGGTGTTTCAATCTCAAATGTTTGATGAAAAAGGATTATTTAACTTTCAAGATGTGGTGGAAGCCATTAGTGAAAAATTAATTCGTCGCCATCCGCATGTATTTCAGGCTGAAAAATATCAAAATTTGGATTCCGAGCAGGTCGGTGAGTTGTGGAAACAAATCAAACAGCAAGAAAAACAAGGTAAAATACAGTCAAGGTTAGATGAGATTAAACATGCGCCAGCCTTGGTTCAGTCACATGAAATTCAGAGCAAAGCCGCTCAGTTAGGCTTTGATTTTGAAAGTGTGGATGATGCCTATGCCAAATTAGATGAAGAGTTAGAAGAGTTACAACAGGCGATAACAAGCCAAGATGTTGATCATATTCAAGAAGAGTTCGGTGATTGTTTATTTTCTTTAATCAATGTGGGGCGAAAGTTGGGGGTGTCGAGTGAGACCGCACTACTGGCAACAATCCATAAATTTAGAAGCCGTTTTGCTTTTATTGAACAACAAGCTCAACAACAACAGAAAGACTTGCAAGCAATGAGTTTGGCTGAAATGGACGAACTCTGGGAGCAAGCTAAACAACAATTAAAATCTCAGGAGAAAGACAATGAAGTTGCCGCATCTCCGCAGCAAACTTAATTTTTTTATAGGTTTTATTCTTTGCTTGGGAGGTGCTTCACACCTCCACGCACAGCAGTTTGACCAATCTTATCAGCAATGGAAAGCACAGCAGCAAGCGCGTGATCAGCAATTGGCGAAGCAGTCAGACAATAATTATTATTTATCTCGACCAACGCAGCAGCACACTTCAAAGCAAGTTCCATCATCTATAAATCTGCAGCGCGATAAAATCAGCTTGAACCAAGCAAGTTTGCAGCAATTACAGCTGTTAAATGGTGTTGGCGAGAAAAAGGCGCAAGCCATTATGGAGTATCGGCAAAAAAATGGTGGCTTTAAACAAGTTGATGAGTTAATGAAT
Source organism: Acinetobacter sp. Ac_3412 (assembly GCF_013072675.1). Classification (NCBI taxonomy): domain Bacteria; kingdom Pseudomonadati; phylum Pseudomonadota; class Gammaproteobacteria; order Moraxellales; family Moraxellaceae; genus Acinetobacter; species Acinetobacter sp. Ac_3412. Next base: position 46,646 of record NZ_LXUJ01000003.1, on the reverse strand, counting down.
ATCAAAGGTATTGGGCCAAAATTACTTGAAAAAAACAGAGCAAGGCTCATGTTATGAACTTAGAACTGTCGAAATCGGATTGATTAGGCAGACTGAACTGTTGAAACTTCCAACAGAATAAATTGCCCTTTGTGTGTGTTAGAGCTATGATTAGCGACAAATTGTTATTTACGTCCTGACGTAGGAGACAGTGTCTTTTGCAAACTTTGCGTGCGTCAAAATGTGGTTTGTCCACAACTCAACTCCCTTCCTCAATTCTAGATGTGATTGATAGCCTGACAAAAGCAGGCTACGAGGCATATATTGTGGGTGGTGGTGTTCGAGACATGATGTTAGGTCTTAATCCAAAGGATTTTGACGCGGTTACTAATGCTACACCAGCCCAAGTCAAAGAGGTTTTTGGTCGACGTTGCCGGATTATCGGACGACGTTTTGAGTTAGCACATGTCTATTCTGGTCGCGAACTGATTGAAGTTGCGACATTCCGTGCTCCGCCGAAAAAAGCAGTCACCAGTGCATCTGGGATGATTCTTCGTGATAATAACTGGGGAACGATTGAGCAAGACTTTGCTCGTCGAGACTTTTCGATCAATACCTTGTATTACCAGCCACGAAAAGGGGTTGTACTTGATTTCTGCCATGCAGTAGATGATATCAATACACGTACTTTACGTTTCCTTGGTGAACCTGCACAGCGTTTTGAAGAAGATCCTGTACGCATGCTGCGTGCTTTGCGCTTTGCCGCAAAATTGAATTTTAAAATTGATCAATCCATTCTTGATGTTTTTGATGCTGAGATGACGCAATTGTTGCGTGATGTCTCGCCACATCGTTTATATGATGAGTCTCAAAAACTATTCACTATGGGACATCTGACCCGTGTTCTACCGATGTTGATTGAGTTTGGAGTTTGGAAACAGCTTTTTGCTGAAATTCCACCGAATCTTACCGCTTTTATTGAGCGTGCAGCACGGAATACCGATCAGCGAATTCAAGTTGGTAAAACCATTAATCCAGCATTTTTCTATGCTGTATTGTTGTGGAAACCCTTTCTAGAGCGTTGTGATGCCTATCTAAGTAAAGGGGTTGTGCCTGCGGAAGCGCGTGCACAAGCTGGTTTGGATGTGTTGAAGCGTCAAGCGACGCGCACCATCATTCCGCGTTTTGCTGAAACCTTTATTCGTGAAGTTTGGGAAATGCAAACCCGTTTGCTCAATCCAAAACCACAACAAATCGAAGCACTGGCTGGACATGCGCGTTTCCGTGCAGGCTTTGACTTCCTGCTGTTGCGGGAAAAATCAGGTGATAGCAGTACTGACGGTATGGGCGTTTGGTGGGAAGCCTACCAAGAAATGACCACAGACCAAAAAGAAGCTGTGATTCGTCAATACAACCGTCAACGTAGTAAGACACGTCGTAAAGCAGCTGAGGTGGATGAGCCGAAGACTACTGAAATTGAGCCTTTAGTCAATGTACCTGAGCCGAGAAGTCGTCGAGGCAAAAAAGAGCGTGTTAGAGCTGATGAATCGGCCAGTCGTTTTATTGAGAAAGCATCTTCGACTTCAGGTCAAATCAATGCCGATCACCCGATCCTCAAGCGTAAACGTGTACAACGTGATCTTAGCCAAGTGGTTTTTGGGCCAACGCAATGACCATTCGTACTTATATTGGTCTAGGCAGTAACTTAGGCGATTCGCAGCAGATTTTGCGTGAAGCTGTTGCGAAGCTCGCGACCTTGGGAGCTGTACAGGTATCGCGACTGTATCAAAGTCCGCCGATGGGACCACAAGATCAACCCAACTATTTAAATGCCGTTGTTCAACTGGACACCACGCTAGCACCACTTGCTTTACTTGATCAATTACAACAATTTGAGCAAGAGTCGGGACGTGTCCGATTACGACGTTGGGGAGAGCGGACCCTTGATCTGGATTTATTAATCTACGGTCAAGAGCAGATCCAAAATGAACGTTTGACCGTGCCGCACATGGGGCTCTTGCAACGTGATTTTGTGATTATTCCCTTATTAGATTTAGATGCTCATTTACAATTAAATGGACATCCATTAAAAGATTTAGAACTGGTGCAGCAAGCAAACTTGACTGTAATAGCAGACCAGTCTTGGGCAACTGCTTAAGACTGTTTCGTTCTGGAAACGCCTGTAGAGGACATCATCATGATTAGTCTAAGTGACTTAAGAAAGTTTAAAGCCGAAGGACGCAAGTTCTCATGTCTTACTTGCTATGATGCAAGTATGGCTAAAGCTATGGAATTGGCTGAAATTGATACGATTTTAATCGGTGACTCTCTAGGAATGGCGATTCAAGGCAGAGACTCTACACTTCCTGTCACTGTCGAAGATATGGCTTACCATACCGCAGCTGTACGTCGTGGTAATGCGCATGCCTTAATCATGACTGATCTACCATTTATGAGCTATGCAACGCTTGAAGATGGCTTGAAAAATGCCAAGACTGTAATGCAAGTCGGTGCACAAATGGTCAAGATTGAAGGTGGGGCTTGGCTTAGCGAGTTGGTGACGGTATTAACCCGTAATGGTATTCCTGTCTGTGTCCATTTAGGTCTAACACCACAATCTGTGCACGTGTTTGGCGGCTATAAGCTTCAAGCAAGAACACGCGAAGCCGCGGATCAATTGATTGCTGATTGCCAAGCGGTGGTTGAGGCGGGCGCGGCGGTTTTATTGCTTGAATGTGTCCCAGCTCAACTCGGTAAAGAAATTGCTGAATTATTCCCGAATACGCCAGTGATCGGAATTGGCGCGGGCAATGAAACTGATGGTCAGGTTTTGGTGGTACAAGATATGCTCGGTTTGACCTTTGGTCGCGTAGCACGTTTTGTGCGCAACTTTATGAAAGAACAAGCGGGTGAAACCGCGATTGTTGATGCGTTTAAATCGTACCATGCCGCAGTGCAAGACCAGTCGTTTCCAGCCAAGGAACATACTTTCCAAGTTGAGCTTTAATTCATGAAAACTGAAACAACAATACAAGGCTTAACTGCATCACTTGCGCCTGCGCGCAGTTCAAAAAAATTGATTGGTTTTGTGCCAACTATGGGGAACTTGCACGAAGGTCATTTGACCTTGGTGCGTGAAGCAAAAAAACTGTGTGATGTGGTGGTGGTGAGTATTTTCGTCAATCCAATTCAATTTGGTGCAGGCGAGGATTTTGATAGCTATCCACGTACTTTAGAGCAAGATAGCCGTTTATTGGCAGATGTTGGTTGCGATATTATTTTTGCCCCAACGGTTGAGCAAATGTATGGCACTCAACCACGTTTGACCAATATTACTGTGGGTCAAATTACCGATGACCTGTGTGGGAAATCACGTCCAGGTCACTTTGACGGCGTTGCAGTTGTGGTCACCAAACTGTTCAATATCGTCCAACCTGATTTTGCTTTCTTTGGTCAAAAGGACTATCAGCAATTGGCGGTGATTCGCCAGTTGGTACAAGACCTGAATATGCCATTAGAAGTCATTGGTGTGCCGATTGTCCGTGCTGAAGATGGTTTGGCTTTAAGCTCGCGTAATGGGTATTTGACTGAACAGCAACGTGTTGTTGCACCGACGATTTACCAATTGCTCAAACAAGCCGAACAGCAATTGCATGAAGGACAAGCTTTGTCACAAGTGTTAGAAAATATCTCTGCTCAATTGACACAAGTGGGTTTTGTTGTGGATTATGTGGAAGCTCGACAAACCAACTTGCAACCTATTCAACAATTTGACCAAAACTTGGTGTTATTTATTGCAGCCAAGCTTGGTTCAACACGGTTGATTGATAACCTACAAATCGACTTTAAAACATAAAAAATGAAGGGCAAAACGCCATGAAGCGTATTCTTATCGTTACAGGTCAATCCGGTTCAGGAAAATCATCTGCACTGCAAGTGCTTGAAGACTTGGGCTATTATTGTATAGATAATTTACCTTTGGCGTTATTGCCTGAAATTGTGGCAAAACTTGATCATGAAAATAATCTGGAGCAACTCGCATTAGGCGTCGATATCCGAAGTACCCGTGCGGATATGCAAGAGTTTGATCATGTGTTTCAGCAGTTACAACGGCACGGCACGGTTGATATTATTTATCTAACCACACAGGATCAGGACTTGATTGCGCGCTTTAGTGCATCACGTCGACCACATCCTCTGGCGAGTCGCTTTAATAGTCTGTTGCAATGTATTCAGGAAGAGAAGCAATTGCTCATTCCGATACAATTCCGTTCCACGGTGCATATTGATACAACGGATAAAAGTGTTCATGATTTAAAACATATTTTATTGTCTAAGCTTGGGCAGTCAGATAATTTAATCGTCATTTTACAGTCCTTTGGTTATAAGCATGGTATTCCGTTAGACGCAGATTATGTTTTTGACGTACGACATTTACCAAATCCACATTGGGATTTAGAATTACGCCGTTTTTCAGGTTTAGATGAGCCTGTACGCCGCTTTTTAGAAGGTAGTCAACAAACCAATGAGATGTTTGAAGATATTTATACTTTTCTAGACAAGTGGTTGCCTGCTTTTGCAGAAGGGCATCGCCATTACATGACCATTTCTGTGGGATGTACGGGCGGGCAACATCGTTCGGTTTATATCGTAGATAGACTCAAACAAGCCCTTGAGGCAAAATGGGCTGTCCAAATCTTACATAGAGAAATGAAGCACTGGTCATGATAGACACAACAATTGATGTAATTAATAAACTCGGCTTACATGCTCGCGCATCTGGTAAACTAATTGAAGTGACGACCAAGTTTCGTTCTTCTATCCAAATTGGTAAGGGCGATAAATTGGTCGATGCAAAAAATATTATGTCATTGTTGATGTTAGGTGCGGGTAAAGGCACCACATTAAGATTGGTGATTGAAGGTGCTGATGAAGATAAGGCACTGGAAGAAATTCAAACGCTGTTCGCAGCAAAATTTTACGAGGCAGAGTAATAGTGGCACGTGGTACCCAACGTTATACCGATGAAGATTTTGAGTCATTAGAAGGACGTGCGAGTAGAACTGAGCAAAAAAAAGCTGTGCAGCGAATGGCAGCTTTGGGTGAGCAATTGGCTCAACTGAATAAAAAACAGATTCAGAAACTTCCAGTTGATGAGCGTCTCATTGATGCTTTACTTGAAATACAAAATATTAGTGCGCATGAAGCACGCCGTCGTCAATTTTTACGTATCGGTAAATTATTGCGAAATGAAGATGAAACCATCATTTTATCTTATTTAACACCGCAGCAAGGTGCTAAAAAACAAATGCAATTAATGCGTTGGGTTGATCGTATGATTGACCAAGGTGATCCAGTGATCAATGAGTTTAGTAAGGTGTTTAATGCATCTGAACGCCATACCTTACGCCAGCATGTATTGCGAATTCACCGTGATATGAAACAACAGGTGAGTGAAGAAGACCTTGCAGCTTCTAAGCTTAAATTTGTGAATTACGTACAACAAGTTGCTTTGTTATCTGAACAAGGTTAAAACAAAAAAAGAAGTTTCCAAGGAAACTTCTTTTTTTGATTATGAGTTTGCTGAGCTATCTGCCGCGCGCTCCTTTGCCCATTCTCTTAAAATAAATTTCTGTAATTTCCCTGTCGAAGTTTTGGGGATCTCAGTAATCACCACATCTTTTGGGACTTTAAATCGAGCGAGTTCTTTTTGACAATGGGCAATGATTTCTTCGGCTGATGCGGATGCTCCTTGTTTGAGTTCAATAAAAGCACATGGCACTTCTTGCCAGCGTTGATCAGGTTTGGCTACCACTGCGGCAGTGAGCACAGCAGGATGACGATAAAGCACATCTTCAACTTCGAGCGAGGAAATGTTTTCTCCACCTGAAATAATAATATCTTTCGAGCGATCCGTAATTTTGGCATAACCATCAGGATGACTCACAGCTAAATCACCTGTGTGAAACCAGCCACCTTTAAATGCTTCTTCTGTGGCTTGGGTATTTTTCAAATAACCTTTCATCACGATGTTGCCACGGAACATGATTTCACCCATGGTTTGTCCATCATTGGGCACCGGTTGCATGGTGTCTGGATCAAGCACACGCATGCTGTCTTGCAAAGGATAAGGCACGCCTTGGCGAGAGTGGAGTTGTGCTTGCTCCTGAATGGATAAATCGCTCCAGCCAGCCTGTGAAGCACATAAGGCAGAAGGACCGTAGGTTTCAGTCAAACCATAAACATGATTGACGTTAATACCGATATTGCGCATCCCCTCAATGATTGCTACAGGTGGTGCAGCACCTGCCACCATAACTTCAACATCATGCTCAAAAGCCGTTTTCTGTTCGCTTGGCGTGTTGATGAGCATGGACAATACAATTGGTGCGCCACAGAAATAATCTACTTTGTATGCTGCAATGTATTTGAAAATTAATGCCGGATCGACACGACGCAGACAAATATTAGTACCGCCACTGGCTGCAATTGACCAAGCAAAGCACCAGCCATTGCAATGAAATAGAGGTAAGGTCCAAAGGTATACAGCACGAGGTTTCATACCACAGGCCAAAATATTACTTGCGGCATTCAGATAAGCACCACGATGATGATAGACCACACCTTTAGGATTGCCTGTGGTACCTGAGGTATAACTCAGACTAATTGCATCCCATTCATCTTGAGGCAGTAACCATTCAAAGGCAGGATCACCTTGTGCTATCCATGCTTCATATTCAAATTGACCAATTGCAATTTGTTCACCATCAAACTCAGTATCAAAGACATCAATCACAATAATGTCCTGTGGAACAAGCTTGAGTGCTTCTTCTGCAACCTGACGAAATTCAGGATCGACCAATAGCACTTTAGCTTCAGCATGTTCCAGCATAAATGCAATGGTCTTGGCATCGAGACGGGTATTCAAGGTATTCAGAACTGCGCCAGCCATCGGCACTGCAAAATGTGCTTCAATCATGGCAGGGATATTGGGCAATAGCACTGAAACAGTATCGTTCTTTTGGATACCTAAATGACGGAGCTGATGTGCAAACTGACGGCAGCGCTGATAAGTCTGCTGCCATGTGATTTGGCGTTGGCCATGGATAATTGCAGCTTGATTGGGATAAATATAAGCAGCCCGTTCCAAGTAGCGTAAGGGTGATAAAGCAACAAAATTTGCTGGATTTCTGGGTAGTTCGTCATATGCACTTACCATGTGTCTTGCTCCATTTCCGTTCTTTTCATTTATTGGTATTAACCTAGACTGTCATCGAGTCTAAATCATTTAGGCTTTAGTCGGAGATGAATCTGAACTGATCTCGGGTTTTTCTGGTTCAGAGGTTTCATCCATAGCTAAACCCGTGTAAAATCTTCGATACTTTTTTATCCGCCGTTTTTTATTTTTTGAGGCTTGCCTCAATACATAATCTCGCGGTGATATGCTCCTTCGTATAGGGCATCACTCCTTAAGGATTTTATTATGCCAATCATTACTTTACCAAATGGTGATCAGAAACAGTTTGATCATCCGATTTCTGTGATGGAACTTGCTCAGAGCATTGGTCCAGGTCTTGCAAAGAATACTGTTGCTGGCCGTATCAATGATCGCTTGGTGGATGCTTGTGATTTAATCACAGAAGATGCGACAGTTCAGATTATTACCCCTAAAGATGAAGAAGGTTTAGAAATCATTCGTCACTCATGTGCGCACTTGGTAGGACATGCGGTTAAGCAATTGTTCCCAGAAGCGAAAATGGTGATCGGTCCTGTGATCGAAGAAGGTTTCTACTACGACATCTGGATGCCACGTCCATTTACTTTGGATGATATGGCTGCAGTTGAAGAGCGCATGAAAAAGCTCATCGACCAAGATTATGACGTCATCAAAAAGATGACACCACGTGAAGATGTGATCGCTGAATTCACAGCACGCGGTGAAGAATACAAGTTACGCTTGATTGCAGACATGCCGAATGAAACTCAAATGGGCTTGTACTACCATCAAGACTATTTAGATATGTGCCGTGGTCCACACGTACCTAACACTAAATTCTTAAAATCATTCAAACTCACTAAAATCTCTGGTGCTTACTGGCGTGGTGATGCGAAGAATGAACAGCTACAACGTATTTATGGTACTGCTTGGGCTGATAAAAAACAGTTAGCTGCTTATATCAAACGTATTGAAGAAGCTGAAAAGCGTGACCATCGTAAAATTGGTAAGGCATTAGACTTGTTCCATATGCAAGAAGAAGCACCGGGTATGGTGTTCTGGCATCCGAACGGTTGGACGATTTACCAAGTGCTTGAACAATACATGCGTAAAGTTCAGCAAGACAATGGTTACCAAGAAATTAAGACACCGCAAATCGTAGACTTTACGCTTTGGGAAAAGTCTGGGCATGCGGCAAACTATGCTGAAAATATGTTTACGACTCACTCTGAAAGTCGTAACTATGCAGTCAAGCCAATGAACTGCCCATGTCACGTACAGGTCTTTAACCAAGGTTTGAAATCTTACCGTGATTTACCAATTCGCCTAGCTGAATTTGGTTCTTGTCATCGTAATGAGCCATCAGGTTCTTTGCACGGCATTATGCGTGTTCGTGGTTTTACTCAAGACGATGCCCATATCTTCTGTACCAAAGAACAGATTGGTAAAGAAGTTGCAGACTTTATTAAGCTGACTTTGGATGTGTATAAAGACTTCGGTTTTGAAGACGTGCAAATGAAATTGTCTACACGTCCAGAAAAGCGTGTGGGTGATGATGCACTTTGGGACTTGGCTGAAAAATCTTTAGCAGATGCTTTAGATGATGCTGGCTTGGCTTGGGACTTACAACCAGGTGAAGGCGCATTCTACGGTCCGAAAATTGAATTCTCATTGAAAGACTGCTTAGGCCGTATCTGGCAATGCGGTACAATCCAGTGTGACTTCAACTTACCAATCCGTTTAGATGCATCTTATGTCACTGAAGACAATGATCGTGATCAACCAGTCATGCTTCATCGTGCAATTCTTGGCAGTTTCGAGCGTTTTATTGGTATACTAATTGAACACTATGCGGGCTTCATGCCACCATGGCTTACACCAATCCAAGCTTGTGTCATGAATATTACGGATTCACAAGCGGAAGCAAGTGAGCAAGTGGTCGCAAAACTCAAAGAAAATGGTCTTCGTGCTATTTCTGACTTGAGAAATGAAAAGATCGGATTTAAGATTCGTGAGCGTACCCTAGAGCGTATTCCTTACCTTCTTGTTCTCGGTGATCGAGAAGTTGAAGAAGGTACAGTCAATGTGCGTACTCGCTCAGGAAAAAATTTAGGTACTATGTCAGTAGATGCATTTATTGACTTAGTGAAATCTGCCGTTGCCGAACGTGGCCGGTATATCGTGGAGTAATAAAGATTAAACAGCCTGACCGTAACCAACAACAAGGTGCTAAAAGTAACCGTCCTGCAATTAACGATGAGATCCGTGCGAAAGAAGTACGCCTCGTCGCTGCAGATGGAGAACAAAAAGGTGTTGTTTCATTAAATGAAGCATTGCGTGCTGCAGAAGAAGCTAATCTTGACCTTGTTGAGATTGTGGCGAATGCAGAACCACCTGTTTGTAAAATCATGGACTACAACAAGCACTTATTTGACTTAAAGCAAAAGCAAAAAGATGCGAAGAAAAAACAGCATCAAGTGCAAGTGAAAGAAATCAAATTACGTCCTGCAACGGATGTAGGTGATTACCAAATTAAATTGCGTGCAATTTTACGTTTCCTTGAAGAAGGGAATAAGGTAAAAATCACTTTGCGATTCCGTGGTCGTGAGATGGCACATCAACAGCTTGGTTTGGCTCAATTGCAAAAAATTGAAGCAGACGTTGCTGAATTTGGCGTGATTGAACAAGCGCCGAAGATGGAAGGTCGTCAAATGGGCATGTTAATTGGTCCGAAAAAGAAAAAGTAATTTTTCTTATAAAAAAAGCACCGCTCTCAGCGGTGCTTTTTTATGCCTAAAAATGTATAACCTAATTCGAGATAAATCTGTTAAAAAAATTCTCAGCATCATTGGAACAGATGAAAACAAGCTATGATAGGGTTTGTTGATAATTACACTATTTAAAAATAGGAATAAGATATGTCTACAATTACTGGTACTCAACAACTCTCTGAAATTAATCAAAAAGTGGTGCAAGAAGGCGAAGTTCTGCCTCAAGTTAAACTCAAAGATGGTAGTCGAGTACAAACCGGTACCGTCGCGACCATGCTGCACAATATTAATTTATATAATGCAGGCGTTCGAGGTACGGTTGAAGATGAACTGATTTTAGCTGTACCCACCTTATTTAAAGTCGGGATGTTTGATTTGTTCTCTGTGGAAGAGTGGATCAATGGCAGTAATGCTGGTCGTAAATTCGTTGGAGAGAAAGCCAAAGAATTCTTGGATAATCAAGCTTAAATCTTTGCAACATTGTCTTTGAAAACACCGCTTTATTGTTTCTTTTCGTGCTTGTCTACTGATCAATAAGTAGGAAGTGTGCTATAACGCAACAACAGTCAAGATAACGATGAATAGGACAATATAAAATGATTGACTTATATTATTGGGGTACACCCAATGGCCATAAAATAACAATCGCCTTAGAAGAAATGGGGCTCGAATATCAGATTTTTCCAATCAATATTTTGGAAAATGATCAGTTCCAGCCTGATTTTTTAAAAATCTCTCCCAATAATAAAATTCCAGCAATTGTCGATCAAAATGGTCCAAGAGGTGAACCGATTTCAGTATTTGAGTCGGGTGCGATCCTACAATATTTAGGTCGAAAAACAGGTTTGTTCTATCCGACCGATGAGCAAGAGCGAGTCGAGGTTGAACAATGGTTGATGTGGCAAATGGGGGGATTTGGTCCAATGCTTGGGCAAAATCACCACTTCAATAAGTTTGCCTCTGAACGTATTCCTTATGCGATTGATCGTTATGTCAATGAAACCAAGCGTTTGTATAGTGTCTTAAACAAACAGTTGATTGGTCAAAAGTTTGTAGCAGGCGAATACTCGATTGCGGATATGGCGATCTTACCTTGGGCATTGCGTTACGAATGGCAGGGCATTCAACTTGAAGACTATCCGTATGTGCAAGATTATATTGAACGCTTAACAGCTCGCCCTGCAATACAAAAAGCCTTGTCGATCAAAGTTGGATGAATCAAGGTATTGGACGACACTGCTACTTAAAGCATTGGGCGATTGCGATGGGATTGTTGTTGCTTACAGCAATCCTTTGTGCTCAGTTGCAAAAGCTCTATTCAGAGAGTCATTTAGCGGTTTTGGTATTTGCTTTTATTACTGTTTTAGGGCTCTTATTTTCTACACTCTTTGCTTGGCTACAGCTAGAGACCAAAAATTCATATTGGAGTAGCTGGTTTTTTGCTGGCTTTTTAAGTTTATCCTTAGTGTTATGTAGCTATCTTGATCATACGGTCTCTATTGATTGGGCTGCGGTTTCTGCGGGAGAAATGCAACTTAGCCTGTACCAAAAAATTATTAGATCTGATCTTACCTTTTGGCTGTTATTTGTTTTTCCATTCATTTTTTCAGTTATGTATTTTTCTACTCGATCTAAAAAAGCGAAAACTAAAAATTAATCTTTGCAAAAGCCATGATTTCGGGCATGTAAGCCTGACTATTTTATAATTGTGTAATTTTTCATCTAGTCTATGCATGTTCAAGCTACGATGATTTAAGTTCATCAAAGATAAAGCATCATGCAAGCAAAAATATCAGACCTTTATTTAAAAAAGCTTGGTTTTGAGGGAGATTTCTCTCCAACTTTGGCTAATCTAAAAAGCCTATTAAGTCTTCATGTACAAGCTATTCCTTTTGGTAATTTATCCTCTTTTTTAGGAGAGGAGGTTTCATTAGCGTCAGACCCACTTGCGCAAAAATTATTAATTGAAAATCGTGAAGGCTATTGTTTAGAACACAGTACCCTAACCAGAATTGTTTTAACTGAACTGGGTTATGAGGCATATAACGTACTCGGTCGAGTGTATTATCAAAGTTCGCCTGTCAGTACTCCGGTGAGAACTCATTTGGTCACACTGGTATGTATTGATCAGCAATTGTTTTTGTATGATCCTGGATTTGGAGGGATGACCCCGACCACGGTTTTATCACTTGATCAAATTGGTGAAACACAGCAGACACCACTCGAACCTTTTAGATTTGTTGAGCTTGCACAGAGTGGTTTGGATGCGACCGTGCTGACGGAAATGACTTATATGTTGCAAGTCTGTATTCATAATCAATGGATCAATGTCTATTCGATTAACCCCAACCAACAAATTGCAGATGCAGATGCTGTAGTTGCAAACTGGTACATTTCGACTTCGCCTGAATCCTTATTTACCCAGTATTTAATGTTATCTACTGCCAATGCAGAAATGCGAATGACCTTAAAAGATCGTGTTTTAAGAACACATGGCAAAGAAAGCTCTGACAAGAAAGAGTTATCCACTTTGGATGATTTTGAACAAACCATTAAAAGCGTTTTTCGGATTGATCTTTCGCAGGAGATGCTTGAAGCGACTTGGGCAAAATTAACCTTGAATCCATAGCGTTCACGTTATATGGTCTGCTCTTGATGATGTGTGGCTCCGAGTTTAAGAGAACCTTGTTTTGATGTCTTATTTGTTATTGTTTCTCTCCGCCTTTGGTGCTGCCACCTTATTACCTTTACAGTCAGAAGCGGTATTAATGACCTTGCTGATACAAGGTTTATCCAATCCTTTCTATCTTATCTTGGTTGCGACTATTGGTAATGTCTTAGGTTCCTGTGTGAATTGGTGGCTTGGACTAAAGATTGAACACTTTAAAGATAAAAAATGGTTTCCTGTTTCAGAGCAACGGTTGTTACAAGCACAGCAGATTTATCATAAATATGGCTTTTATTCCTTATTACTAAGTTGGACTCCTGTGATTGGTGATCCCATTACCTTGATTGCTGGGTTGATGAAAGAGAACTTTTGGCGATTTTTATTGATTGTCACCATCGCTAAAGGCGGCCGTTATTTAACGTTATATGCTTTATATCTCGGTCTCTTTTAATGAGAAAGGGAAAGATGGGCTCTTTCCCTTTTATTTAGTGATCCGAACCTTTCGTAATATCGACTTTGAATAAGTCATTGGTTTTAAACCAGCAGTAACTTACTACAGCAAGTGTCATACAACCGCCAAGAATAGTTGCCGTGATTGTGCCGAGGTATTTGGCTGCGAGACCTGATTCAAAAGCCCCCAGTTCATTACTTGAAGAAACAAACATCCCATTCACTGCCGCGACACGACCGCGCATATTTTCAGGCGGGAAAATTTGCAAGATGGTTTGACGAACCACGACTGAAACACTGTCACAAGCACCGGTCATGGCTAAGGCAAATAATGAAAGCCACATATGATTTGAGAAGGCGAACAGAATGGTAAAAATACCAAAACCTGCTACCGCTAATAACATATTTCGCCATGCATGTTGCATCGGAGGAAATTTGGTGAGTGCAATCATGGTGATGAGAGCACCAATAGATGGAGCGGCACGTAAATAGCCAAGACCTTCAGGGCCGACTTTTAGGATTTCCTCAGCGAAAATTGGCAATAACGCAATCACACCACCAAATAGAACCGATACTAGATCAAGTGAGATTGCCCATAAAACGATTTTAGTTTTCCAGATAAAGCGGAAACCATCAGTCAGGCTTTGTAGTACATTCTCCGTTTCCATTTTAGGGAAAGTACGATTTTGTAAACGCGTAATTAAGATGAAGCAGGTGGCCAATAAAGCCGTAACAGCAAATAAGCTGGTTTCACGTCCCAGAAATGCCAGCATAAAACCACCGAGCATAGGACCGATGATCACACCACTTTGCCATCCAATTGTAGTCCATGTTGCACCATTGGCATACAGTTCACGCGGAATTAGAAAAGGTTTAAGTGAGGTTGCCGATGGATTATAAAAACCTCGAATGGTCCCTAAAGCAAAAATCACGGCATAGATACCCCAAGACAGCGTGCTGATACCAATTTTTTCTAAGCCGTGTAAATGAAACAGTGTCCAGAGAATTAAAGGTAATGGAATCGAAAAGAATAAGCAGATTTTCATAATGGTCTGTTTATTCAATTTGTCGGCGAAATAACCGCCCCATAAAGACAGCGTGATAAATGGAATCGCTTCTGCCAGACCAATGAAACCCAAGGTGAGTGGATCACGGGTGATTTGATAAAGTGAATAGGCGACGATAATTTCCTGAATCAAAATTGCCAGTGTTAAGCAGAATTGATTAACGGTCACAATAGAGAAATCTCGGTACCGTAATGCAGCGAAAGCATCATTTTGTATAGTCATATTCTTTTGAATTTAAGAGCTTGTATTTATTATAGGTGTTAATTTTGTGGATGTTTCTCGTAATTTGAGAATTGGTTATAGAAAATAACGTTTATAGAAAAGAGACGATTTACTATCAAAAAATGAGCATTTTACTTTCGTTTTAGCTTGCTATGCTTTAGAATACTGGCTCCCTTACCTGCAGGTCGTTTTTGCAATGGTGCAAACGTTCCGAACAGGTGTTCAAAAGAGGTTGTTATGCCTAAGATGAAAACTCGCCGTGGTGCAGCTAAACGCTTCAAAGCGACTGCAAACGGCTTTAAGCGTAAACAAGCGTTCAAACGCCACATTTTGACCAAAAAATCTGCTAAGCGTATCCGTCAATTGCGCGGCTGTGTAATGGTTCACGTAAGTGACGTTGCATCAGTTCGTGCTATGTGCCCATACATCTAAGGAGATTATAAATGGCTCGTGTAAAACGTGGTGTAGTGGCTCATCGTCGTCACAAAAAAATTCTTGCTCGCGCTAAAGGTTACTATGGTGCTCGTTCACGCGTTTATCGCGTAGCGTTCCAAGCGGTAATCAAAGCTGGTCAATACGCTTACCGTGACCGCCGTCAAAAGAAACGTCAATTCCGTGCTTTATGGATTGCGCGTATCAATGCTGGTGCTCGTCTTAACGGTTTGTCATACAGCCGTATGATCGATGGCTTGAAAAAAGCTCAAGTGATCATCGACCGTCGCGTATTAGCTGACATCGCTATGCATGATGCAGTTGCATTTGCTGCTTTAGCTGAAAAAGCTAAAGGCGCATTAGCTGCATAAGCTTAGAGATTCAAAGAAGGCCGCTTTTTAGCGGTCTTTTTTATTTTTAGTGAATTGGATTTTCAATAATAGATAATAATCAGAGATAGATAATGCGAGATGAACAATTTTTAAATGATTTAATTCAACAAGTCCAACAAGGTTGCCCATTTAAATATTTATATTTCTGGGGACATACCCCAAAGCAAACCAACCATGTAGACAAAAGCTGTTTTAGCCAGTGGTTTCCATCGCCATTCAAACAGGAGGGTGTTGAATATCTCACAGCGGAACATTATATGATGGCGCAAAAAGCAAAACTCTTTAACGATGAAGATGTTTTTGCACAAATCTTAAAAGTTAAGCATCCCAATGATGCAAAGCAGTTAGGACGCAAAGTGCACAACTATGACGAGCAGATTTGGCAAGAAAAACGTTTTGATATTGTGGTACAGGCAAACTTTGCCAAATTTTCACAGCATCCTGAATTAAGAGATTTCTTGATTGCCACGCATGATCGTATTTTGGTTGAAGCATCGCCTGTTGATAAGATTTGGGGGATTGGTATGGCACAAGATCACCAGCATATCCAAGACCCGAGCCAATGGCAGGGATTAAATTTACTTGGTTTTGCACTTATGCAGGTGCGTGCTCAGTTGCTATAGGCACAAAATGAAAAAGACCGCTTTTTAGTGGTCTTTTTCATTGGCTAATTTTTTAAGTACTTTATATATGGCATAGATAAAAGCAAGAACCAGAATAAAAAGATTACCCCAATCAACTGCGAAATAAGCTAAGGTCCATAACGCACAATAACACCATAGCATGGACCATAGAAATTTTATGATTCCTGACCAATGAAAGTGGGGTTGAGGTTCTGTAAATGAAGAAGTTTCATGCTCTGCCAATGGAGGAGGAGTGCTTGAAAATTCGATAGTATCTAGAGATTTAGGAGAAAATTTAAAAGCATTGTGTTGGTCATGGTAATGACTGATATTTGAGTTCTGATATTGGTTGGCCGTATATTTTAAGATAAGGATGTGGAATTCTTCGAGTGTATTACGTGCAGTATCAAATTCTAGTTTTTCAGTTTCAGACATGTGCCAGTAATCCCCATTGTCATTTTTGATATGAGATTCATTATCAAACTGACTTTTTAAGCGAGCAGCATTGAGCATTAAAATACTGGCATAATTCTTTTTCAGATTATAGGGGAGTACTGGGAACTGTTCTTCAATTTGATACATATCGCCTTCATAGCAATTATTATCAGTCAACGGAACAGGGTAACTTCCAAAGCGTCGAGCCACTGCAAAATGATAGATTTTTTCTTGGTATTCATTGAAAAAGCTTTGCCAAGAGATAGGTTTTAAATCGTCAGCAATACTCGAAATAGCCACGACAGGAAGATCGATCAACACATAGTTTTCAACGCTGTCATGGTAATTGTTATAGTCTGAGTATAATGGGTATCCATCGTTATCATAGCTTTGCCAAAGTGATTTTTCTTCACAATGGATCAGTGCTTTTAACTGTTGTTGAGGAAAATGGCAGACAATACAAAAGTCACTATCACTTTGGGTGAAATTAAAAAGTTTCGATTCGTTCAAATAATTTGAGAGATTGGATGCCGAATGTAAACTGATTTTTTCTAGACCTTGTGATTTCAGAAAACTTAAAAAATGTGAAGCAGAGCCTGCTAGTAAATTACCTTGCTCAATATTTCGTAAAATAGGAAAGTGGGTGAAGAGTAAAGGGTGGCGGTCTAAAAGCTCGGAATCTACGCCGCCAGTTAAAAATTCATTTCCATAACTGACTAATGCGATTTGACGGTAAATTCTTGGTAAATGGAGATACACTCTTCTTCCTATTATAATCATTTTGAATTGGCGATAGAGTGATCAAAAAGTAATGAGAAAACAATATCATTTTCGCAATATTGGACAAGATCTCTATATCTGGGATGTTCATCATTTGCTTGAGTTGACGAAAAACTTGATGCCTAAGAAGGTTTTACTGGCTGATATTCAAGAGCTAAACGAAGCCTATTGGTTTCCAGATCAATATCCAACAACACAACAAATCATTGAGCACTTTCAACTGATTCAAGATGCTGATCTGAGTTATCCAATTATCTTATGTGCACAAGGGCGTGTGATGGATGGAATGCATCGCGTCGCTAAAGCCAGTTTACTTCAACACACAGATATTCTCGCCGTGCAATTTGAACAAACCCCTGAACCTGATTTCCTCAATATGGATGAAGATGATTTAGATTATGATGAGTAAGATAATCTATTGATTTATTTAATGATTACATAACCAAAACATGTTCGATTAGACTTTTACGCTGAAATCTTTTTACAGTAAAGAAAACAGCATCAGGATAAAAATATGTTAGTGAGTGTAGAAGGGTTACAGCAAGGTGCATTTGAAACAGAACTGAGTATTGTGCCTAGAAAGGGTGAAACCATCCGAATTTTTTATGGGCCAGATGCTGAAGTTGAAGGTGAAATTGAAAATGTGCATCACATTGTTAATCAGCATGATGGCGGGCATAAAGTGATTATCAGAATTCGCCCCACCTTCTAAAACGATAAAAGAAAAACCTAGATGGTGTGATCTAGGTTTTTTTATGCATGGTGTTGCTACAGACCAAAATAATAAGCAAGTAGACAGATAATTACAGTCAGGATAATCAGTTTAATTACACCTGATGTACCAACTTTATGATGTTGAGTTTTATCTAGTTGATGTGGGATTTCCATGGTTCGGTCAATGATTTCAGGTTCTTCTGCTGTCAGTTGGGCCGTTTGATAATGATTTGCTGTTTTCACAATCAATTTTGCAAATAAATCATCAGTCTTCTGGGAGAAATTACGCAAATTGATTTGTTCTTCAGGACTAATCAATTCACCTGTCGCATGATAAGGATGTTGTCTTTGTTGCTCCAAATAATCAGCCAAAGCTTGAGTACGATGTAACAGGCGATGCGCACAATCAGCAGGATAATCGGTTGGAATCAATGCGAGTTGCGGGTTTGGTGGGCTGGTCGAATCCAATTCATAGCCATAGAAAGGCAGGTCCTGTTGTTCTGGTTCAGAAAAATGTTCTGCATATTTGCTGTCAAATAGTTCTTTCTCTAAGAAAATGGCCACCTGATTCCAATTCACTTTCTGTAAGTCAGCATCAATTTTTTTAGCGAATTTATCATTCAATTCATATCGCCAAAATGCTTCTTGGCGGAGTGTTGTTTGTTGGGATGCGGGTATATCAAAGGCTTGATCACTGTTGTCCCATTCAGCCAGTTCCTGTCCACAAATCCATGCGGTTTTTTTATTGCCTTGATGGCTCACAATAAAATGTGCGAAGGGAAGCAGCTCTACATTGGCATTGGGATTTTGCTCATCATTGAGTACGCTGGATAAATGTAGGCTGAGTTTTTTAACCCCTTGTTTTTTTAAGCCTTCAAGCCAAATCTGGAAATGTTGTGCTAACAGGTGCTGGGAGAGTAAATCCCTAAAAAGCAGTCGATTTTGATTGAAAATCGGATGTTCAATCCAGCGACTAAAATTGAGTTCACCTGCGAGGAACCCATTGCCATAAGTCACAAGTGTAAGCTGTTGTTTCCAGATCTGATCAAGCGCCATCGTTGTTATTTCTCATTGACGATATTGATATCTTATACATTTTATTCAATTATTGATTATTTTTTACGAAAATTTAAATGATTGATCGGTAAAACTGACGATTTTATCTTCAGATTCGAGCCTGAAAAAGGATGCTATTTAAACAGCGGTTTAGCTTCATAAAATAGGTAAAAAGCTGATAAACTATAGCGTTTTATTATATTTCTATATTTTGTTGCTTTGAGAGTTACTATGTCACTGGAAGCCCTGACCACTGAAGCGCTTGCTGCCATTGCAGCGGCTCAAGACCTTGCTGCACTCGATCAAGTCCGTGTGCAATTTACAGGGAAGAAAAGCCAGCTTGCAGAGCAGTCGAAAGCACTTGGAAAAATGGATCCTGAAGAGCGAAAAGTACAAGGTGCTGCAATTCACGCTGTGCGTGAAGCAATCAATACAGCTTTGACTGAGCGTCAACAGACATTACAACAAGCTGAACTTGCAAAAAAATTAGCAAGTGAAACCATTGATATTACTTTACCGGGCCGCGGTCAGCGTATGGGAAGTATTCATCCTGTAACTCAGGTACAAGAGCGTATTTGCCAGTTCTTTACCAAAGCTGGTTTCCAAATTGCGTATGGTCCTGAAGTTGAAGATGATTATCATAACTTTGAAGCCTTAAACATTCCGGGTCATCATCCAGCTCGTGCTATGCATGACACCTTCTATTTTGATGCAACGCATTTGCTTCGTACCCATACCTCGGGTGTACAAATTCGTACCATGGAAACCAGTCAGCCGCCAATTCGCATCGTGTGTCCAGGTCGTGTATATCGTTGTGACTCGGATCAAACGCATTCGCCAATGTTCCATCAGATCGAAGGCTTATACGTTGCAGAAAATACCAGCTTTGCTGAATTAAAAGGTTTATTGATTAACCTGTTAAATGAATTTTTTGAAAAAGATTTGAAAGTACGTTTCCGTCCATCTTATTTCCCATTTACTGAGCCAAGCGCTGAAGTAGATATTATGGATGAGCGTGGTCGTTGGTTAGAAGTTTTAGGTTGTGGCATGGTGCATCCAAATGTACTGCGTGCTGCAGGGATTGATCCTGATAAATACAAAGGCTTTGCTTTTGGTTTAGGGGTAGAGCGTTTTGCAATGTTGCGTTATGGCATCAATGATTTGCGTATGTTCTACCAAAATGATGTGCGTTTTTTACGCCAGTTTGCCTAAACATTTTTTCAGGATTAAATAAGGTTTATACAAATGAAAATTAGTGAAAATTGGTTACGTAGCTGGGTGAACCCTGCAATTGATAGCGAAGCACTTTCTGATCAATTGACCATGTTAGGTTTGGAAGTCGATGAGTTAGCACCTGTTGCAAAACCATTTACCGGTGTGGTTGTTGGTGAAGTCCTTACGGTTGAACAACATCCAGATGCAGATCGTTTACGTGTCACCACAATTAATATTGGTTCTGGTGAGCCATTACAAATTGTATGCGGCGCGCCAAATGTTCGTGTGGGTATGAAAGCACCTGTTGCAACGATCGGTGCCGTACTGCCAGGCGATTTCAAAATTAAAAAAGGCAAGCTGCGTGGTGTGGAATCACAAGGTATGCTGTGTGGTGCCTCTGAAATTGATTTAGAAGACAAAATTGACGGTTTATTGGAACTACCCGCTGATGCGCCAGTGGGGATCAATATCCGTGAATATTTAAAGCTTGATGACAATGTCATTGATATTAGTATCACACCCAACCGTGGTGACTGCTTTAGTATTCGCGGTATTGCCCGTGAAATCGCGGTGATTAACCAGCTTGAAGTAAATGAACCAAAGATTCAGGCTGTTCCTGCATCAATTACTGATGAGAAAGCGGTAACGATTAGCACTGAAGGTACACCACGTTATTTAGGGCGTATTATCAAAAATGTGAATGTCAAAGCAGCAACTCCTGAGTGGATGGAGCAAGCTCTTGCACGTTCAGGTATTCGTACCCATAGCATTTTGGTGGATATTACTAACTATGTGTTGCTTGAATTGGGTCAACCCATGCATGCCTTTGACTTGGCAAAAATTGAAGGTTCGATTCAAGTCCGCCAAGCGCAGTCACAAGAAAAGTTGACGTTACTCAATGATCAAGAAGTTGAATTGCAAGATGACATGATGGTCATTGCAGATGATCAAAAAGTTTTAGCGATTGCGGGAATTATGGGGGGGCTAGATTCATCGGTAACTGATGATACCCAAGACATCTTCCTTGAAAGTGCATTCTTTGCGCCTTTAGCGATTGCAGGTCGTGCACGTCGTTTTGGTTTACATACGGATTCATCACAACGTTATGAACGCGGTGTGGATTTTGAATTGCCAATGATTGCTATGCACCGTGCTTCTGAGCTTATTCAAGCCTTTGCTGGTGGTGAGTTTGGTCCAGTGACTGTTGCTGAACAGGCAGAACTGCTTCCAAAGCGCGAAGCAATTGTATTGAAGCAAGCACAAGTTGATCAATTACTCGGTTATGCTGTGGCTGGTGATTTTATTGCCGATGCTTTGACGCGTTTGGGCTGTGTGGTTGAAAGCAAAGCTGAAGGTGAGTGGCGTGTTGTTCCACCATCGCATCGTTATGATATGGCAATCTATCAAGATTTAATTGAAGAAGTTGCCCGTATTCACGGTTATGACAACATTCAAATTAGTTTGCCAAAAATTGATGTAAAACTGGAAAAGTACCAAGACCGTTTTGAAATTGCACAATTACGTCAAACTGCGGTGACATTAGGCTATCAAGAAGCAATTAGCTTTAGCTTTGCCGATGCAAAACTTGAGAAGCAATTAAATCCAGATGTACAGCCACTGATGCTTGCCAATCCTATTTCAAGTGATTTGGCTGCAATGCGTAGTACTTTGTTGTCTAGCTTAATTCCGTGTGTACAGTACAACTTAAACCGTCAACAGCAGCGTGTACGTTTCTTTGAGTTGGGCCTACGTTTTGATTATCAGGGTGCGCAAAATATTCATGATCTAAAACAGATCCCAACTTTAGCATTGATTGCGGTTGGTGCTCGTGTACCAGAATCGTGGCATGCAAAACCTCAATCAATGGATTTCTTTGATTTTAAAGGTGAGATTGAAGAGATTTTAGCCGCTGGTCGTATTGGTGCTGACTTTGTTCGTACAGAGCGTGCATGGTTGCATCCTGGCCAATCGGCAGAAATTTTGGTGGATGGACAATCGATTGGTTATTTAGGTCGTCTACATCCATCATTGGAAAATGAACTCGATTTGGGTATAACTTGGGTCGCAGAGCTGGATCAACAGGCAGTTTTGCAATCTTATGTATCTAATTTTACAGAATTATCACGTTTTCCATCGGTTAGACGTGATATTGCGCTTTTAATCTCTGATAATATTGAGGTAAGAGATATTCAGCGGTTAATTGAGCAGACTGGTGGTGAGTTACTCGACTCAGCATGGTTGTTCGATGTGTATACGGGCCAAGGGGTTGAACAAGGCAAGCGCTCTTTAGCTTTTGCAGTGTTATGGCAACATCCAACTCGTACGCTTGAAGATGCTGAAATTAAATCTGGTATGGATAACATTATTCAAGTGTTGGAAGACACTTACCAAGCGACATTGAGGGCCTCATGACAGCATTAACAAAAGCAGATATGGCGGACCATTTAAGTGAGCTTACTAGCTTAAATCGCCGCGAAGCAAAACAAATGGTCGAGTTATTTTTTGACGAAATTAGCCAAGCATTAATTGCTGGCGAACAAGTCAAACTTTCTGGCTTCGGTAATTTCGAGTTACGTGATAAGCGTGAACGTCCAGGACGTAATCCAAAGACAGGTGAGGAAATTCCAATTTCTGCACGTCGAGTGGTCACGTTCAGAGCGGGTCAGAAATTTAGACAGCGCGTTGGGAATGAGCAGATCGATTGATCTGCTTTTTTTATGCCAATCTTTTATTTATAGAAATGTTAGGCATAAAAAAAGAGAACCGTAAGGTTCTCTTTTTTTCGATAATCTAAAACTAGATTATTGAGCAGCAGAAGCTTCAGCAGGAGCAGCTTCAGTAGCAGCAACGTCAGAAGCAGCAGCAGCAACGTCAGAAGCAGCAGCTTCAGTAGTAGCAACAGCTTCAGAAGCAGCAGCATCAACAGCTTCTACAGCTTCAGAAGCAGCTTCTACAGCTTCAGATGCAGCAGCAGTAGCGTCAGTAGCTGGCGCTTCTTCTTTCTTAGAGCAACCAACGAAAGCTAAAGTAGTAGCAATAGCAGCAACAACAGCGAATTTTTTGAATAACATGGCATCACTCTCATAAAATTGTGAGATTAAAAAAAACCTGAGCTAGTCTGTTTGTGCTTTTATTATTCCTAAACGCTTTAGGTAACAACGCAGGGAGCAGCCTAACTGGTCTGTAGCTATCCTATCAAAGCAATTCATGAATTACTACTGTTCTGTCCAACAAAACGACAAAAATGGGCAGAATTTGGCTATTTTTTGATAGAAAATAACTATGAGTTATATGATTTGAATCGGTAAATTGAAAAAAAATAATATCAATTTTTAAATATAAACTTATAAATCAATAGATTGGTTATTTTCATGATTTTTAGAAGAATGTGTAAATATTCTGTAAGCGTGTCAACCAAATAAAAAAAGCTACCATTAAGGTAGCTTTTTCTTTGGACTTTAAGTCGATGCCTTTCGTTTCATTTGATCGAAGAAGTCATCATTGGTTTTGGTTTCTTTCATACGATCTAATAAGAATTCCATCGCCGCAAGCTCATCCATCGGATGTAATAACTTGCGTAGAATCCAAACTTTACGAAGATTCTCTTCGCTCATGAGGCGTTCTTCACGGCGAGTACCAGATTTCTTGATATTCATTGCAGGGAATACACGTTTCTCTGCAATACGACGATCAAGGGTAATCTCTTGGTTACCTGTACCTTTAAACTCTTCATAGATCACATCATCCATTTTACTGCCAGTTTCAATCAAAGCAGTAGAAATAATGGTGAGTGAACCACCTTCTTCAATATTACGTGCAGCACCGAAGAAACGTTTTGGACGTTCTAAAGCATGTGCGTCTACACCACCAGTCAATACCTTGCCTGATGAAGGCACTACAGTATTGTAAGCACGTGCAAGACGAGTAATCGAGTCAAGGAGAATCACAACATCTTTTTTGTGTTCAACTAGACGTTTCGCTTTCTCGATCACCATTTCAGCAACTTGAACGTGGCGGGCAGGTGCTTCATCAAATGTAGATGCAATAACTTCACCACGAACAGTACGTTCCATTTCGGTGACTTCTTCAGGACGTTCGTCAATTAGAAGTACAATTAAGAAAACTTCTGGATTATTACGGACAATCGATTGCGCAATGGTTTGTAATAACATTGTTTTACCCGCTTTTGGCGGCGCAACAATAATAGAACGTTGACCTTTACCAATTGGCGCGACAAGATCGACAACACGAGAGGTTAAGTCTTCTGTTGTACCGTTACCCAATTCCATCACCAACTGTTCAGTTGGGAATAATGGGGTAAGGTTTTCAAATAGAATTTTATTACGTGAGTTTTCAGGCGTATCGTAGTTAATTTGGTTTACTTTTAATAAAGCAAAATAACGTTCACCTTCTTTCGGTGGACGAATTGTGCCAGTAATCGTATCACCGGTACGTAAATTAAAGCGGCGAATTTGTGATGGGCTGACATAAATGTCATCTGGTCCTGCTAGATATGAGCCAGCAGCAGAGCGTAAGAAGCCAAAACCATCAGAAAGAATTTCGAGAACACCATCACCAAAGATTTCTTCGCCGTTCATGGCGTGGCGTTTTAAAATGGCAAAAATAATATCTTGTTTACGGTTACGTGCCATGCCTTCAAGGCCCATAAACTCCGCAATTTTAATGAGTTCGCCAATGGGTTTTTTCTTGAGTTCAGTTAAGTTCATAAGTGGTCAGACAGAATGGAATAAGTGGAGGACTACGTTAGGGAAAGAATAAAAAATCGACCGCATACATACATGCTGAGGTAATTGTATTTACACAACCACGATTCAGTAGTCTGGTTCATTGTTTCAGAGAGAAATGTGAAAACAATTGTTATTGCCGAGCGGCGATCTTATGTTTTGTCTTGTAAGAAGCGCAATGAAGTAGATTCCATTCAAAGCTTCTTGATCCAGAAATATAGAGGAAATCAAGTAAATTGTCAATTTTTACTAAGAAATACGCGATTCAATCAATCGCGTATTTCTTGTATTGACCGTGTGACAATCGAATTAGATGTTTTGGTCAATGAATGCTGCAAGTTTTGAACGCGGCGCTGCGCCAACTTGTTGAGCAACAACTTCGCCATTTTTAAACATCAATAATGCTGGGATATTACGAATGTTATATTTTACAGCAGTATCTTCACATGCAGTCACGTCAACTTTAACGATTTTTACTTTTCCGGCATATTCAGTTGATAGATCTTCAAGAACAGGTGCAATTGCTTTACAAGGTGCACACCAGCCAGCCCAGAAATCAACAAGTACAGGAGTTTCAGCATCTAAAACATCTGCTTGGAAGTTTGCATCAGTTGTATTAACAATAGTCGCAGACATGAGGTTGCTCCAAATTTAAGAAATAAAGTGCGAATTTAATCATCATCACGATGAATATTACATTGCTACTTTACTCAATGTAAGGGTTTGTTCTGATTATTCAAGTTTGAAAACGAAAAGTCTAATGGATGCTCACGATGTTGATCATCGACTTCTACAATCATTTATTAAGTAAAAGCGCAAATACAGTACTTTTATTGCTTAAAATGACTTTAAAATTGTAAGCATGTGAATTACTCTAATGCGTGAATTGAGCATGGGTTTATATGAATAATGTCTGATTTTCTGATTGATGAAGAATTACTTGCTGCGATTGATATGGGATCGAATAGTTTCCATCTGGCAATCGCTCGTGTTGATCACGGTGAAGTTAAGAAAGTTGCTTCAATGTCAGAAAAAGTACAGTTAGCAGCTGGGCTTGATGAAAATAAGAATTTAACCGAAGCCGCGCAACAGCGTGGACTGGCATGTTTAGCCCGTTTTGTTGGGCGTTTGAGCTCAGTACAACCGAATCGTTTACGTATCGTGGCAACCAATGCGTTAAGACAAGCAAAAAATGGCCACGAATTTATCCAAAAAGCAGCCGAAATTTTACCGAAACCGATTGAAATTATTGCGGGTCGTGAAGAAGCGCGTCTGATTTATTTGGGCGTTTCACATACCATGGCCAATGGTGGTCGACGTTTAGTCGTGGATATTGGTGGTGGTTCAACCGAGTTTATCATCGGTGAGGAATTTGAACCACTGCATACCGAATCCTTACAAATGGGCTGTGTGGCCTATAGTAAAACCTATTTCCCTGATGGTGAAATTACCAGCAAAGCATTTGATAAAGCCGTGGTTGCTGCACGCAAAGAAATGTCCGCTATTGCCAATACTTATAAATCTGTGGGGTGGGATACCGTCGTCGGATCAAGCGGAACCATTAAAGCCTGTCGTCAGATTGCGGTTAATCTCGGTTTAAGTGATGAGCAAGAAAACCTGACCCGTGATGGTTTATATAAATTAAAAGATCGTTTGCTCAAATTTAAACATATTTCTGAAATTGATTTTGAAGGTCTACGTGAAGACCGTCGAGCAGTTTTGCCAGCCGGCCTTGCGATTTTGTATGCCATTTTTGAAGTCTTAGATATCGACAAATTGGCATATTCTGACGGTGCATTACGTGAAGGCGTGATGTATGACTTGCTCGGTCGTTTTAAGCATGAAGATATTCGTGACCGCAGTGTGCAAGCACTTATGGGACGTTATAACGCAGATCCCAAACAAGCTGAACGGGTGGTCAATACGGCACAAGAGTTGTTTGATGGTGTTGCCGATGCGTTAAATTTAACGACTGAAGACAGTGACTTACTACGTCGTGCAGCTTATCTGCATGAAATCGGTTTAGCGATTAGCCATGGTGGTTATCACCGTCATGGGGCATATTTATTGCAACATTCGGATATTCCGGGTTTCTCACAAATTGATCAAAATCATCTTTCACACTTGGTTTCACACCATCGTCGTAAGTTACGTGCAGATGCAAAAAATGACGTTTTAAAGGTCGGTGGTAGTCATTTAATCTACCTTTGCTTATTACTTCGTCTTGCAGTTTTACTGAACCATAGTCGTAGTGATCAGATGCTTCCTGCCATTGAACTGAGTGTTGTAAATGATCAACAATGGCAACTCAGCGTTTCTGGCGATGCTAAACAATGGCCTTTATTGGTTGCAGACCTGCATGATGAGCAGGTGCAATTTAAGCACTGGGACATTGAGTTAAATATTCAGTCAGACAAATTTGTTGATTAACCATATTATTATGGACCATTCTTGACTTATGAAAAATAAAGCGACTCAGTCCAAGGCTTGGGCTACGGTTCAAATTGCACGACACCCTGAGCGTCCGCAATTTCTAGATTATGTCAGTGAAATTTTTACTGAATTTGATGCACTTCACGGCGACCGTTTATTTGGTGATGATGGTGCCATGATCGGTGGTTTGGCACGTTTTGACGGACAACCTGTGATGGTCGTTGGTCAACATCGTGGTCGCAGCACACGTGAAAAACTACAGCATAACTTTGGGATGTGTAATCCAGAAGGATATCGTAAATCACAACGTTTACTCGATATGGCTGAGCGTTTCAATTTACCTGTATTTACTTTCGTCGATACCATGGGTGCATATCCTGGTGTAGGGGCTGAAGAACGTGGTCAAGCAGAAGCGATTGCAACCAGCTTGGCACAACTTTCAAGTTTAAAAGTGCCTGTGATTGCCACGATTCTTGGTGAAGGCGGTTCAGGTGGTGCTCTCGGTATTGGTGTAGCCGATCGTGTGATTATGCTGTCACACAGTATTTATTCGGTGATTTCACCTGAAGGTTGTGCGTCTATTCTATGGAAAACCGCAGATAAAGCAGCACAAGCGAGTGAAGCACTTTCTCTAACTGCAGATAAACTTCAAGCTTTAGGCATTGTTGAATATGTTGTGGATGAAGGTGATGGTGCACACTTGCAGCCTGAAAAAGTCATGCATGATTTGAAAGATGTGTTAAAACAAGCTTTAGATGAATTGCAACCGATGGATGCACAAGAACGATGCGACGCACGTTATCAACGTTTAATGAAGTTTGGCAGCAGCAATTTAGGCATCGCGTCTTAGCACAAACACAGCATTTTTCTGAACAAACTCAATTCTTGATTGGGTGTAGCGGCGGCATGGATTCCATGCTGTTGCTGTTTCTAATGTCTGAACTTTTTCCGACTCAAACCCGTGCGATTTATGTTGATCATCAACTACAAGCAATGAGTGCCGAATGGGGTCGTGTTGTAAAGCAGCAGTCAGATGCCTTAAATATCCCGTGTATTATCCAGCAAGTAGACGTTGCGACAGGCAATTTGGAACAGCAAGCGCGTCAAGCGCGTTATCAAGCGTATCAACAGCATTTACAATCCAATGAAATTTTAGTTTTGGCCCATCATCAGCAGGATCAGGCTGAGACGCTATTATTACGCTTGTTTTCTGGAGCAGGCGTGCATGGATTAGCTGCGATGCAGCAAATTGATATTCGTCAAGATATGACCATTTGGCGACCATTTTTAGATGTGAGTCGCGAGCAAATTGAACAATGGTCGCAGCAACTTGGTTTTGCCTATGTGACAGACCCAACTAATCATGATACGCACTACGATCGGGCGTGGTGTCGAGAAGAATTATGGGATGTCTTACAAAAACGCTTCCCCAGAATGCAGGCAGCTGTAGCACGGACCAGTTCTTTGATGCAGGATGCTGCGGAAATACTGGATGAAGTATTGCAGAAGGATTGGCAACACTGTGCGACCGATCGTGTACTTGATCTGATCGAGTTGCAGCAGCTCTCGGCTGCACGGCAACGTCAATTGTTATCGACTTGGATGAAGGGAGCGGATCAATATCGACCAAGTTATGAGATGGTGCAGCGATTGCAGCATGAGGTCATTCTTGCAAAGCCAGATGCGCAGGCAACCTTACATATCAATCAACATTATTTCGTTCGCTATCAGAAGACGTTATATCGTTTGACCCACGATGAGCTGTACGCAGAAAAATTATTTTCCTTTCCAGATACGTTGTCACAACAGTTTGATATGGGTGAAATCATCAATGTTGCGGCTGGACAATTTAAGATTAAAACTCAAAAGATTGGTCTTTCATCTCGGCTTTTAGGGCGAGAGTTAAGGTTGCTTAAACGACAGGGGGGTGAAAAAATTCATCTTTATGGTCGTGTTGGACATTGGCCTCTGAAAAAAGCCATTCAAGAGCTACAGATTTTGCCTTGGTTACGTCATACAATTCAAATATTAGTCGTAGATAATGTTATGCTTGGGGTTTTTAGCCCAAAGGGTTTTTGGTTGGCGCAATCTGATTATTTAGAGCAGGGCGGTTGGCAACCAAGTTTAATTTCTGACTGTAATGACGTTTTTCAGCAGTCTTTTTCGTATGATGAGTAGGACATGGCGACAACATTGAACCAAAATATTTGTTTTATTGGCGGCGGCAACATGGCACAGGCCTTGATTGGTGGGTTGCTATCTCGTGGTTTACCCACAACGCGCATTACAGTTTCTGATCCTGTAGAACAAATTCGTCACATCTTAGAAGAAAAAAATATTCAAACCACAACAGACAATGTGGACGCAATTAAAAATGCGGACGTTGTGGTATTGGCGGTCAAACCCCAAGTTTTGGCAACGGTATTACAACCATTAAAAGGTTTATTGTCAGATAAACTTGTGATCTCAATTATTGCGGGTGCTGAAATTCAAACGATTTCAGATTTAATTGGTGGTAGTCAACGTATTGTCCGTGTCATGCCAAATACGCCAGCATTGGTACAAACAGGTGCACATGGCATTTATGCATCTGAAGCGGTAAATGCTCAAGATCGTGAGTTAACCAGTCAAATTTTAGCGGCGACGGGTTTAACCATTTGGGTGGAGAGCGAAGCTCAAATTGATGCAGTAACCGCAGTCTCTGGTTCTGGCCCAGCATACTTTTTCTATTTGATGGAAAGTATGATTCGTGCTGGCAAAAACTTGGGACTCGATGAAAAAGTGGCGACGGCATTGACCTTGCAAACAGCTTTGGGTGCGGCACAAATGGCGATTACCAGCTCAAATTCTCCAGCAGAATTACGTAAAAATGTGACCTCTCCAAATGGTACAACGCAAGCAGCTTTAGAGGTGTTTGATCGTGCGCAGATTTCACAAAATATTCAAGCAGCGCTTGCAGCAGCTCAGAAGCGTAGCCAAGAGCTAGCGCAAGAGTTGAGTGACAAGACTAAATCGGTTTAAGTAGGATAAGACAATTATGGGTGCAAGTTCTGCGCTAATTTTTGGTGTTTTGATCAATGTTGCAATTTTATTGGTCTTTTTCCGTTTTTTAATGCAATTGGCAGCAGTCAGTCCATACAATCCTGTGGTGCTTTCAACCGTGAAAGCCACCAAGATTGTGGATGTGTTTAGCCGCATTTTCCCGACGATTGGTAAAGGCCGTGTCAATTTAGCGGCAGTTGCTTTGTTGGTGGTGCTGTATTTATTGAAAATGTTTGGTCTGATGTATTTGTCTGGGCAGATGCCACATAGTGCGGTGTATCTAGTGATCACGACATTTGTGACCATGATTCAAGATTTGATTCGTTTCTGTCGTTATTTGATTTTTGCAACGATCATTTTAAGTTGGGTAGTGATGTTTACGCAGTCGCGCTCGCCTTATATTGAAGTGATTCAAGAATTGGCTGAACCATTGCTTGCACCATTCCGTCGCTTATTGCCGAATATGGGGATGATTGATTTGTCTCCAATTTTGGCGTTCTTGGCTTTGTACGTGGCTGAGATTCTGATGAATGAAGCAGCTAAAGTGCTATTAACTGGTCTTTAAGCCAATCTGATTCAATAAAAAATGGGCGTTATGCCCATTTTTTATTTCTTGATCAAACGTTGCCGTATGGCTCGATTGAGTGGATTGGAGAAATAGCGTGCAATGAAAGCACCTAGCCCAATCGCAAGGACAAAATAGACCAATAATAAGATCAGTTTAATGTTGCCTTCTGTGACTGCTGGCGTATAAAACAGTTTAAAAAAACCTAAAATAATCAGGTGGAATAAATAAATTTCATAACTATTCTTGCCAATCTCCTGTAACCACTTAAACCGCTGTGTCTGCGTGGTGCTGTGTTCATTTGCCACATTCGCAACAATCACGATCGCTGTCGCAAGTGCAAATAGGCTAACGCCCCAAATACAGTTTTGTTTAATCGGTGCAGAAAAATAGATGATGAACATGGTCGCAATGGCAAGGTATTTCAACCCTAACCAAGTTTCGGCTTGCAGCTTAAATTGCGGTGCAATCAGTGCTGCAATACAGCCAAAGGCAATTCCATCAAAACTAGAGAAGTAATGGTAGAGGTATGCACCACTTTCCTCACCATAATGTAAATATCTAAAATACGGCGCGAATAGAATCAGCGCGAAACAAACAAATAGAAAGTAGGGCTTCTTCTTAAATAGCAGTGCTGTCAATGGGAAAAGTAGATAAAACACTTCTTCCACAGATAAAGACCATAACACGCCAAGCGCGTAGTTGACCCAACCATTTTCAATAATCAGGATGTTCATCCAAAAGGTCAGTGCTGCTAGGTTAACTGTTGACTGAGCGACGACAATGCCATTGGGTGCCTGAGTCATAAAAGGTTTAAGCTCAAATGCACCGAAGAGATTGACCAGACAGATCAGCAGAATCAAGGTTGGCATGATGCGAGCAAATCGTGAAATATAAAAGTCTCGCGTATTGATTTGATGTAATGTACCCCAGCGTTTGATGGTGTGTGAGGTGATCAGGTAGCCCGAGATGACAAAGAACATGGTGACACCATAGTTACCATTGCGGGCTAAAAGCGTGGTGATGTTTTCACCAAAAATCTGAAAATTGATCGAGGTGTCAAAGAGCTTATAAGGGATATTGAAGTGATGCAGTAAAACCAAAAAGATTGAAATACAGCGTAATGAATCAATAGAGTGAAAGCGCTTAAATTGAACTTGATTAAAGGACATATTGCATTCCTTTCTCCTATACGAATTAATTTTTATCAGATATTCTTTATTTTCAGTTTTCTTGTAGCGCAGGGGAGTTTATCCCCTGTCTGCAAGAAACATTTTGTTCTTCGAGTGTGTGGATGGCTTAGTGGGCAGCATCCCAGTTTGGACCTTGCCCAACTTCAACCACAAACGGCACTGAAATTTCTAATACCGATTGCATCACTTCAGCAATCTGCTTGGACAGTTCATCTGCAATCGCAGCATCCACTTCAAACACAAGTTCATCGTGCACTTGTAATAACAGCTTAGCTTGATCTTTAGGTAGCATTTTATCCACTGCAATCATGGCAAGTTTAATAATATCCGCCGCACTGCCTTGTAAAGGTGCATTGATTGCCGCGCGTTCAGCTGCTTGTTTGATCATTTTATTGCTTGCCATAATGTCTGGTGTGTATAGACGACGACCTAAAATGGTTTCAACAAAACCTTGTTCACGTGCAATCTGACGCGTACGTTCCATATAATCCAATACGCCCGGATAACGCTGGAAGTAACGTGCGATATAGCTACGTGACTCTTCACGGCTAAAGCCAAGCTGACGGGTTAAACCAAATTCAGACATACCATAGAGCAGACCAAAGTTAACCGCTTTGGCTTGGCGACGTTGGTCATTGGTCACATCTTCAATGGCAATGCCAAGCACTTCAGATGCGGTACGGCGATGCACGTCCTGACCCTGTTGGAAGGCATGGACTAAGGCATCATCTTGAGAGAAATGTGCCATCAAACGCAGTTCAATTTGCGAATAATCGGCTGCGAGTAACACTCGGCCCTCAGGTGCAATAAAGGCTTTACGAATTTGACGCCCAATCGGAGTCCGAATTGGAATGTTTTGCAGGTTTGGATCGGTTGAAGACAAGCGACCTGTTGCAGTTAAAGCTTGATGATAGCTGGTATGTACACGATGTGTCGTGTCATGCGATTGTTCAATCAGGCGATCGGTGTAGGTATTTTTGAGTTTTGCCAAGCCACGATGTTCCAAAATGACTTCAGCCAATGGATGTTCGATTTTCTCTAAAATACTTTCACTGGTACTGTATTGACCTGTTGCAGTTTTCTTACCCCCTTTGAGTCCTAGCTTTTCAAACAGGACTTCACCGACTTGCTTTGGTGAGGCAACATTAAAGGCTTCACCTGCTAGTTCTGCTGCTTGAGCTTCCAGCGTTTGAATGGTTTCTGAAAACTCGACACTGAGTTGATCGAGGAATTGATGATCGAGCTTAATGCCATCTTCTTCCATGCCTGTGAGCACTCGAGCAACAGGCATTTCAATATTATGCAGAATATTGACCAGTTCCGGATGGGCTTTCAGTTTTGCTGCGAGTACTTCATACAAACGATAAGTGACATGCGCATCTTCGGCTGCATAATGTGCTGCGACTTCAAGTTCGATTTGATTAAAGGTTTTTTGCTTTGCGCCTTTACCAGCGATCTGTTCAAAAGTCGTGGTCAAATGACTGAGATAAAGTCGAGCGACATCATCCATACCATGTCGCGTTGCCGCAGCATTCAATACATATGAAGCGAGCATGGTATCGAAATACCAGCCTTGAATGGTGATACCGTGATTGGCAAAGATATGCGCATCATATTTGAGATGATGACCAATTTTCCGTACTTGTTCATTTTCAAGAATCGGTTTGATCTGAGCGAGAAGCTGTTCACGATTCAGTTGCTCAGGGGCACCTTCATAATCATGTGCAACAGGAACGTAATAGGCATCTTTGGCATCAAATGCGACAGAGAAACCCACCAGTTCCGCTACACGATAATCGAGGTTGGTGGTTTCTGTATCAATCGCAAAATGATCGGCTTGCTGCATACGCTGCAATAAGGCATCCCAATCTTGTTGGTTCAATACCGTATGATAAGTCGCATTACCGAGTTGATCATCTTGGCTAGACAGATTGGCGTGATCCTCAGCAACCACAGGTTCTGCTTTTTGTTCAGCTTTGGCAATACTTTGCGAGGTTTGTTGATAAGCAGAGCTATTTGGATTGTTGGGGTGATCCAGCGACTGTAACTGATTACGGAATTCTAGTTCAGTATAGAGCTCGCGGAGTTGATCCACATTAGGATTGGCGAGTTTAAGGTCGTGCCAATCTAAGGCAAGATCGAGATCACAGACAATACTGGCAAGTTGATGATCAACTTTGATGTTGTCTACATTATCTTTAATATTCTGGCTGAGTTTGCCTTTAAGCTGATCAGCATTGGCAATAATATTGTTCAATGTGCCGTATTCATTTAGCAGCTTCGCCGCTGTTTTTGCGCCAACACCCGGAACGCCCATGATCCCGTCAGACGCATCGCCCATCAGGGTAAGGTAATCGATAATTTGATTTGGATGTACACCAAACTTTTCAAAAACACCCGCTTCATCCAACACACGCTCTTTGAAGCTATCTTCAAGTTTGACATGTTCATTGACCAACTGCGCCATGTCTTTGTCGCCCGTCGAGATGAGAACATGATGACCTTCTGCCAAGGCACGCTTGGTTAAAGTCCCAATAATGTCATCCGCTTCTGCACCTGCGAGAAAATACAAAGGAATACCTTGCGCTTTGATCAACGCATGTAAATAAGGAATCTGTTGAGATAACTCCTCAGGCATGCTTGGGCGATCACCTTTGTAGATTGGAGATAATTTATGACGGAAGGTTGGTTCTGGCGTATCAAAAATCACAGCCATATGGGTAGGCTGAGTGCGACGCATCAGTTTTTGGATCGCTGAAATTGCACCACGTATTGCATTGGTATGTAAGCCAGTCGACGTGGTTAATGGTGGTAAGGCGTGAAAAGCACGAAACAAGAAATAAGACCCGTCTACCAAGACAAAAGGTGGCATTGCGCAAATCCTAATTATAAATTAATTGGTATTTTACGTGAAAAAGCCGTGGCTGTCTTATCTGAACGTGGAAGAGTACGGCTAGCTGTGTCGTTGAAAATTTGCAGTATTTTGTATGTAACAATACCTGCTTATCTAGTGATCAAGTAAGATGACGGCAATGAAGCTATCATAATTGATATAAGTCTATGTATAAAAAAGACAAACAGGGAATCGTCATTGTTTTAATTGCGCTGACTGTATTGCTCGCTTGTGCAATTGCCTTTAAATGGCAAGGGACGATTGTCGCCGCTGCAATCGGCCTGACCGTTGTAATTGTGCACATTCTGTCTGAAATTCATCGGCGTTTGCTTCAACTCGAACAAGCTGCACCGAGCTATTCTGCATTAGGGGCTGGTATTGGCGTACAAAAAATTGTGATATATGGCGCAGCACTCGTCGCACTATTTGCCTATGCCAATACATGGATGTGGTTGGCGGGTGGCGCTTTATTGGTTTTGTTGTTGTGTTTGATCCAAACCATCAGTGCTTTTCAAACCCGATTGCTGCATTTAGAGCAGGTTGCAACACAATCACTCAATCCAGATATTTCTATTCAGCCACAACAACAAACCTCAAGTATTGGTCAATCTGCTGAATGGGTTGAAACGACAGCTTCAAACTCTGCAATTGTGGAACAGCAGCAGCCAGCTTGGATGCAGGCTCGACCTGAATCAGTTCAAAGTCCAATACTTGAGAACTCTACCTCTGCTGCTCATTCTTCTGAGTCCAAACAACCTGCTTGGTGGCAGCCTGCATTGGACTGGATGATACATGGCAATCCGATTCTCCGTGTTGCTGTCGCCATTTTAATGGTCGGTGTGATTTTACTCTTACGTTTTGCCAGTGAACATTGGCAACTTAGCTTAGGTGTGAAACTGGGCTTTATTACGATTGCTGGGATTGCGACTACTGTTGCAGGATATTTACTGCAAAAGAAAAATCAATTATTTGCGGTGGCTCTACAAGGTGTCGGTCTAGCAGTTGTATTCTTGACCTTAATTTTTTCACACCATTTTGCAGTGATTGCCAGCTTAATCACGGCTAGTATTTTATTTGTGATTTTATTATTGGCGACCGTTTACTTAAGCTTAAAACAACACGCTTTGTATCTAGCCATGTTGGCATTGACCATGGCCTATCTAGCTCCGTTGGTCATTCCACAAAACCATCCTGATGTGATTTTCTTGTTTGGCTATTACTTTGTCATTAACTTAGCCGTGGCAGCGTTGAATTTTATTCAACCCTGGAAAATTCTGCATCAAATTGCTTTCTTCGCCACCATGTTTATTGGTGGTTCGACTATCGGGATTTATGCAAAAACTGCACAGTTTGATACCTTGGATATCATTCTCTGGCTGCATATTGCTTTATTTATCTGGCTGAGTATTCGTTATAGCCAATTGATGTTGCGAGCTCAGAATGAGCAGCAACAAACAGCTCAGCCCCCTGAGCGTTTACAACCTATTTTAGATGTAGGTCTGATTTTTAGTGTTCCTGTACTGGGCTTTTCGCTACATGCTTATTTAATGCATAACTCGACTTCAGCACTCACTTGGGGAGCGGTTGCACTCGCGATTGTCTATATCAGTTTAAATATCTGGATTAAACGCCAGCATCCACAATTATCAATTTTGGCAAAAAGTTTCTTTATTCTTGCTGTGGTCTTCGTTGCGTTGATTTTCCCATTGGCCAAAGGGGCGCATTGGACTTCAACAGGTTGGGTAATTCAGGGAACTGCACTGATTGTCTGGGGCGTGACCGAGCGATATCGTTTAAGCCGTTATGTTGGTGTGGCACTGGTGTTATTAAGTTCAGTGGCGCTGCTGTTCCAAGTGTGGTCAAACGATCATTTTCCAATTTTAAGTACCGCGATTTTTGCGCTTGCTCAATTTATTTCGGCATTTTATTTACTCAGCTATCAGCAAGTGGAAAAATATTTTAGCGCCAAAATGTTGAGTGGCGTTTTTCTTACCTTGGGAATGTATGCTGGTGCAATCGCTTGGGTTGAGTTTAGGCATTGGCAAGGGCATGGTTTGAGCCCTTATCTAATGGTTGCAAGTGGATTACTTGCAGTTTTTAGTCTCATTGTAAAACGTTATGCAAAAACTTCGTGGGATGCTTTGCAGCTATTATTTGTTGGTGCACTGGTTGCGTTGGCTTATGTTGAAAGTTTCGCTGTAAATATTTATCAGCAATTACATTGGCCAACAGGTTTACAGCAAGCAAAGTTTTCTGTGGCAACGATTATTTTGGCTTCTATTGTTATTAATGTTGATCAGCGTAGATTTGGGATTTGGGCAACAATTTTTTGGCTCAATTTAGCGATTATAGGTTTGGCTTTTTTCCCAATTATGCCATTGATTGGATTTGCCATAATTCCAGTAGTTTTTACAATATTTTTACTAGCGACCAAAAATACTCAGCTGTTACATCAGCCTCCTGTTTGGTGTCTTAGTTTGTTGTGGCTCGTCTTGGTCAGTCTAGATCCGTATTCGGCTGAACAGTATTATGCTTTACCGCTATTCAATCCTACCGATCTTTTGTCTTTACTGGTGTTTGCAGGCCTGATCTGGATCATTTATCAGCATGACTTTAGTGCAGAGCGCTCGATGGAATGGGGCTTTAAAGTCACCACCATTTTGATTGGCTTATTGGTATTGAGCAGTGTGGTGGTACGTGCCATGCACCATTATCTGGGCACACCATTCTGGGGGACAGCAATCTGGTCGAATGGCGATGTGCAACTGAGTTTGACACTGCTATGGGTGATTTTGGCCTTTATTCTGATGACTTTTTCCAGCCGCCGCCACATCCGACAAATCTGGTTTGTTGGTGCGGCCTTGTTAGCCATTGTGGTAGCGAAACTGTTGTTATTGGATCTATCGCAAAGCGGCACCTTAACCCGTGTGATTTCATTTATTGGTTCGGGGGCTGTCATGCTAGTGATTGCTTATCTGGCACCTTTACCTCCTGCGATAGAACAGACTCAGAAAGAGAGTTAACTCTCTTTCTGTTCCTTTTTGAGTTCTTTTTGATTGGCATATTGATCAACTTCATCATTCTCTAAGGGCAGGGGCCGGTCAATCAGGCCCATCTTCGGTACAGGAATCTCAATCTCATTTTCCAAGAAGCCATTGCGGATGCGTTCCTGCATTTCATCGCGTACTTTGAGCGAGTTTTCCTGACGACACCATACCGCGAATAGAAGCTCAATGGATGATTCTCTAAACGCTGTCACTGTGACCGTGGCTTTGGGGTCATCCATCACCAGCGGGTATTTGGCTGCCACTTCTAATAGAACATGTCGCACTTTAATAATGTCTTCGTGAAAGTTAATTGCCAAAGTGATTGGAATACGCCGTATCGGGTATTTGGATAAGTTCATCACAGGGGTTCGGATAAGTTGTTCATTCGGCAAACGAATATAAACATTGTCCAGTGTGAGCAGTTTCACCGAGAGTAAATCAATTGAAATCACTTCACCTTCGATGGTTTGACCTCGAATTAAGGTAATTTGAATGGTATCACCGACTTCAAATGAGCCTTCACCAATCAAGAATAGACCACTGATCAAGTTGCTGGCAGAGGTTTGTGAGGCAAAACCTAAGGCAACGGTTAAGATCCCGGCTGCACCCAAAAACACACTGAGTTTAAAACCAGCTTCTCTGAGGCTGGTCATAATGAATAGCAAGAAGATGAAGTAAAAAATACCCCGACGCCATAACAAACGCTGATGCGCATTAAAGCGGCTACCTACCGTGCGAATAAAGGCATTTGAAACCAAACGTGCAATCAGGAAGCCGATAAAACATAAAATAATGGCGACCACGATTTCACTGAGTCGCTCAAAGTTAATGTTGGTGAAAACACTGGTTAGGCTGCCGGCAACATCTTTGGGAATATTCGAATTTGGCATCGCGACCCCCTTAAAAAAATGAATCAAACATATTGAATAAAGTACTGCCTGGTGCACGAGGGGGATGCACATAGGTGACTTCACCCGCTTGGGTTGGAGTCTTATTTTCAATACGAATACGCGCTGGATGATCAGTACCCTCATAATAGACTTTGATTTGTGAGGTCCATAAACGGCCTGTACTTTCGCTATAAAATAATGGCAGTGCAGGGACGGGTACATTCATGCGATCAAAACGCAGTTGATGGTGACTGGTGTTGTGGAATTCAATCGGGGTCACCGCACGGAAAGCACGCGGTTTGAGGAGATTCAAATCAATACGACCATCTACAGAGGTCGCGTAGCAAATCTCACCATTTTGTGGGTCTTTACCAAACCAAGTATCTTTCGGTTGAATCACGGGAATATCAAATAGAGGTTCAGAAAGACCGTCAACCAAACCCGCAATCCACAAGGGGGTACTGATATACAGGGTGCCACGCTGACCCGCAGGAATATAAATCGGGTCAACAGGTCGAATCACCACTGAGCGATCCGCCAACCGCGGCATTAAATGGAAGGTACCATTGGTCTTGTGGAACATATAGCGTTCGATTTTTGCCGGAGGCGGCATGGCAAATTCGATATCATTCAATATTCGCCACTGCTGCTCATAGTCATACTGAAATTGAGGGCGATGATATTCCAAACGCCATTCTTTGATGCCGCGGGTGAGACGAAAGAGCAATGAACCGAATTGCCACGCTTTGGCCTGTTGAATTTCGAATTGTTGTTCGCCCCACCATTTCAGAGCGTCAGAATGGGGAGCTTGATATTGATTATTTTGAGACAAGATGCAAAATTCCTGTGTGAGTATGCTAAACAGACTTCACGCTGTAATCTGCTTAGAGTACACTCACTGCTTTCTTTTATCATTATTTGTGTGATGCAAATACTTAAACAAATACAAATTCCTTATAGTTTCGCTAAACGACATGGCGTTTTGTTACGTTATGAAGGCGATCAAGTTTTTATTGTACGACGCAAGGACACCGCGCGTATTGCTTTGCAGGAAGCTCGTCGAATTTTGGGGAAATCAGCTCATGATCAACTTTGTACTGATCAAGAGTTTCATGCCTTACTGAGTTCCAGTTATGCAGGGGATACTGGGGAGTCGCAGCAGGTTGCAGCAGGCTTAGAAGATCATCCAGATTTATTGAGTTTGGCGGATCAAGTACCTGAAGCGGAAGACTTGATGGATCAGGAAGATGATGCACCGATTGTTCGCTTAATCAATGCTTTATTGTCCGAAGCGATTCGTGTCAGTGCCTCCGATATTCATATTGAAGCCTTTGAGAAAAAACTCTCGGTACGTTTACGTGTCGATGGTCAACTACGTGAAATTGTTCAGCCACGCCGTGAATTAGCGCCATTGTTGGTGTCACGTATCAAAGTTATGGCGAAACTGGATATTGCGGAAAAGCGTGTTCCACAAGATGGTCGTATTTCATTACGTCTCGCAGGGCGTGAAGTGGATGTGCGGGTCTCAACTTTACCGTCTTCGCATGGCGAACGTGTGGTCATGCGTTTGCTGGACAAGCAAGCGGGACGCTTGAACATGACTCATTTGGGCTTGATGCAAAATGACTATGATCGTTTAACGCAACTGGTTCATCGACCACATGGCATTATCTTGGTGACAGGTCCAACGGGTTCAGGTAAAACCACCACCTTGTATGCAGCATTGTCAGATTTGAATGACCATACGCGTAATATTTTGACTGCCGAAGATCCGATTGAATATCAATTGGAAGGTATTGGTCAAACACAGGTCAATACCAAAGTGGATATGACCTTCGCACGTGCGCTCAAGGCGATGTTGCGTCAAGATCCAGATGTGGTGATGGTCGGGGAGATTCGTGACTTGGAAACTGCGGAAATTGCAGTACAAGCCTCTTTGACTGGTCACTTGGTGTTATCCACACTGCATACTAATACGGCAATTGGTGCGGTAACACGTCTAAAAGATATGGGAATTGAACCGTTCTTACTTGCTAGTTCACTAATTGGGGTGATTGCGCAGCGTCTGGTTCGCACTTTATGTCCGCATTGTGTCACGTGGCGTAAGGCTGATGATTTTGAGCGACAAGTATTTCAGCATCTCAAAGTTGATGAACATATGGAATTGCCTGAACCACATGGTTGTGAAAAATGTTCACACGTTGGTTTTAGTGGGCGAACCGCAATTTATGAAATTGTACCAGTCGATGAATCGATGCGCCGTTTGATTCATGGCAATGCCGCTGAGTATGAATTGGAAAATTATGCACGTCGTCATGCTGCATCGATTCGTGATGATGGTTTACTTAAAGTATTGGCTGGAAAAACCACATTAGAAGAAGTACTTCGTGTCACCAATGAAGCTGCGGAAGAATAAATCGATTCACGAATAAAAAACAGCATGGTTTAACCATGCTGTTTTTGTTTGAGTATTCGGATTATGCAGTCGTCACGATATTGAAAGTAACGTCGATATTGTTACGTGTTGCATTTGAATAAGGGCAAACGATATGTGCAGCCGCAACCAATTGCTCTGCTTCTGCTTGTTCCATTCCAATTAAATACACATTCAAGGTCACTTCAATACCAAAACCATTTGGAATCGGACCAATGCCGACTTCACCTTCAACATAGGCATCTTTGCTAATTTTAAATTTATCGCGATTCGCTACAAACTTCATTGCACCTAAGAAACATGCAGAATAGCCAGCAGCAAACAATTGTTCTGGATTAGTGACTGCGCCACCTGCACCGCCCATTTCTTTTGGCACTCCTAATTGCACATCTAAAACACCGTCAGAGGACGTTGCACGACCATCACGACCACCTGTTGCTTTCGCTTTTGCACGATAAACGACTTGTTCTAAAGACATGATTATTATTCCTAAATAATATTGAGTACAATTAAATCGTACACGATATAAATTAAAAAGCAAGTTGCTGTTGTGTAAATTTTAAACTTATTTGTTTAGGTTAGTACGCAGTTCTGAAAGTTGCGCTTTCAACTCGGATAAGGTTGCAGGTGTACACGAGGCGGCT
This sequence comes from Acinetobacter sp. Ac_3412, assembly GCF_013072675.1. Lineage (NCBI taxonomy): Bacteria > Pseudomonadati > Pseudomonadota > Gammaproteobacteria > Moraxellales > Moraxellaceae > Acinetobacter > Acinetobacter sp. Ac_3412. The sequence goes on along the minus strand of NZ_LXUJ01000003.1, from coordinate 4,740 downwards.
TGAGCCAGTTGGTTTGGAATATCAGTCGCTTGTAATTGTAAAGCTTGACCTTGTGGGGTCAGGGTAATAATCACTTGGCGTTCATCTTTGCTGGATCGTGTGCGGGTAATGAGTTCAGCTATTTCAAGTTTTTTAAGGAGCGGGGTCAATGTTGAAGACTCTAAGAATAAACGATCACCAATCTCCGAGACGGTGAGCCGATCTTTTTCCCATAGGACTAACATCACTAGATATTGTGGATAGGTTAAGCCAAGTGGTGCGAGTAATTGGCGATAAACCTGATTCAATGCAAGATTGGTCGAATAAATCAGAAAACATAACTGATTATCTAATAACAGTTGCGGATGTTCTTCGCCCATGCAGTCCTCAAATAATAATTGAATAGATGCAGTATATCTTGGTCTAATCGATTACCTAAGTAGTTTCAGTATCAATTCAAATGAAAAAGCACAAGCTGTAAAAACTTATGCTTTCTATCGCTCACTTAAATTGACAATTACCAAAGTTCAGCAATTTTTTTCATCAATCTTGCTCGGTAACGCGCGGTGGGGTTATTGAGATTATTTTGAGCTTCAAGTTCAAAATGTTGCTGCCATGCTTTGATCATTTCTAAGGTTGTGCCTTTTTGTTTAATGACCATAACGTCTTCACGTTGAATATTGTCTAATCTCTGCCTTGCGCCTTCAGCACCTGTTCCCCAGCCAATAATCCATTGCCCAAAAGCATTGAGTGATAAGTTTTGCGGCGTAGACAAAACACGAGATGATTGAGTTGATTCATCACCATCTACATCCACAGATGTCGCGTGAAGTTGTACAGCCATCCCCAAAAAAAAGAAAATAACAATAAATCTAAACATGTATAAAACTTAATAAGAATTAACGGATGATGTTACATCATAGCTAGCCCAAAATTGGCTGACTTTGTTCTACTATGATCAATAATTTGTATTAAATCATGATTCTATAGATCAGGCATTTATAAAAGTTGATCATTGCAGTCAGATTGATCTTATGTGTTTGTATTTTGTACAGCAGTGTGTTGAAAGTGGTGTAAAGATGAAGAGGGAGTTAATAGGCAATAATCTTACGGTGCTGCATTAACGGCATTGCAAGACGAAGTTTGTTTTGTGTCTCAAGATCAAATGCTGTGCTAATTAAACCGTGTCCATCTGTATCGATACTTTGCAACAGTTGTCCACGACTATCCGTAATACCTGCATGTCCCCAAGTTTGACGCTGTTCGCCGTGCCAGCCTTGCTGAGCGGCGCCTAAGACATAACACTGGCTGTCCATGGCGCGTGCTTGTAGTAACAGTTGCCAGTGAAGCTGACCTGTGGTGTAAGTAAATGCCGCAGGAGCCGTTAAAATATCTGCACCTTGTTGACGCAGACTTAAAGCAAGTTCAGGAAAGCGTAAGTCATAACAGACCATGAGTCCGATATTGCCAAAAGGAGTTTTGGCAACCACCACTTGATCGCCTGGTTCAAAGAATTTAGATTCCTGATAACCACCTACAGCATCACCAACTTGTACATCAAACAAGTGGATTTTATCATAACGTGCTTCAGTCCTTTCAGGACTAATACATAAGCTGACCGTGCGAACACGACCATCTTGAATGACCGAGCCATCTGGACGGAAAGGGCATGGGAGTGTACCTGCAACAATCCAGATTTGATAACGATGCGCTAATTGTTCTAAGCGTGCTTGAATTGCTTCGAATTGTGCTGCAGTTTCGCGCTGCTTACCTGCAGCAAAGCAAACAAAATTCTCGGGGAAAACAATCAGCTCAGCGCCTTGAGCCTTACTTTGTTGAAGTAATGATTCGATGACATCGAAGTTTGCTTCAATGTCATTTTGAGAATTCATCTGCGCAACAGAAAGTAAGGTCATAGGGAGATCACGATACTGAGTTTAACGATCAAGCATTTTGTTTTTGTACGTCGAGATTTAAGCAATCTTGCTCTTTTTGCAATTGCTTAACCAATGGTTCAAACATATTTTGGTTGTTTTCGTTCAAGTGCATCAGTGTTTTGTGTGCATCGAGCACAGTGTTGAGCATTGCGCTATGCGTCACTTGCTCTTCTGTAAGCTCCAATGTACATACACTTGGATCACCACAGTAGTTTAAAATCACAAATACTTGCCCAAGCCCCATGCTATTGGCCAAGGTTGTAATATCTGGATTTGTCGAGAGCATAACGGCTTGTATGTGATGAACTTGCTTAAGCTTTAAACCTAGTTTTGCCAATATACCTAAAACAGTACTGTCAATAAACGTGGTTTCGGTTAAGTCAACGATTGCACCAACAACATTTTGCTGTTGTTCAATTCGATTGAGTAGTTTGTCTAGACTTATACAAGAGTGAGCACGCACTTCGCCAATAAGCTTGAAAATATGCGTTCCGTTCAAACTTGCATATTCAACATGACCTGTTGACATATAAATGCCATTTTCAGAGAAAGGATATGAAATTATCCCATAGTGATATTGGAGACACAAGTGGTTGGAGAGTGTGATTTAATTAAGGTATTGATTTTATTGTTAATTCATTCGGCATATGCTCAAAATTGCAATGTCATCTGCTACATGTTCAGGGGCTTTGAATGAGTCATTTTGAAGATGTTCGACCAATTGATTAAACTGATCGTTCAGACCACCATCAAATGGTTCCAAGGCACCATCAGAGCATAAAATGAACCGCGCATGGCGACTTAATTTACAGTGGTGTTCTTCGACTTCAAGCTCTTCAGTCAGGCCAAGTGGAAAGCTGCTGGTCGTTAAAATCTGAGGCGGTTGATTCGGTTCAAAAATAATGGGGGGAGGGTAATGTCCTGCACTTGACCAACGCACTTCATGGGTGACTAAGTTTAATATCCCAGCCACCATGGTAATGTGTTTTTCAATATTCTCTTGCACCAACATTGCATTCAGCTTTTGAATCAATTGACTTGGTGTTTTTGAACGGCCATGAAAGGCTGCCATCCATGAGGTTAATAAACTGCTGGTGACGCCATGTCCTGAAACATCAGCCAGATAGAACAATACTTCTTCATCATTTAAACGCCAATAATCATACCAATCCCCAGATAAATAAGCAGATGGTTGAAAAAGGGATTCAAATTGATAATTTGGCAATTCGATTGGATTTGGTAAAAGACGCTTTTGTAATTCGGCAGCAGAGGGTAGATCTCGGCTATCTTGATTGCGTTTGTATTGAGCATCTATTTTAAACAAAGAATGAATCGGATTTTTTGGCAGACTATCCCAAATCCAACCTGCTAATGCACCTTGTTCCCATGCTTGTGCTAACGCTGTGCCTTCATGTTCAAATGCAAGTACAATTGTTGGGAGTTTCCACTGATATTTTAAAAAGTCTTGTACATCGGCAATTGCAATGATGGTTTGATCATACAAATCCAAATCGTCAATTTGAATGATCTGCAAACTCGGTAACTCAGTTAAAGCTTGATCTAAACAAGGTACGGAACGCGTGGGTTGTATGAAATACATAGATGAATAGCCAATCCTTTGTATGATCATTTAAAATTCATCATAGATGAAAGATGACCTTGGATATAGTATTGCCAGAGTTTAAATTCTCTGGCAATACATAAGTTTGTAAAACATTATTTTAAATTAATCATTTTTCATGGGAAGAGCTGTCATCAGTGTCATCTTCATCGCTAATGAAAGAAACATCATTTGAGTCGCCACGCTTTTCTGCGATCTGGAAAGCTTTACGTTGTAAATAGAAATCACGAATCATTGCGTACTTGTCACCTTTTAGACTTTCTTCAATATCAAGAATTTGAGAACGTGCATCAACTGCCTGTAATACATTGGTTGACCAATAAATACCTTCATGATCATCTAATAAGTATTTTTGTGGACGACCATAGCTATCGGCGGCTAAACCAAAACCATCACGGAATGTACTTGGACCAAAGAAAGGCAACATCACATAAGGACCAGATGGAACACCATAATAGCCTAGAGTCACACCAAAACTTTCCTCTTCAGTGCTTAAACCCAAACGACGTGCTGGATCAGCAAAACCCAAAGTCGTTAAAGTATTCACTGTAAAACGGCCTAAAGTTTTTGCGGCGCGCGTTGGGCGACCTTGCATTAACTGGTTAACTGCATTCCAAGGTTCACCTAAGTTTTTGCGAAATTGGCGATAAGGACTACGCACAGGTTCTGGCACTTTAGCAACATATTGAATTGCAATAGGCTTTAATAAGTTACGGTCTAACATGTCATTGAATGCATAGACTTGGCGATTCAATGGTTGTAAAGGGTCTTTAACAGAATCAGGTTGTGCTGCATTCGCATTTACTTTTAAGTCATCTTTGGTCAGATGTTTTAAATCTTTGATAGCTTGAATCGTAGAGGTTTTTTGCTCAGCAGTGACTTGGCTTGTTACAGCATTAGCTTGATTGGCTGAATCGCTAGGAGTGTCTTGTGCGACTACTGATGAACATGCTCCAGCAGTTAACAACCCAAGCAAGATAAAATTTGAGTAATGCATATAAGTCCTTAATCGCTGTTAGAGCGAAATAATACAGCCATTAAAATGATTGCGTCATAGAACGCGCAACATAAAGATGAGCATATAGTTTAGTTGTTCTCCTATTATTAAAACAAATTCGATCGAAAAATATAAGAAAAATTGTGATTTTGGTTTAAAAATGTTCACTCGAATAAAAAAGAATGAAAAGGGGGTTGTGTCTGATG
>NZ_LXUJ01000002.1:0-55933 GCF_013072675.1 Acinetobacter sp. Ac_3412 | reverse complement strand
CTTCTATTCTCTTAATGATCTCTTTACCACCTCGTCAGCGGTAAATTAACGCAATAAATATTTAACAACTTAACCAGTTAAAGCTAAGTTATTTTTGCTTCATCGCGTCGGGATGAGTGCATTATAGGAGATTTTTTTTAGTGTGCAAGTCTTTTTAAACCCTTGTTTTATCAAGTGTTCTTTTTTTACACACAAACATGTTCAACAAAGCAGCATAACTCTCGTAAGTATATAAAATTAAAGCAGAAATATTCTATACATATTTCTGCTTTGTTTTTTACTTACTGTTCTTTATCTGTACGCTGATAATTTTAATGGGTTGTTTCGGTACATTTTGATGCATCCCATAGTTTGCCGTTGGTACATTTACAATCTTATCGACAATATCCATGCCTTTAGTTACTTTACCAAATACGGCGTAACCTGCATCCATCGGTGACTTATTTAAGAAGTTATTATCTGCGACATTAATAAAGAATTGGCTGCTTGCAGAGTTCGGGTTACTGGTACGTGCCATGGCTAAAGTACCGCGGGTGTTCTTCAAACCGTTCCCAGACTCATTCACGATTGGTGCTTTAGTTGTCTTCTCAATCATATTGGCATCTAAACCACCGCCCTGCACCATAAAGCCAGGAATCACACGATGGAAGATCGTGCCTGTATAGAAGTTGCTTTTTACATAGCTTTCAAAGTTTTTTGCCGACACAGGTGCTTTATCATCAAAAAGTTCAATTTCGATGTTGCCCATACTGGTTTTCATATCAACCATGGTATTTGCAAATAAATGGCTGCTTGCCAAAATTAAACCTGTTGTCATGAACAACTTTTTCATCATTGCTTTTCTCGGCTTGATCATTAATTTGTTGTGAACGCTCATCTTAGTTTTGCTGATTCTATTTTGCTATTTCTATTTGTTATCTTTAAAACAAAAAACCGATGTTTCACGTGAAACATCGGCTCGGACTTTATTAACAATGTTTGTCCCAAAATTTTCTAAAGTTTTTGGCAACTTCAATGGTATTGCGTTTTGCCTTGCTTGAGACTGGCGTGAGGTTAATAAAGCCATGGGTTTGATCAGGGTAATCCACGTATTGTACTTTTACCCCGTTTTGTCTGAGCTTATGACTATAGATTGCACCTTCATCATGCAATAGATCATGCCCTGCTGTAATCACATAAGCAGGCGCCAACTTTCTAAGACTGCCATAGGTTGGTGAGATCAACGGATCATCTAATGCAACATCATGCTGTGTTGCATAATAGTCAGTCACATAATCCACATCTTTACTGGTCAGCACCAAACCCTCTCCATAGGCATAGAACGAAGGATGGCGGCTTTTGAAGTCAACCACGGGATAAATCAATAATTGTGCTTGTGGTGCATAGGCTTTACCAACAGAGTGCTGTGCAACCACAGTACTAATATTGCCCCCTGCACTATCACCTGCAACCGCAATACGATTCTTATAGATTTTCAATTGACGGCGATTTTGATATACCCACGCCAGTGCATCTTCACATGATTTGATCAGCAGTTGTGGTGATGCTTCTGGTGCAAGTGGATAATCAATACTTAAGACCTGTACTTTTGCATATTTGGCAATCAGACGGCAGGCTTCATCATGGGTATCCAAACCGCCCACCACAAAACCACCACCATGATAGAACACAATGATCGGCAATTTCTTATTCGGTGCAGGATGATAATGTCTGGCAAAGACCGTACCACTTTGTAAAGGGAGACGAATATCCTCAACAGATTCAATCGATGTTGGTTTATTAATAATTGCCAACATTTGCGCATCAAACTGACGGCGAGACTCAATTGGATCATCACCAATAAAGCCAATGCGCCCTTGCTTAATTTGGACGGCCATCAGACATTTAGTAAAAGAATCTAAATCTGGATATTGGTGTGGATAAGCGAGAAGCTTAGCGAGAGACTCTTGTACGATTTTGGGGAGCTTATCTAGCGCTCGTGCAGCAGGGCCTTGCCCTTTGTCTAAAATTGTTTGAATTTTTTGAGGTAATGCTGTCACTTCTGTCCCCTTCTTCGCTCTGTCCATAATTCTTGTTGTCTTCGACTATATGCTTTTCTAAAGTCTTAGATCAAGTTCAAGATTTGAAAAATATGTCGTACGCTAAAGGGCTACTATCAAAAAGTCATTATCCATAGTGCTTATTCACAGCTATTTTTTATGTCAATTAAATGCTGTTTTAACATGAGATTGTTAAAACGATAAAACTAGAACGAATGAATTCGTTCTAGTTTATAGCACTCTAAAAGTGTCAGTTTTATGAATTAAGTTAACTTCGCGCAATGTATAGCAGTACATTAGTAAGATTGCATGCGGCATCGTGTGTTTAATCTCATGCGAAGCTAACTTCATTCTAAAAAAATTATTGAGCGGTCGTACCTGCTGAACCAGAAACTGAGCCCGATACGTCAGCAGAAGCACCACCAGATTGAACATCAACTGATGAACCACCTTGTACGCCGACACCACCTTGTACACCTGCTGGGCTTGCACCTGTTGTTTGAGCTGAGCCAGACGCGTCTAAACCACCTTGAGTTGAGCAACCTACAGCTGTTAATGCAACACCGGCTACAACCGCAGAAATCAATGCTAACTTTTTCATTTCGTATTTCCTTTCATTATGACAAAAAGCAAAGTTGTCTTTGCGATGCCTATGATTCACAATTTTTTTCTCGGACGTGATGCGGATTAGTTGCAGTTTGTTATATAAGCCGCTCTATTTTGCAATTTTTCTTAAATCAACTCTTTTCATATTTCACATATTAAAAAAAACATTCAAAATTGCCAAAGCATTAGAGTTAAAGTAATTTCACGGTTTTTAGTTTTATTTTTTCAGTTAAAAAGCGATTATCTTATTTTTTTATAATTCATAGAAATACCGTACAATCTGCTTAAAAGATTACAATTGCGTAATTTTGATTAAAAATAAATGTAGCAGCCATAAAAAAACCGTGACTTCTGATCACGGTTTTTCCATTTATTTAGCTTGATTTAAGGCCATTGCATCTCGCCTTTCACCACTTTGGCGCCCAACTCTAAACTGCTTGACTCGCCTAAAGTTGGGTACTGTTTTTGCATAATTCCAATTAATTCAGCTGAATTTTTGCTGGCTTTTACCGCTTTCTCATATTGCTTTAAATAATCAATTGAGAAATTCACCGCATCAAGACCTTCCGCTGCGCCTACTTTCATATGTGCAGGCACCACCACTTGTGGATTTAAGGCTTTGATACTCTCTAAAGTCTGTACCACTTCTGCACGATCTTTGGCTGTTGGGGTATCCGCAGTCCACAGATGAATACCCGATGATACTGGAATACCACCGACAACTGCTTTGGCACTCGGAATCCATAAATAAGTCAGTTCTTTCTTACCTTTGATTTCGATATTTTCATTTTCTAATTTTAAGGTTTTAGCCGTATACGCTTGCGGAACAATAATTTTGCTCGGTGCATTGGCACCCATTTTTGGTCCCCAGTACTGTACTTTCAGTGCTTGCGTATCCTGAATATGCTTCACCGTTTCAGGAGTCGCAATCACCTGCACGTTCGGGAAATATTGCTTAAACACATCTAAACCAAAATAGAAGTCTGGATCACCATAGCTGACAAAAATGGTTTTTAAGGTTTTACCGCTATCTAAGATATCGGCCGCAATACGCAATGCTTCCGATTTAGAAAATTGCGCATTCACCAATAACACTTCTTTATCACCTTCAATCAAGGTTGAAGTCACACCGAAGTGCTCAGGTTGAGCCAAAAAGTTTTGGATTTTTAAATCTTGTGCGAAAGCAGCAGATGTTGCTGCCAAAGTTGATAAAGCAATAATATAAGGTTTGGTATTCATCTTATCGTCTCCAATCTGATAAGAGACACTTTAAATTGCAATTATTGCTGAATAAACACTCTAAACTAAGATAAAATGTTGCATATCTTGCAACAATGATAATAACGATGGACACATTAAAAGCGATCCAAGTCTTTGTTTGTATTGCGCATCAAGGCAATCTGAGCAAAGCTGCTGAACATCTCGATTATTCTAAAGCGATGGTCTCCCGTTACTTAGACCATCTCGAACAAACTTTTTCGACGCGTCTGTTTCAACGCAATACCCGTAAAGTTTCACTCACCCCTGCTGGTGAGAAAGCGCTGGTCTACTGCGAAAATATTTTACAACAGCAACAACTATTAGAAGGCTTAGCCGCGCCAGAACAGCACAGTGGCACGATTCGTTTTACCTGTGGCTTATTTTTATTTCAGCTTGGTGTGAATGAATGTATTAAGCAATTTAAAAAACGCTATCCCCAGATTCATTTTGATGTGTATCTCACAGAGAATACTGTTGACCTCATGGATGCTCATGTGGATCTTGCTTTGAGGATTACTCAGAAAGTCGCAGAAGGACTGATTGCCCGCCCAGTCTGTCAAATTGAATCCACCTTTTGCGCACACCCACATTACTTACAAGACCACACTCCCCTGTTACATCCCAGTCAACTCATTCAACATGAATGTATAGCCCATCACACACATAACCAATACTGGACCTTATTTGATACAGATCAGCAACCCCAGAACTACCCTTTAAATGTTACGTTTAAAAGCAATGATGTGATTGCGCTTTATCAGATGTGTCTTAAAGCCCAAGGGATTGCGATGCTGCCAACGTTGCTGGTGCGTAAAGATATTGCTCAACAACGTTTGCAACAGGTGTTTACCGATTTTTCGGCACCCGATCTCACCTTATCTTTGGTTTATGCATCCAGACAACATTTACCGAAAATCACCCAAGAATTTATTGCTTTTGTGATTGAAAACTTAAATTTTTACTTAAATCAGCAAAATTAAAAGATTTAAATCGACCTGAACGCTTGAATTTTGTCGCGTTGCCCATACTTCATCCCTATCTATGAATGACCAAGATGTGGCAGTTCGGGTTTAACCCTATGAGCATTAACGCCAGAAGGACTGTACATGTTTAAGAACTTTTTTCAACGGAGATCATCAATGGCTAATGAGCACAATGAGCAAGCTCAAGACATTCAAAATGAGCAACAAACTGAACAAACTCAAGCTGAAGGTGTAGAGCAAGCAAACGAGCTTAGCGTTGAAGATTTACAAGCTCAAATCACCAAACTCGAAGAAAGCTTAAAACTCGAAAAAGCACGTACAGCCAATGCTGTTTATGAAGCACAAAAGAGTGTTGAACGTATTCAACGTGAGTCTGAAAAGCATAAAGAGACTGTGCTGGAAAAATTTGCGAAAGAATTATTGGATTCTGTCGATAACCTAGAACGTGCAATTCAGGCTGCGGGTGAAGAAGAAACACCTGTACTTGAAGGGATTAAGCTGACTTTGAAATCACTACTCACCACGCTTGAGAAGTTTGGCGTAGTCGAAGCAGATACTCAAAATGGTTTCAATGCGGATTTACACCAAGCCGTAGGTATCGATCCGAATGCCAAAGCCAATCAAATTGGTACTGTTTTACAGAAAGGTTATACCTTAAATGGCCGTTTACTTCGCCCAGCGATGGTGATGGTGGGTCAATAATCTACGTAAGCAAAGCGTTTATTTGCTCAAAAGCGTACGAATCTGAGAGTTTTTTGATTTTTTTTCATAAAAATGCTTGAAAAATACCAATTGACTCTCATATCGAATAACAAGCAAAACATTGCAACAAAATTTTAGAGGAACACAAACAATGGCAAAAATTATTGGTATTGACTTAGGTACTACCAACTCATGTGTTGCTGTACTTGAAGGCGATAAAGTAAAAGTAATCGAAAACGCAGAAGGTACGCGTACAACTCCATCGATCATTGCATATAAAGATGGCGAGATCCTTGTGGGTCAAAGCGCGAAACGCCAAGCGGTAACTAACCCGAAAAATACATTATTCGCAATCAAGCGTTTAATCGGTCGTCGCTACGAAGATCAAGCGGTACAAAAAGATATCGGTCTTGTGCCTTACAAAATCATCAAAGCAGACAATGGCGATGCTTGGGTTGAAGTAAACGATAAAAAATTAGCACCTCAACAAATCTCTGCTGAAATCTTGAAAAAGATGAAGAAAACTGCAGAAGACTATTTAGGTGAAACAGTAACTGAAGCAGTGATTACTGTTCCTGCTTACTTTAACGATGCACAACGTCAAGCAACTAAAGATGCAGGTAAAATTGCAGGTCTTGATGTTAAACGTATCATCAACGAACCAACTGCTGCGGCACTTGCGTTCGGTATGGACAAAAAAGAAGGCGATCGTAAAATTGCGGTTTACGACTTAGGTGGTGGTACATTCGACGTATCAATCATTGAAATCGCTGACCTTGATGGCGACCAACAAATCGAAGTGTTATCTACAAATGGTGATACTTTCCTTGGTGGTGAAGACTTTGATAACGCATTAATTGAATTCTTGGTTGAAGAGTTCAAGAAAGAACAAAGTGTGAACTTGAAAAATGATCCACTTGCGTTACAACGTTTGAAAGAAGCTGCTGAAAAAGCAAAAATCGAGCTTTCTTCATCAAATGCAACTGAAATCAACCTTCCATACATCACGGCTGATGCGACTGGTCCTAAACACTTAGTGATCAACGTAACTCGTGCAAAACTTGAAGGTTTGGTTGCTGACTTAGTTGCTCGTACGATTGAGCCTTGCCGTATTGCACTTAAAGATGCGGGTCTTTCGACGTCTGACATCTCTGACGTGATCTTGGTGGGCGGTCAGTCACGTATGCCACTTGTACAACAAAAAGTACAAGAATTCTTCGGTAAAGAGCCACGTAAAGACGTGAACCCAGACGAAGCGGTTGCGATTGGTGCTGCGATTCAAGGTGCGGTATTGTCTGGTGACAAAACTGACGTACTTTTATTAGACGTAACACCGTTAACACTTGGTATCGAAACCATGGGTGGCGTATTAACAGCGATTATTGAGAAAAACACGACGATTCCTGCGAAGAAATCTCAAGTATTCTCTACTGCTGCTGATAACCAACCTGCTGTAGACATTTCAGTGTTCCAAGGTGAACGTAAAATGGCTCAACAAAACAAATTGTTGGGTAACTTCCAGTTAGGCGATATCCCACCTGCTCCACGTGGTGTACCGCAAATTGAAGTATCGTTCGACATCAATGCTGATGGTATCTTGAAAGTATCGGCTAAAGATAAGAGCACGGGTAAAGAGCAATCGATCCAGATTAAAGCAAACTCAGGTTTGTCTGATGCTGAAATCGAAGCAATGATTAAAGATGCTGAAGCGAATGCTGAAGAAGATCGTAAGTTTGAAGAGTTAGCGAAAGCACGTAACGAAGCAGATGCGCTCGTTTCTAGCTCGACGAAAGCAGTAAAAGATCTTGGTGACAAAGTTACTGAAGATGAAAAAACTGCGATCACAACTGCGGTTTCTGAGCTTGAAGCAGCAACGAAAGAAAATGATGTTGAAGACATCAAAGCGAAAACTGAAGCTTTACAAAACATCTTAATGCCAATCACTCAACGTGCTTATGAACAAGCACAAGGTGCTGGCGGCGCAGAAGGTTTTGATCCAAATGCATTCCAAGGTGGTGATGCGGGTCAACAACAAAAAGCGGACGATGGCGTTGTAGATGCTGAATTCACAGAAGTAAAAGATGACAAAAAATAATTTGTCTCTTTAAAAAAAACCGCGCGCAAGCGCGGTTTTTTTTGCATTAAATTTTTATAATGCAGCATGGAGCCCCTTGTTGGGCTACGAACAATGAATTAAAACCAATGTATAGAAAGTGGCGATTAGGTTGATTTAGATTGCTCAAAATACAGCTCACCCAAAATCGGCATAAACAAAGGTATTACACCACAGGCTTTTATTTCTTCAATAAACTCAGGAATATTCACCCCTGGCAACAACTGAGGAACGTCATCAATCGGCGTCACCATGCTATCCCAATGACATGGAATAATGTATTTCGGTTTCAGTAGTCGCACCACATCTTTGACATAATTCGGGCGATATTTACGCCCAATCGCACACAGACACACGATATCAGCTTGTTTGCCCTGCAACTCTTGCTCGATAAAAGCGGCGGAATCAATGTGAACAACGCGCAGTTGTCCTGTATCAATCCACCAATTCAAGACCAAACCATGTCGTAACTGATGAAACTTCGGTGGATATGGTGGCGGTGCAGTCATATCTCCTGGCAATGGAACACGACCAAATAGAGCCTTACCATGGATTGAAGGTAAACCAATCACTTGCCACTTCCCGCAGCGAATCACTTCCCTTCCCTTTGTCTCATATATCTGTTGCTCAGCTAAACCTGCTGAGCGTCCATACATCACACTGGCTTGTGAACCAATCAAGCGAGCGCCTGTTTGTTTACACACTTCTGCAGCATCCAGAATATGGTCATAATGTGCATGGCCAATCAGTACCTCATCTGCATCAGGGATATAGTGTTTGACCAATGCTGGATCGCTAGATAAAGGTTGAGTAAAGGTCTGCCAAAGACTTGGACGGCTAATAAAAGGATCAAGCACTAAGGTTCGATTATTATCAGACAGAATAAACCCTGCAGTCCCCAAATATTTAATTTTTAGATTTTCTGCCTTTGCTGGTGCGGGCGAAGCCACCGCCCATGCAGCCTCAGGCGCTTTGAGTAGATATTTCAGCATGCATATTCCTTTGCATTTTATTTTAATTGTCAGAATGAATTGTCTCACCCACCATATAACCCGTGTATGAGTTAACCCCACATAAAATACTAAACCTAAACCTTAAGCAAATCGAGTTTAATAGAATAATATTGGCTTAATGCACATGAAATTATTTTCGGTATAATCCCAATTATTAAAAAAATGATACTTAGATTAAAGATGAAAACAGATCATGTCATTAGCAAAACTAGATTTAGATTAATGCTTATATTTTCACTGCTTAGTTTTCTCATAAGCTCAATATTTGATGCTTACAATGAAACATCCATTGCAATAAGCGAACTCGTATCAAGAGATCCTCAGAACTGGGAACTTGTCATCTCAGGCATACTTATGCTTGGTTTTGTTATTGTATTCATCGGCTTACTTTTATTTAAACAATGGGCAAGAAAGCTTTACGTCTATAGTTTTTTCCCACTGTTACTTATTTATCTTTTACCAAGCTATGCTTCGACATTCATATCTGGTTTTGGCGCCATTTTTTATGAGCTAGGTAATATCTTCACCACCCTCATATGGGGATTCTTAGTGGTGCCAAGCCTATATCAACCTCTATTTTCCAAAAATAGCGAATGAAATTCTTCCTCCTTCTTGTATTGGTACTCTTTTTACTTTGGTCAGGCTATCAAACCCGCCAACACCCTCAGCTTAAATTTAACTCGCTGACAGACCGTATCGCCAGTCCACTGGATACACGTCTACGCTATCGTATTGCCGAAGTTGACCCTCGTTTTAAACTCAGTATCGAGCAAGTCAAAACCATTAGCCAACAAGCGACACAAATTTGGAAAGATGGTACTGGGCAAGATTATTTTGTTTACGATCCTCATGCGCAGCTCGCGATTCACCTGATTTATGATGAGCGTCAAATGGAAAGCGAACAACGCCGAGTACACCTCAGCCAACTTGAATCGAATCAACAACACTGGGTAGAAAAAAAGCGGCAGCTTGATCAGATTGAACAGGAAATCCTGAGCAGTAAACAGCTTCTCGACTTAAAACAGCAACAACTGAATCAGCAAATACAGCACTATAATCAAGAACAACAAAATGCACGACAGCATCCCAGTTCTTTTGCCAACCCAGAATATTTTCAGCAACGGCAGCGGGATTTAGAGCAGAATGTGCAAACATTACAACAAGAAATTGCTCAATATAATCAGAGAATCATGCAGTTAAATCAGCAGGTTGATGAACTCAATGCTTTAGACCAGCAGCTCAATGCCTCCGTCAGTCAATATAAGCAACGCTTTAAACCCCATTTATTTCATAAGGGCTTATTTAATGGCAAACAAATATTAATTTACGAATTTGAATCAACAGATGACTTACGTTTAACCATCGCACATGAGTTTGGCCATGCATTGGGGCTACAACATGCTGATGATCCACAAGCACTCATGCATCCTATTATGAAAGATCAAGATACCGCGCATTTCCGTTTGACCCAAGCAGACCTCTCTCTTTTATTAGCAAGATAGTCCCAACACATTGTTATGGTCTGATCTCTCGAAAAAACGACTCAAATTGGATGGACTATAAATGTCACAATCCAGCAATTTTTAACTATAAAGTAAAAAACTTTTCAACTTTGGATAAATTTTACAAAAGTTAACAATTGGCCATTTTTTCGCTCTCTGCTCGAGGATTTTTTGCCATTATCAATTTAATCCGTTGATATTTTTTAACTTACGATCAAAAAACAAACATGTTCTTCATTTTTTTATTGTGTAAATCACTCGATTCAATTTTTTATTTATTAGAACAAAATCACATTTTTTAGTTTTATTTATTAAATACATAGCATTTTGACGCCCACAAAATAATGATGAAAAATAAGTTTTATTTGGGGGGATTTCAGCATGCGAGTTCATTATCTAGCATTCTTTATTGCTTGTTTGAGTGTGAGCCTACCTCAGTTCAGCAGCGCTCAAGCAAATATCAATCATACGGATGGACATCAGCACCAAGCCACAAAAAAAATAGTGCATTATCGTATTGCCGACATTGATCCACGCTTTAATTTAAGTCAACAACAAGTCCTCGAACTCACCCAGCAAGCAGCCAAGCTTTGGGAACAAGAAACAGGACAACAAAACTTTATTTATGATCCACAAGCTGAATTCAGCATTCATTTAGTCTTTGATGAGCGTCAACAACG
This sequence comes from Acinetobacter sp. Ac_3412, assembly GCF_013072675.1. Lineage (NCBI taxonomy): Bacteria > Pseudomonadati > Pseudomonadota > Gammaproteobacteria > Moraxellales > Moraxellaceae > Acinetobacter > Acinetobacter sp. Ac_3412. Next base: position 45,035 of record NZ_LXUJ01000002.1, on the reverse strand, counting down.
CAGTGCTGAGCGACTACAAGGCTTAGATCAGCTGAAACAGCAACAAAAGCAATGGGAAACGCTGAATCAACAATTAAAACAGGCCAAAGATGAAATCCAAAAAACGACCGCTTTGATTGCCACTAAACAGGCTCAACTCGCTGCCCAATTCCAGCACTATAATGCAGAAGTACAGCGCTTCAATCAAAGCCGTTCCAGTTCCAAAGACTTGGCACAACAATTTTCACAAAGACAAAAAGCATTACAACAACAGTCTTTGGCACTGCAGCAGGAAGTTCAAGAACATAATCAACGTACCCAACAACTCAATCAACGTATCCAGAGTTTAAATCAGAACAATCAACAACTGGTTGCGTCAGCAAGTCAATTTAATCAAGTGTTTCAGCCCCACTTATTCCATAAAGGCCATTTCAACGGCAAACAGATTCTGATTTATGAATTTTCTTCTACCAATGATCTGCGTTTGACCTTAGCACATGAATTTGGTCATGCACTCGGTTTAGAGCATACCAATGATCCGCGCTCACTGATGTACCCTGTGATTCAAAAACAAAACTTTCAGCAATTTGCACTCACTGATTCTGATAAGGATTTGGTAAAAGCCATTTATTGATAGCAACAGCAGGTTTTTCTTTACAAGAATTAACATTGACTAGACTCTAAGTATAGTTTTTGTACAAATAAATAAATATTTTATGTGAAATAGAATGTATTTTTTTAGATGTAAAAAATATTTTTGAAGCTTACTTTGATCATCGATTAAAGATTTAATGCATTAAAAATAAAAAATAAACAGTTGTTCTCGCATTGGTTTTAGATCATTTAATAAACAAATCCTGTTTTTTTTGCACGATTTTTTACCAATATGTCTACAAATGTATTTTTATTCATTTTCCAGAAATATCGTTAAAACTCATAAATTGAACGATCTTCCATCAATTTGACTACTGATTTTTTTTGACTAAAATGTGACCTCTTTCAAGCTTTATCTCCTATTATGCGTCTTTTATCTCTCCTTATGGCTGCATGTTTTACCTTGCTAGCCCCAGTCTCGACTTTTGCTAAAATTAGCTCGACTGCTCCAGCACAGTCGCAAGTTCGCTATAACACAGAACAACCTTTACGTTATCGTATTGCTGAACTTGACCCGCGTTTGAACATCGATCAACAACAAATGATCGACTTAAGTAAACAAGCTGCTGCAATTTGGGAAAAGAACACGGGGCAAAAATATTTTGTGTATGATCCTGACGCAGATTTTGTGATTAATCTGGTTTTTGACCAACGTCAAATTCGTAGCATGAAACGTGCTGAAAGTTTGAGTCAACTTGAGCAAGAACAACAGAATTGGTTGAATAGAAATGAGAAATTGCAGAGAACCAATGCTGATTTAGCAGAAAGCAATGCTCAACTTGAACTACAAAAGAAAGCCTACGAAAATCAGGCCCAACAATATCAACAAGGCTTAGCGCAATATAAGGCAGACAGCAACAATAAAGCATTGTTCGCTGCACTGCAAAAACAGCAACAACAGTTGCAGCAACAAGCCCAGAAATTGCAGGCAAAGATTACTGAATACAACCATAAAGTTCAGCAAACTCAGGAAAAGGCTGAAAAATCGAAACAAGTCCATCAACAGTTAAGTGCTTCTGTAAATGAGTTTAATGAGACGTTTAAGCCTGAAGTGCTACACAAAGGTCAATTTGATGGAAAGCAGATTTTTATTTATGAATTTTCATCAACTGATGACTTACGTTTAACCTTAGCACACGAATTTGGTCATGCTTTGGGTCTAAAACATACCCGTGATCCAAGATCTTTGATGTATCCACGGATTAAAGATCAGGATGCAAAAGATTTTCAACTGACTGAGACTGATCTAAAGCTATTAGGTTTAGCGGATTAATCGAACATAATAGGTCGATATAAGATGATCTGCTAAGCAATAACAAGAATGGGTCGATTGTTTTGATTTATTCATGTTATTGTGATGATAAAACATCATCTTAGCCTTAATGGAGATCAGCATGAGTTATTATCATATCTTAATTGAAGTGAACGACCACATCAGTACGATTGAACAGACTCGTGATATCGAACTCTTGAATATTCAAGATATTAGCCCTTATCTCCATGCCATCTTAATTCCTTATTTCAATGAGCAAGAGTTAGAGCTTGAAGATGAAAATCTTGCTTATGATGAAGTATTGCATCTTGAAATCAAACAAACGCTATTGCCTATCGAGCACTTGATTGAAGAAGAACAAAAACAATTACCAAGTGATACCGATGTCACTATCACCGCTTATGAAATCTTTAATGATCGTGATTTAAGCCAAGATGTCACAGCGGTAATTTTTGATATTTTAGAAGCCGTTAAATTAGATGCTGCCCCTTAATTAAAAAAGGTCTGCCCATGGGCAGACCTTTTTTTATTTCATCTGATATAGATTTACTGCATCATTTGCTTCGCTTGTTCCTGACGGAACGCACGTAAAATCTGCTGCCCTGCACGTCCAGTCTGGTTTAAACCGAGACGGCTCTGTTCTTGACGAATGGCCTGACGACTTTTATCGCCAATCAACCCATCGACTGCACCAATATCATAGCCACGCTGTACTAAAAACTGTTGAATTTCACGACGTTCTGCACGGGATGTCCCTGCATCATCGGTTGGCCAAGCGGTTAAAAATGGCGTACCACCACGTAAACGATCCGATAAATGCGCAATGGCTAATCCATAGCTTTCAGCCGCGTTATAGCTATAAATTGCATCGAAGTTTTTAAATACCAGAAATAATGGGCCATTGGCACCCGCTGGTGAAATCAAACCTGCTGGTGTACTGCCAGATAAATTGCCTTGAATTAACGCGGTGCCATCCGCACGGGTGACCCCTTGCGCAATCCAGCTGTTCAGTGCTTTCTTATTACGACGACTTTCACCAGAGATCGACATGCCTTGCGGGATTTTAACCTCAAAGCCCCATGGCATACCGGTTTGCCACCCTGCTCGTTTTAGGAAATTAGCTGTTGAAGCTAAGGCATCCGTAGTACTTGAAACCAAATCACGACGACCATCGCCATCAAAATCTACGGCTAAGCGCTCATACGTGGATGGCATAAACTGAGTATGACCAAAAGCCCCTGCCCATGAACCATAAAGTTGGTCTTGGGTTAAATCACCACGTTGTAAAATACGCATGGTGGCAAAAAACTCACCACGGAAATAACTTTGACGACGACCTTCACAACTCAAAGTACCCAATGCCTGTAATAAAGGATATTTACCCGAAATATCACCATAATTACTTTCTACACCCCATACAGCTACCACCGTTTCAGCAGGTACATCATAGGCCTGCTCAACTCGGTTCAAAACTGCACGATGTTGAGTAAGTTTTTGCTGTCCTGCTTGTACGCGTTCGTTATCCACAAGGCCAGATAAATAATCCCAGATCGGGGTCGAAAATTCAGGCTGATAATTTAATTTATCAATGACAGAGTAGTCTGGCGTCAAATTTTGTGTATAGCGATCATAGGTTGCGCCTGATACACCCGATGCGATTGCCTGTGAACGTAAATTGGCAATACAGCCCTGAAAATTGGAATTTGGCGTATAATTACTACTGGCAACAGCTGCTGTTGTGGTGGGTGTCGAAACCGTTGCACCGTTAATCACCAGCTCAGCATGCGCCTGATTGAAAAAAGTAAATAAGGCAGTGCCTAGAAAAAAAGAAAAATGACGTTTCATGACTGAACCAAAACTTTTGAATTTAAATTTCCTCTCCACCTTAACACGCTCTATGAAGATGTATAGTTTGGAAACGTAACTTTGAATTCATTTCTTGGTTTTAAATTTAAAACACTGCTTTTAAATTCATAATTCAGGCTTTATTTTAAATTTAAAAGTTATCAACAAGCCCAATTTAAATTCAAAAATACAATACTAGATAACTCGATCATTTAAATTTAAAAAACTTATCCACTTTTAAATTCATTTCTTCGAGTTAAACGGCAAGTGATTCAAAAAGAACGCCAAGAAAACAATAAACTTTTATTTTTTATGTCCTTAATATAGAGAAAATAGATATCCACATCCCATCATTTAAATTTAAAAACCTATTATCATCTTATTTTTAAATTTAAAACGAGATCTCTATTTTGAATTTAAAATGCAAAACAACTTATCCACTTCATTTAAATTCAAATAAACGACGCAACTTTAAATTCAAAATACCGGAAACAACTTACCCACAGCACCCTAATGTTTATTTTTTTAAATTTAAAAGTATTCTAGAATTAAAAAAGCGATCCAAAGATCGCTTTTTTAGGCATTGTGGATAAGTTTAGATGCTCATATCATCGGTTAATGCCAATGGAACAGGTAATATTTTCGCCAATTGGCGGCATAAATCGGTTAAATCATCTGAATGATTTGGCATTAAAGTAATATGTCCCAACTTACGGCCAGTACGCTCAGACTTATTATAGAGGTGTAAATGTGCACCATTCAGTGCCAAAACATCTTCTGACTTGGGATGCTGACCAATAATATTGATCATCACACTTGGACGAATGACTTCAGTTGCACCCAATGGTAAGCCTGCAACGGCACGGATATGGTTTTCAAATTGCGAGCAAATCGCACCTTCAATCGACCAATGACCTGAGTTATGCACACGACACGCCATTTCATTGGCGCATAAACCTTGTTCCGTCACAAATAGTTCAAGGGTGAGAACACCCACATAATCTAAGTGCTTCAACAAACGGGTAATATAGTCTTGCGCAACAGGCTGTAGATCAGCACTATTTGGTGCAGGTACGATTGAGTGTGACAAGATGCCATTATGATGATGATTCTCAGCCAAAGCCCAAGTTTTCACATCACCATTTTGTCCACGTACCGCAATAATCGATACTTCGCGACTGAATTTGACAAAACTTTCTGCCACCAAGCTTTTTGCAGGACCTAATTCAGCCCAAGCGGTCTCAATTTGATCTTCAGTGCGTAAAACGAATTGACCTTTACCATCATAACCACCCGTTACCGTTTTCAATACGATGGGTAATCCAAGATCCGATACCGCTTGTTTTAAGCTTTCTAAACTATCCACAGCGCGATACGGCGCAACTGGAATGCTCAACTCATCAAACAAACGTTTTTCAGCCAAACGATTTTGTGCAGTCGCCAAAGCAAGGCGGGGAGGGTGCAAAGTTTTGCTTTGTGTCAAAACATCCACATCTGCAACAGGCGTATTTTCGAATTCAAGACTAAATACATCCGCGCTTGCAATAAAATCCTGTAATCCCTGCGCCGCTTGGCTCGAAAAAACTGGACCCAAAATCGCAGCAGGACAATCTGTTTCTGCTTCAAAAAAAGTACATTGAATATTCAGTGGTAAAGCGGCTTGCGCCATCATGCGGCCAAGCTGCCCGCCACCAAAAATACCGATGGTTTTATTCATGTTCAGCCCCGTTACACTTGACCAGGGATATTATTATTCGACACTTTTTCGGTTTGTGCTGTACGGAAGTCCGCTACATTTTTTGCAATGTCTGGACGAGTTAAACCTAAAATCTGTGCCGCCAGAATTGCAGCATTCGTCGCACCAGCCTGACCAATTGCCAAAGTACCTACGGCGATACCTGCTGGCATTTGTACAATCGAAAGCAATGAATCAACGCCATTCAAAATCGATGATTTCACCGGTACACCCAATACAGGTAAATCAGTTTTAGCAGCACACATACCTGGTAAATGTGCAGCACCACCGGCACCTGCAATAATTACCTGAATACCACGTTCACGAGCTGTTTCAGCATATTCAAATAAACGATCTGGCGTACGATGCGCAGAAACCACTTCAGCTTCAAAAGGAACACCCAACTGTTTGAGCATGTTAGCGGTATGTTCAAGTGTTGCCCAATCTGATTGAGAACCCATGATAATTCCGACTAAAGGTTGGCTATCTGTTGCGACCGCATTCATTGGCTTTTCCAAAACATGATAAAAATAGACAAGTATCTCGACTTACGCCAAGCACAAGGGAATAAATTGGCAGATATTATAGCGGTTTTTTCAGGCATCCCCAACAAAAGAACGCGTTAACTGACGCCTTGAAAAATTAACTTTGATTTCTAAAAACAAAGTAGACACAACCCATTAAACACAGCATCGCCCAGATGTAATCGAGTTTAAATGGTTGTTTAAACACAAAAATCATAAAGGGCACAAACACCATTAAGGTCACCACTTCCTGGGTGATTTTCATTTCACCCAGACTCCAGCCATGCTGATTGAGCAACTTGGTGGCAGGAATCATAAAACTGTATTCCAGTAGCGCAATACACCAGCTAAATAAGATCGCTTGCCAAATGGGCGCATCATGCAAGATTTTCAGATGCCCATACCATGCCAAGGTCATAAAACAGTTGGAAATAATCAACAAACATAGTGCTAAAAGTGTCGGGCTCAACATCGGGTTCTTTTATCCAAATCAGGGCTGAACAATAGGGAATAGCATGCCAGTAAAACCGTTGAAATATTAGCATCTATCCGCATCATTATAAGTAAACAACAACAACGAATTTTGACTATCTTTTCCATGCAAGCCTTGCTATCGTTGCGTTTGATTTTTATTGATAACGACAATCATACATACGATATCAGTGCTGTATGAAAAGCAGTGGAGAAGGCGCGTTATGCATCTGCATATTTTGGGTATTTGTGGCACATTTATGGGGTCTTTGGCTCTACTCGCACGAGATTTAGGACATAAAGTCACAGGTTCAGATGCCAATGTTTATCCACCAATGTCGACTCAACTTGAAAATGCAGGTATTGAATTGATGCAGGGCTATGACCGTAGCCACTTGCAACCGCATCCTGATCTTGTGATTGTCGGCAATGCCATGAAACGTGGTATTGATGCGATTGAATACATGCTGAATGAAGGTCTGCCTTATATTTCTGGCCCACAATTCTTGGCCGACCATGTGCTCCAAGGCAAACATGTACTTGGTGTCGCAGGTACACATGGTAAAACCACCACCACCACCATGCTGGCTTGGGTGCTTGATCAAGCAGGTTTAAATCCAGGTTTCTTGATCGGTGGCGTACCGCTTGGTTTTAGTGAAAGTGCACGTTTAGGTGGTGGCAAATATTTCTGTGTAGAAGCAGATGAATATGATTCTGCTTTCTTCGATAAACGTTCTAAGTTTGTTCACTATCACCCTAAAACAGCAATTTTAAATAACCTTGAATTTGACCACGCCGACATTTTTGATGATCTTGCTGCGATTCAAAAACAGTTTCACCATTTAGTCCGTACCATTCCAAGTGAAGGTCGCATTATTGCGCCAATCACTGAAACCAATATTGATGAAGTCTTGGAACAGGGTTGCTGGACGCCTGTGCTTCGTACCAGTCTAAAACCAAATGACCAAGCCGCATTATCTGCTGAGTTGATCAGTGCCGATGGCAGTCACTTTAAAGTACTTGAACACGGCAAAGTGATTGGTGAAGTGAAATGGAACATGACAGGGCAGCACAGTGTTGCCAATGCTTTAGCAACCATTGCTGCTGCACAACACGTGGGTGTCAGCCTTGAACAAGCCTGTGAAGCTTTATCTAACTTCGGTGGTGTTAAGCGCCGTATGGAGCTGTTAGGCACGGTGCGTGGTATCGAAGTCTATGATGACTTTGCTCACCACCCAACTGCGATTGAAACCACACTCGACGGCGCACGTAAACGTCTAGGCGAACGTAAGCTGTGGGCGATCATTGAACCACGTTCTAACACCATGCGTATGGGCAGCCACAAAGATGGTTTGGCACATTCTGCTCGTTTAGCGGATGAAGTGATTTGGTATCAGCCAGAGGGCTTGGATTGGGATTTACAACCTGTGATCTCAGCATCAGCAAACAAGGCAGAAGTCAGCCGCTCTTTAGATGACATCATTGCCCGTGTGGTCAATGAAGCAGGTGAGGGCGATGCTGTGGTGATCATGTCCAATGGTGGTTTTGGCGGTTTACACCAAAAGTTGATTACGGCTTTGTCGTAATCTAGCTCATAGCCTACTTTCATAATCTAATCTTGTCACAGTATTCACTATCGTGACAGGCGGCATGGATGCCGCCTGTTGAGCAGGGGTGACATGGATGTACCCTCTGCTCAACAAAAGATTTTTGTTACTTTTCATCTTTGAAAAGTAAGGAAACGCCTATACCCAAACAACTCGACTATTCAGCCTATATGAGGCTGTGAAATATTGCCAAATAGAGATATCTCCGATTCATTTTAATGGCAATCAACTCAATTTATTTACCAATTTCAACGGCAGAATCTTCATTGCAATCCCCATTGGCAACCACGGCCACTGCGGCACATAAGCCTTCACGGGTTCCTTCTCAATCGCTTTCACCAAAGCCTTACTTCCCGTTTTCTCATCCACTTCAAACGGTAATTTCTTGGCACCTTCATTCAATTCGGTACGAATATAACCCGGGAAAATCGTTGAGACTTTAATTGGCGTATCCAACAACTCGGCACGAATACCCTCTGCCAAATGTGCCACTGCGGCTTTACTGGCTGCATAAGTCGACAAATGCTTGGGTAAACCACGCATCGCACTCATGGAGGAAATCACCACCAAATGGCCTTTGTTTTGCGCTCTAAAGATTTCAACTGCCGCTTCGCATTGCGCCAAGGCAGAAATAAAATTGGTTTCTGCCGTAGCACGATTCACTTCAAAATGCCCTTTGCCAATACGGCGACCATCGCCCACGCCTGCATTGACAATAATTCGGTCAATCGTTCCAAATTCTTGCTGAAAGGCTTTAAAAACCGTAAACACATCATCGTAATGAGTCACATCAAGGGTCTTGATTTTGACCTGAATCGAAAACTGGCTTTGCAACTGTTGTTGTAAGGCTTCCAAACGCTCTAAACGTCGTGCACACAGTGCCAGATTGTATCCTTTGGCAGCAAATTCACGCGCCATACCTGCGCCCAAACCCGAACTTGCCCCTGTAATTAAAATCGTCTTTGCCATGCCTGCCACCTATTTTTTAAATCCATGTTAAAAGTTCAGCATCACGCGCTTTCAAATAATGATGCTCATTGAAACTGAGTAATTGCAAACGACCATCTGTCCAACGCAACGTCGTAATACTGGCATTGGCAATCGACCAATTCAGTGCAAAAATCTGTTTAGCATCCAGACCTAATACCTGACCGACCGCCACCGAAATCACACCGCCAGAACTAAATACCACCGCCTGACGCGGTTGTGTGGCATCAATCTGCTGGCACAAACCGTGCAAAGCACTTTCTACACGTGATTGAAAGCCTAACCAGGTCTCATGATATTCATGGTCATATTGCTCTCCAATCCAGCGATCAATCGCGCCATCAAAGATTTTGGCCAGATAAGCACGTGGATTGGCCATCAATTCAACATCCTGTTTCAGCAATTCAGGTTGATTAAAACGTGGTTCGTACTGTGCAAACACCTGTTGATGATCAAACTCATTCCATACCGATTCAGTTTGAATCGCTGCATCCTGAAAACTTTGTGATAAAGCCAATTGTGCTGTTTGCTGATGACGTTGCATTGAACCTGCCACAATCAGCGGCGTTTGCTTTAGGGTCTGTTTAAAAAAATCACCGACGACCTGTGCCTGTTGTTCGCCTTTGGCTGAAAGCTGGTCATAACTTGCCGCACCAAATGAGGCTTGCCCATGTCGCACCAAATAAATTGTGGTCATCGTTTTAAAATATCCTGTAGTTTTGCACCATATTCAGCAATCAATGGTTGCGCTTGCGGATGGTTTTGCGCAATCAGTTTTAAGGCCCGAATATGTAAGGCATGAATCATGATCCAGAAATCTTTAAAGGCTGGATTATCGGTTTGCTGATGGTAATAACGATAATAGATTTGTTGCGCAATCACCGCTAAGCGGAACAAACCAAACACTTCATAAAATGCCCAGTTATCAGGTTGTAAAGCTGTTTTTTCCAGATAATAATCCACGACTTGTTGTCGTGTCAGCATGCCTTTTAAATTGGTGGGTTGGCGGCGGCTGGATTTCATCAAAGCATCATCATCCTCTTGAATCCAGTAGGCGAGTGCACTGCCCAAATCCATCAATGGATCACCCAGTGTCGCCATTTCCCAATCCAGTACCCCAACCACTTGAGTCGGTTGTTGTGGATCTAAAATGACATTATCAAAACGCCAGTCATTATGAATCACGCAAGTTTTAGCATCGGCAGGGATATGTTGCAGCAACCATTCACGCACAAAAGCAAAATCAGGTACATTTGGCGTTAGTGCTTTACTGTAACGTACATCCCAACCCTCAACTTGACGACGGCAATAGCCTTCGCCTTTGCCCAATTTTTCTAGTTCAGTCCCTTGATAAGGTACTTGATGTAGTTCAATCAATTTATCCAGCACATTCAGACACAGCTGCTGTACTTGCGGCTCATCCAGCTGTAATTCTTTGGGTAAATTGGCACGCGGAATAATGCCCTCAATCCGTTTCATGACATAAAAATCACAGCCAATCACGCTCTCGTCCTGACACAGTGCAATCATTTCAGGCAGGACAGGGTAGAACGGCGCAAGATGCTTCTGCACATTGTATTCACGCGCCATATCATGCGCTGATTTGGCTTTGGTCCCTTTCGGTGGACGACGTAAAATCAGGTCTGCATTGTCATACTGCAAACGATAGGTCCAATTCGATGCGCCACCTGAATATTGGGTCACTTGTGCCTGTCCTTGCAGATCCACACCTTGTTTTTTTAACCAGCTTTCAACCGCCGCGATATCTAGTTCTTCACCGTGACGAACTTGCCCACCCACATCAATTACTGCCATTTACTTTTATCCTTATGAACGACCATAGCCACGTTTTTTGAGTTCTAATTTGGCAATCATGCCTTTATGGACTTCATCAGGTCCATCGGCCAAACGTAAACTACGCGCTTGATTGAAAAAGGCTGTCAATGGCGTATCGCGTGAAACACCTTCACCACCATGAATCTGAATCGCCATATCGACTACATGTTGTAATACTGTCGGTGCCACTACTTTGATTGCAGAAATCTCTGTCAGAGCCGCCATATTGCCTTGTGTATCCATCTTATAAGCAGCGTACAGCGTTAATAATCGCGCTTGATCGATCTGCACACGTGCATCTGCGACGCGTTCTAAATTGCCACCCAATTTCAGGATTTCTTTGCCAAAAGCTTTGCGTGACATGCCTCGATCAATCATCAGCTCCAAGGCTTTTTCTGCCGCACCAATACAACGCATACAATGATGAATCCGCCCTGGCCCTAAACGACCTTGTGCGATTTCAAAACCTTGCCCAGCACCGCCAATAAAGCTGCTGACGGGTACACGCACATGGTCAAAACTAACCTGTCCATGCCCATGCGGCGCATCATAATCGCCAAACACAGGCAACATCCGTTCAATCGTTACCCCTTGTGTGTCGATCGGCACCAGCACCATCGAATGTTGATGATGACGGTCTTTGCTTGGATCTGGGGTATAAGCCATAAAGATAATCACTTTGGCATTCGGATCACCCAAGCCAGATGACCACCATTTGCGTCCATTCAAGACAATCTCATCGCCTTCAATTACTGCCGTGGCTTGCATATTGGTGGCATCACTGGATGCCACCGCAGGTTCAGTCATACAGAATACGGAACGGATTTCGCCAGCGAGTAGGGGCTGTAGCCATTGTTGCTTTTGCTCATCGCTTCCATAACGCCATAACACTTCCATATTGCCGCTGTCTGGTGCATTACAGTTAAATACGGTCGGGGCAAGCAGACTACGTCCTGTCAGTTCAGCAATATGTGCATATTCCTGAACCGATAAGCCTGCACCGAGCTCTGCATCAGGTAAGAACATATTCCATAAGCCCGCCGCTTTTGCCTTATCTTTCAATTGTTGTAATTGTTCAGGCCACTGCCACTTAGTCCAGTCACCATCAACATTGCGATGGTGTACTTCATCCCAGAACGCTTTTTCAATCGGTTCTATTTCTTGTTGAATAAAGGCTTTTGTTCGTGCAATAAAGTCCTGTGCGCGTTCAGATAATGCAAACATCATCATTTCCCTCAATCTAAATATGGCGAATATTGATTCGCTGCTTTACATCACCATAAGCGAAAATTTATTATGAATGAAATGATTTTATTTTATGCAAAACTATGAATCAGATTCATAATACAAGCCCACTGGAAGTGGCGCATTTTCATCGCATCGATATCAATCTGTATCCACTGTTTATTGCCATTTTTGAGCAAAAAAGCATTTCCAAAGCCGCACAACTGCTCTGTATCAGCCAATCTGCGGTCAGTCATGCTTTACAACGCTTACGCACACAACTCGGAGATGATCTATTTGTGCGTAGCGGGCAAAAGATGCTGCCAACGCCCTATGCCGAGCAAATTTATCAGCCGATTCAAACGGCATTACTGGCGATTCAACAGATTGCAGTGCCCCAGCAGGACTTTATGCCGAGTATGCTACAAAGCCTGAAAATTGCCATTCACGATGAAATCGAACCGATTATTTTTCCGCAACTGGTTCATCATTTTGCCCAAATGAATTTGGATATTCAGTTTCTGAGTTCCAAGCTGGATCGTAAAAACATGTTGGCAGATCTCTCCGCCCAACAGATTGATTTTGTCATTGATCTGGTGCAACCGCATCAGGATCATTTACAGTTTGAAAACCTGATAGAAGACCATTTTGTGGTCTGTACCCAACAGCAAGACATGGATTTATCACTGTATTTATCTTCACCGCACATTGGGGTGTCGTCACGGCGCACAGGCTTATTACTGGAAGATATTTATCTCAATCGGCAGCAACTGTCACGGCAGATTTTTCTGCGTTGCCAGCATTATGCAACGGCACTGCAAGTCTTGGCTCAATATCCGAAAGCGATCTTGACCATTCCGCAAAGTATTCTCAAACATCTGCATTATGCGGAGAATCTGAAGATTCATGCACTGCCCATAGAGCTCCCTAAAATCAATATGGGCATGTATTGGCATGAGCAGGTGAAACATAATTCACGCCATCAATTCTTACGCACAGAAATTCTAAAAATCTTTGCTTAAAACAAGCGCGTATATCTCGTTTCTCGCTTGTTCTCGCAATCTACGCGATAGCAGTGCTTTGATTATGTGCTTGCAGCCATCCGCTTATCATTACAATTGTTCAAATACAGTTTAGCAATGACAAGACGCAGGATATAAACCACTGCCATCACAAAAACGATATAACCAATATCGGCAAAAAATAAAGGAATCGTGAAAAGGATCAAAATGGTGATTGGATAGAGCCAACGTCGCCATCCAGATAAATCAAAGGCCTCGTAAAACAACCAAATATAGGTGCTATAAATCGCCAGACAGGCAGCGATCAGCCATCCCATCATTTGGCTGGAAATGTGGGCATGTTGAGTTGAAACATCAACCGCTGCGGCTAAAGCAGCACCTAAGACCGCAATACTGATAAAGATAAAAAAATGACCATAGCCCCATAAAAAAGGCTGTACCCCACGACGTTGATGGTGATGATGACTGCGGTCAAAATAGACCCACCACATGGCAAACATCATCAACAATCCGCCAATCACCAAAAAGATTTCTTTGAAATTGACATCATGATTAGAAAAAGCTTCCTGCGTTGCGGCAAAACTGCCAATAATCGACTCTCCCAACACGATGATGGTGAGTAATGCATAACGCTCAACAATATGGTATGGATGCCAAGGCGTTATCGCATACTTTTCAGCATATAGCGGTACAGCGAGTTCAGCCAAAACCAGAATAAAGAATAACAAAGGCGTCATATGAATGGCGCTGAAATTACCGATTAACCACCCCAACTGCACCAAGACAATGCCAACAGCATAGCGATAAGCCGTCACCCTTCGTTCAGGGTCATGCTTGGCGACACGAATCCATTGGGTCACTAAAGCCAAACGCATAATCACATAACCAATGATAATCACATCGAAATTATGTTCTTGAAACACTGCAGGGATGCCCGCCGCCATTACCAATGAGCCAACAATTTGCACAAAGGTCAAGCAGCGATACAGCGTGTCATCATTGTCATAGGCTGAGGCAAACCAGGTGAAGTTCATCCATGCCCACCACAAGGCGAAAAACACCATCAAATAGGTCGGTAAAGCATGCCATAGATGCGCTTCAATGATCGCATGGTGGAGTAGTTGTCCTGCGGTTGCAATCGCAACCACAAAAATCAGGTCAAATAACAATTCTAGAGGTGTCGCGGCTCGGTGGGCTTCGGTTGGATCACGCGGTGCTAGTACCTTTCGGGATTTATCTTGAATTTTTGTAGGACTCATCTGTTTTTATTCTCATCACTTTACTAAGCAGTTCGAGTTTAAATTAATCCAAGTTGAGGAATTTTCCTATCTCACCAAGATAAAAAATAATGTTTAAAATTTATGCACACAAAGTTTGCTTAAATCGATTATTTATGTAATTCTATGCCTATCTTTGGATGTCATCATCCATAACAGAATTTGACAAGGGGAGTAGCCTCCTCCAAGCCTAGGTTGTGAAACTGAACAATTTAGGTGTCAGAGTTTCGTCATTACACTTTGCAAAAAGTCGGACTCTGAGCATCACAAACGATCGTGATGTAGGCAAGACCTTGATCATGTTGAAACAGATGTTTTATTTAATTCATCTGGCAACTGGTCAAGGTTTTTTTATGTCCATTTGCCAGATAGGGAGTTGTGATGGAAACTATCGGTAATTTATGGCTGTACGTTGCGTTCTTCGGAATCGTAACGGTCATGCTACTGGTCGACTTTTTAGGCTTTAAACAAAAACAAAACCAAGATGTACCCATCAGGCAAGCGGCTTACTGGAGTATTGCGTGGGTTACCGTTGCCATGATCTTTGGTGGTGGTTTGTGGTTGTATCTACAACAAACCGTTGGCGCAACCATCGCCAACCAAAAAACCATGGAATACTTTGCGGGTTATTTACTGGAAAAATCGCTGGCAATTGATAACGTCTTTGTCTGGCTGATGATTTTTGCGGCTTTTGCAATCCCTCCTGCATTCCAGCGTAAAATCCTGCTTTACGGCGTACTCGGTGCAATCATTTTAAGAACCATCTTTATCTTTATTGGTGCTTGGTTTGTACAAGAGTTCTCTTGGGTGCTGTATATCTTCGGTGCGTTCCTCGTCTACACAGGCTTTAAGTTCTTGAAAGGGCAGGATGAAGAAGAGACCAATATTGAAGATATCAAAATCCTGAAATGGTTACGCAAACACATGCGGATTACCCCACAGTTGGAAGGCAATAAGTTCTTCGTTCGTCAGAACGGTGTGTTATGGGCAACGCCTTTGTTCTTGGTGTTAATCTTGGTAGAAGCGTCTGATGTGATTTTTGCGGTGGATTCTATTCCTGCGATTTTCGCTGTGACCAGTGACCCGTTCATTGTGTTAACCGCAAACTTAATGGCGATTTTGGGCTTACGTGCGATGTTCTTCTTATTGGCAGGCGCTGCAAGCAAAATGCACTACTTACCGTATGGTTTGGGCATCATCTTATTGTTCATTGGTGCAAAAATGTTATTGCTCGATGTATTCCACATGCCAATCTGGATCTCGTTAGGCTTTATCGTACTGGTGTTGAGCATCACGGCTTATCTCTCGTTACGTCATAACAAACGCCAAGAACAATAAGCACAAAGCATATCAAAAGGGTCTTCAATGAAGGCCCTTTTTTATTTGAGCATCATCAACTAATTGCAATTTAGGCCATTGCTGTAACCACTGTTTGGACTCAAGCCGTTGTTTAAATGTGTCATAGCTGACCAATGCTGAATTCCAACGCAATCTCAATGCAAATAAATCATGCAGGCCAAAGGGTGCGATCAGTTCCAGTTCTCCAACGCAGTTTAACCTGAGCGCAATCGCCGTTGCTGTGTCTGGCCATAGCGACAAGGCATGTTCAAGCGATACTAGAGGTTGAATGTTTGCTGCATTGTCCTGACGATACCAAGTATGTACCAAGGCCTGATTCACCACATCCCATTGTTGTTCAGGAAAGATACGCTCTAAATCTTGCTGCAATTGTTTTTGCAAACGCTCATCTGTTTGCATTGCATCATGATAAATCACATCTATATCGCAATTGTTCAAGTCAAAGCTTTGACCATGTAAATGTGCCCATACGGTATTCCGAAGCACACCCGCACTTAAATAAGCTGCAGGATGTAATCGAGCCAATTGCTGCAACATCTCATACAAAGCAGGGGACTGCATAATTAGATCAAACAGTCTGCTTCGATTGCCTTGCTCTGTCTCTGCGTTTCCCCCAGATAAGACATACATTCTGATCTCCCCCAAACTGAGTTGCTTTAAATTATGAGTCACATTTATATACCTTTTAAGCCGATGAATTAGACGAATAATCCAGTAACTTTGGCAAAATCAGGTACAATCAACCGAAAAAAGTAAAATTGTAGGTTGTTATGACTTTGGCTACTCCAATCACGGTGATTCGTGGTCGCTTCTTAGATATTCAAAAAACCGTTTCCCAAGCTGCTGAAATTGCCGATCAAGTGCGCTATCTCGAAGATGGTGTCATGATCACTGAACAGGGCAAAATTCGCTGGTTTGGCACGTGGAACGACGCTCAAGCCCATCTTCCTGCAAACGTTGAAATTCAGCATTATCCAGAACAGTTGATCATTCCGGGCATGATCGATACGCATATTCACTTTCCACAAACTGAAATGGTCGGGGCCTACGGCGAGCAACTTTTAAGCTGGTTAAACACCTATACCTTCCCAACTGAAATCCAGTTCAAAGACCAAGCCTATGCGAAAGAAATTGCGCAATTCTTTGTCAATGAACTACTCAAAAATGGCACCACCACGGCATTGGTGTTCTGTACGGTACATCCTGAGTCGGTGGATGCCTTATTTGAGGCCGCAGCACAGCACCAAATGCGCTTAATCGCGGGTAAAGTCATGATGGATCGTCATGCACCCGAAGCCTTGTGTGACACCGCAGACAGCGGCTATAACGATTCTAAAGCATTAATTGAGAAGTGGCATGGCCAAGGTCGTGCACTGTATGCAATTACCCCACGTTTTGCGCCGACCTCCACCCCAGAACAACTCGAAAAAGCAGGCCAACTCAAAGCACAATTCCCAGATGTCTATGTGCATACCCATTTGAGTGAAAATAAAGATGAGATTGCTTGGGTCAAAGATTTGTTCCCTGAGCAAAAGAGCTATCTGGATGTCTATCATCACTATGGTTTAACTGGCCAGCGCTCGGTATTCGCACACTGTGTCCACTTAGAAGATGCTGAATGGAAATGCATGCATGAGACTGATTCTGCAATTGCCTTCTGTCCAACCTCAAACCTATTCTTGGGTAGCGGTTTATTCCCATTGAACAAAACTTGGCAACAGCAGGTTAAAGTCGGCCTTGGCACCGACGTTGGGGCAGGGACCTCGTTTAGCTTATTGCAAACCGTCAATGAAGCGTACAAGGTTCAACAGCTACAAGGTGATAAACTTTCTGCGTTTGAGTCGCTCTATCATGCAACCTTAGGTGGAGCAAAAGCCTTGCATCTGGATGACAAGCTCGGTAATTTCAATCTCGGCAAAGAAGCTGATTTTGTGGTACTGAACCTGAAACCGACCGCATTGCAGCAACTGCGTCAGTCCCGTTCAAAATCGGTTGATGACAGCCTATTCGCCTTATTCACCATGGGCGATGACCGAAATATTGAGGCAACCTATATCTATGGACAAAAAGCCTACAGCCAAAGCGAAACGTTTAAATAAACAAAAACTTGGGTGGATCATATTCGCCGTTGGATGTGCTGTTCTGTTAAAACGTGATCGTGCATCTGCTCAAAATGAAACATATTCTTCATCATCAAAAGGTGCATGAACGGTGATTTTGTTTTAAAATTGGCGGATTAGCTCAAGATTTCGAGGTGTTGCAGGTCAACACCTTTTTTATTTTCCCGTTTTTTAAGTTTTAGGAATCTACCGATGACCATTGCAATGCGCATTATGATTTCAAGTGAAGAGATTCAAGCCAAAGTCAAAGAACTGGGCGAAAAGATCAATGCACACTATGCTCAAAGTGATAAAGAACTGGTATTGATTGGCCTGTTACGTGGTTCAGTTATTTTTATGGCCGACCTATGCCGTGCCATTGAAAAGCCACACGAACTCGATTTTATGACTGTTTCTAGCTACGTCAATGGCACTACTGTTTCATCAAGAGACGTCAAGATCCTGAAAGATCTGGATGGTGAAATTCATGGTAAAGATGTGCTGGTGGTGGAAGACATTATCGACTCTGGCAACACTTTAAGCAAAGTGGTTGAAATGCTGCAAACACGTAACCCGAACTCGATTGAACTGTGTACTTTGGTCAGTAAGCCATCACGCCGTGAAATTCCATTAGAAGTTAAATTTCTCGGTTTTGAAGTCGAAGATCGCTTTATTGTTGGTTATGGTCTGGATTTCGATCAAAAATACCGTCACCTCCCATTTATTGGTGAAATCGGTCTTTAATGACTCAACCTTACTGGCATTGCATCAATACCGATGACAACTGTCATGGGCTGATCATAATGCTGACTCAGGTGCCTTAGGGCACCTTTTTTATGCTGTGTGATTAAACAAAGCCTGCTAAAGAATGCACAAAAATACGACATAAATAGGCAATCCACTACAGACAAAGTACGCTTGGATCAAGCAGGATAATAAGAAATACCGCTTTTAAAACAAGGAGAAAAGATAATGTGGTCTCTGATCGTAGCCATTGTTGTTGGTTTTTTTGCTGGTTTAATTGCACGCGCAATTCATCCAGGTGATGACAAAGCTGGCTTTATTGTCACGACTTTATTGGGTATCGCAGGTTCATTACTCGCCACCTACGGTGGACGTTTACTTGGCTTATATGCTGAAAATTCGGCAGCTGGTTTTATTGCGTCTGTCTTGGGTGCGGTGATTATTTTATTTCTTTATAAACTCATCACCAAAAAAAGTTAAATCCCTTCTAAAAGCTCCCCATTCATTTTAAACAATGATCGGGGAGCTTTTTCATTTAGAGTCCGAGCTCTTTCCAAATCATCTGAATTTCTTCAGCACTGCGTCCACCCACCATTTTCAAACCATTTGAGAAAATCAAGGTTGGCGTGGCATCCACAGCAAGTTTACGACCGAGTTCAAGGTTACGCTCAATCGGGTTGGCACAACTTTTTTCTTTCGGTTGCAGATTCTTTTGTAGCAAGTTTTTCCATGCATAGGCTGGATTGGCATCACACCAAACCGATTTTGACACCGCGATCGATTGTGGTTTTAAAGCATAGATAAAGGTATAAATCGTCACATCGGTCAGCTTGTCCAGTTCAGCTTCTAATTTTTTGCAATATGAACAATTCGGGTCCGAAAACACCGCTAACTCACGCTTACCATTGCCTTTAACCGTTTTAATGGCATCCTTAAAAGGCAGTTGTTTCCAGTCAATCGAATTTTGTTGGATCACTAAATCCTTGGTGAGGTTCTTTTGATCTTTTAGACGCACCATTGAACCGACAAACATGTGTTGTGCACTTTCATCCAAATAAATAATCTGATTATCCAGACTGGCACTATATAAACCAGTCATTTCTGTAGGTTGGATGTTGCTGACTTGGATATTGGGATATTGCTTATTTAAATTGCTTTTTAAGCTGTCTACATTGGCAAAACTCATCGCTGACATACAGCTCAATAATGAGAACATCCCAATTTTTTTTAACATGACGAACACTCAATTCAAAAATCAGCGGCTATTGTAATCAGTCTCAAGCCGCTCAACAGCCAAGCTTACTCAGTAACAACCAAAACTCAACCAATTCATGCGATGTTTCACGTGGAACGTCCGTTTATCCTGTTCATATCCCCCCATACACGCGCTGCAAGCGATCGATTCAGTAAAAAACTGACAATTTAGGTCCATCACATTGATAATTATTTAATAATTTTAAAAAGTACATAGATCAACACCTCGCTTTTTGGAATAATTCGCATCATTCAGCAGCACAGTGAAGATGATGGAATAAAATGGCCTAAATCGAGTCGCCTTGATCTATCATTATTCATCTTCAAGAAACAAAAAAATGTTTCCCTATCGGGATGATTGTCATCGTATTACAGCAATGAACTTTGCTTCATTGTAAAAATTTAGGTAGCTCAATGTATAACGCGGAACTATTAGAAGAAGCCAAAACCTTTATGTTTCATATGCTTAGCAAAGTAGTGGAATATGGGGGATCCGATTTATTTATCACCGCTGATTTTCCACCGAGCATTAAATTGCAAGGCCTGATGCGTCCATTGGGGCAACAGGCACTCACCGCAGATAAAACCAAGCTATTTGCCTATAGTTTGATGAATGAAAAACAGCGCCAAGAATTTGAAACAGAATGGGAATGTAATTTCGCAATCAATGTGCCCAATGTTTCCCGTTTCCGTGTCAATGTGTTTAAACAACAGCTGCAAATTGGTATGGTGATTCGTACCATTACCTCAGAAATTCCAACCTTTCAAAAGCTGAAACTGCCAGAATCTTTGAAAAATGTGATTATGGAAAAGCGTGGTCTGGTGTTGGTTGTTGGGGGGACCGGTTCAGGTAAATCCACCTCTTTGGCTGCCATGATTGACCATCGTAATGAAAACTCAGCGGGACATATCATTACCGTTGAAGACCCAGTGGAATACGTGCATAAACACAAAAAATCGATGATTACCCATCGTGAAGTGGGGGTTGATTGTCATTCATGGCAGCATGCCTTGAAAAACACACTACGTCAGGCACCTGATGTGATTCTGATTGGTGAAATCCGTGATACTGAAACCATGGAACATGCAATTGCCTTTGCGGAAACAGGTCATCTTTGCTTAGGTACCCTACACGCCAATAATGCCAACCAAGCACTGGATCGAATTATTAACTTTTTCCCAGAAGAACGTCGCAATCAGTTGCTGATGGATCTATCATCCAACATGAAAGGGATTATTTCGCAACGTCTGGTTCGTACCCAAGATGGCAAAGGTCGTCGTGCTGCAATTGAAATTTTATTGAATACCCCATTGATTGCCGACAACATTCTCAAAGGGCAATTCCATGCACTGAAAGAGATTATGAGCAAATCGCGTGAGCTGGGGATGCAAACCTTCGACCAAGCCTTATTTGAGCTGTATAACGAAGGCGCGATTAGCTATGATGAAGCCTTACGCAATGCCGATTCAGTCAATGAATTGCGTTTACAGATCAAGCTGAAAAGTACTCGCCAAGAAGGCGCACCCGTTGCAATGATGACTGTGTTAAATGTGGTACAAGAAGAAAAGCCTGAAGAAGAGCAACAAACTGAAGATCAGTGATAGAAAAAATGGCTTGGATTGCAACACAACCCAAGCCATTAATGTTTGATTTAATTCATTATTTACCAATACAGAACGAACCAAAAATCTTACCAAGTAAGTCATCGGCACTGAAATCACCTGTGATTTCACCCAGTGCATTTTGTGCTAGACGCAATGATTCAGCCACCAGTTCACCTGCATTAAACACAACGAGTTGCTCACGTGCTTCTGCAAGATAGCGCTGAGTACGCTTCATTGCGTCTAAATGGCGTGTTCTGGCAATAAAGGTATCTTCTTCAGGCTGAAAGCCAGCATGCGCTGTAATCGCATCTATGAGCGCTTGAACCCCCATATCTTGTTTTGCAGAAACGCTGATATGACGAAAGCCCTGATAATCGCTTAACGTGGCATCTTGACCCGTTAAATCGCATTTATTGCCAATCAATAGTAAACGTTTTGGCTCTAAATGCTCTGCAAAATATTCATGCGCCAATTGCAAAGGTTCATCACCCTGATTTAAGTCATAAACCAACAGCAATAAATCTGCCTGCTCGATTTCCTTAATCGCACGACGAATCCCTTCTTGCTCAACGATATCTCCAGTTTCACGTAAACCTGCAGTATCAGTTAGGGTAATCGGCAAGCCATTTAAACTGATCTTTTCATGTAGTACATCACGAGTAGTACCTGCAATATCAGTCACAATGGCACGCTCATGGCCTGCGAGCGCGTTCAACAGGCTGGATTTACCTGCATTTGGCTTACCAGCAATCACCACCTGTAAACCTTCACGTAATAACTGGCCTTGCCGCGCAGACTGCTGTACCGCTTGAACCGAGTCTTGTACATCGTCCAACAAGGCCAAAATCTTTCCGTCAGCCAAGAAGTCAATTTCTTCTTCTGGGAAATCAATCGCGGCTTCAACATGCAAACGTAAGTGAATCAGCTTTTCTAAAACCGTATTAATTTTGGTTGAAAAAGCACCTTGTAAAGAACGAACCGCCGAACGTGCTGCCGCCTGTGATGTCGCATCAATCAAATCGGCAATTGCTTCTGCTTGCACCAGATCCATTTTGCCATTTTCAAAGGCACGCATGGAAAACTCACCCGCCTTTGCAGCAGTTGCGCCCAAATCCAGTAAACGTGCTAACAGGGCATTTTGAATGACTGGACCGCCATGCCCCTGTAACTCCACCACATCTTCCCCAGTAAAGGAGTGCGGGTTCGGAAAGCACAATACAATGCCTTCATCCATCACCGAGCCATCGGCATCACAAAACTGGCGGAAACCTGCCATGCGTGCCGCAGGGAGCTTTTTCTGGGTCAGTTGCTCTGCTATGGCATAAGCTTTCGGTCCAGAGAGTCGAATCACCCCCACACCACCACGACCTAATGGGGTAGCAATCGCAGCAATTGTGGTTTGATGTTGCATGTTAAATTCACCTAAAAAACGCAAGGGTTGTTGGGTTCAACCGCTAAATACAGACAAAGAAAAATCCGCCCAAGATTACCATCTTAAGCGGATTTATTCAGTAAAAGTTCGAACTTAAGCGCTCGGCTCAACCTTGTTGAGACGGTCTTTTTCGACACCTTTGTTAATAAACCATTGTTGCAAAATGGTAATACTGTTGTTGACGATCCAGTAAAGCACTAAGCCCGCAGGGAAGAACAACATGAATACCGTAAACATGATTGGCATGATACGGAACACTTTTGCCTGCATTGGATCAGTCGGTTGTGGGTTCAACATTTGCTGAACGAACATGGTCACACCCATGATCAACGGCAAGATAAACCATGGATCCATCGCAGATAAATCTTGAATCCAGCCTAACCACGGTGCATGACGGAGTTCAACTGATTCCATCAATACCCAATACAAGGCTAAGAAAATCGGCATTTGTAATAGCAACGGTAAGCAACCAGACAATGGGTTGACTTGTTCACGCTTGTATAATGCCATCATTTCTTGCGAGAAACGCATGCGGTCTTCACCAAATTCTTCTTTCATGCGTTGCATTTCTGGTGCAATCACACGCATTTTCGCCATCGAACGATAACTTTTTGAAGAAAGTGGCCATAAAATCAACTTCACCAAGATCGTCAATAAGATAATTGACCAGCCCCAGTTACCAATAATGTTATGGAAGAATTGCAAACCCAAGAACAATAATTTCGCAATTGGCCATAACCAACCGTAATCAACAGTTTGGTTTAAACCAGCAGCTAAGTCTTTGAGTTCAGATTGGATTTTTGGACCTGAATACAGTTTAGCATCCACTTCCATTGATGTACCTGCAGGTACATTAATCACTGGAGAAGTGAAGCCCATGATATTCATGCCGTCCGTAGACTGACGTGACTCTAATTTTGCATTATATGGCTGACCATCGGCCTGAGTGAGTTTTAAGTTCCCAGGAATCCATGCGCTCACAAAATAATGCTGAACCATGGCAACCCAGCCGCCTTTGGCTTCAACATTTAATTTTTCGTCATTAAAGTTGGTAAATTTTAACTTGTTATAATGCGCATCTGGTGTACCCCAAGCGCCACCAAGATAAGTACCCAGGGTGAAAATACCTTGTGAAGACTTACCTGGGTCATCCGAATTATCACGCTTTAATTGACCAAACATTTGACCTTGCCAGCTTTGCTGACTGCGGTTAATGACTTGATGTTTAACGGTAATTGGGTAATCGCCTTGCGTGAAGGTGAACGATTTGATCACTTCCACACCTTCAGGTGTTTTAAATACCAACGGCACAGTCAACACTTGCTGTGTTTTACCATCTTTCGACGCAACGCTTTTCGCATCTGCCAACGTGTATGCTGTTTTTTCAACATCATACATTGGACGACCGCCACGGCTGCTATCTGGTCCATTTAAACCAATTAAACCAGATTGAGCGACGTAAGTACGTTTCGCATCGCTTTCCAGCATGACAAACGGTTTGTCGCTGTCTTTGCTTTCATCATGGCTTAACAATTCAATACGGACGATATCACCACCTTTAGGATTGATCCACAGGTGATAAAGATCAGTTTGTACTGAAATCAGTTGCTGACTCACAGATGTATTATGTTCTGTGGCTTGTGATGCAGTCACATTTGCTTGTGGCAAGTCTGAAGCCGCTGTTGCATTTTGAGCATTTGGCAAATCTGCAGATACTTCATGTGCAGTCACAGCAGCCGCTTGTTGTTGCGGTGCTGGTGCAGCATGACCATAATCTTTTTGCCAAGCCAAAATAAGCAAATATGCGGTAACAAACATGGCTCCAAGAATTGCAAATCTGGCCCATTGTTGCATATCTATAATCCCAAATGGTTAGAGAGATTTTGCTTGAATAAACGATCACGAAAGGGTACAGCAACGTGATGCATTTGAGAATCTATTTGATGAAACGAAATAAAACGAAGTGCTTTACGAGGCACAGGATCATAGCCTGACCCACCCCAAGGATGACAACGGCAAATTCGCTTAGTCGATAACCATACACCTTTGACCGCGCCATGTGTCTGCAAGGCTTCGATTGCATATTGCGAACAAGTGGGAATATAGCGACAACGAGGACCCAATAATGGACTAATTGCGATTTGGTAACATCTTATCAACCAATGCAGTAAACGTACCATTGGAGATCTCTAATTTTGGAGGGATGTCACAACGACTTTGGAATGCTTCTTTGCTAAGCGTTGTAATTTTTGCCAAGCAAAATCTAATTGTTGATGTAATTCTTGATTTGCGATTGCTTCTATACCTACTTTAGGCATCACCACAATATCGATATCAGCATTAAATTGCGCTTGATGTAAACGAAAGCTCTCCCGAGCAAGACGTTTTATTCGATTTCGTTCATGTGCACGACGCACCTTTTTTTTAGCAACGACAATACCCAAACGGCTTTTCGGCTGTTCGGTTAATTTTGCTAAAAAAAGGAAATGGGGCTGATGCACTTTAAAAAGCGCACCATCAAATACACTTTTATAATCAGCGGCACAACGAATACGAGATTCAGTGCCGAAACTGTAAAGTGTCATCACCCAAGTCTGGTCAGCTTAACAGTATTAAACAGTTAAGCTATGACGACCTTTTGCACGACGACGAGCTAAAACTTGACGACCTGCTTTAGTAGCCATACGAGCGCGGAAACCATGAACGCGTTTACGCTTTAATTCAGATGGTTGGAAAGTACGTTTCATTTCGAAACTCCAAAATGATCTTTCTATAAAGGTCCGCGATTTTATTGCGCAATGTTTACGCTGTCAATGAAAAATCAAAAACTTTACATTTTCTTTGTTCTGTTTTGAAGCAATAAAACTGCTCGAAGTTATATGCTTTTATTGAAAACAAAAAATATACACAAGCTATCTATTTAAATAATATCAGTATTCGTCTATATTCACAGCTTACAAACAAGCTTATCAACAATCCATCTTCTGATTTAAATTTAATTCTTGGATTTTGAATTTAAATTTCGATATGCTCAGTTATCCACAATTCGAGTGAACCCTATAAGTAAATTCAAATTTTAAAATTTAAATTTATTCTTATTAGGGCGCATTTATTCTGTGGAAAGTGATGTTTTTTCATGAATAAACATAAAGTTATGCTGTGGATAAGCATGTTTTTATCAATTTTATAGTTTGTGGATAACTTTGAGCTTAAAACTATCCACAGCTTGTGCAAAAAGTTATGCACATATGGTTTTGAATTTAAATTTATAAACGAATGCTGTCTTTTTCAGCAAAAGTCCCATAAATTGTCCTGACAGATGTGGATAACTTGGTTAGAATGGCGACCCCTTTGAAAGATGAGGGGGTGACGGTTTTTTATTTTTGAATTTAAAAAATGGATATATAGGGGATGCACATGCTCTGGACAGACTGCTTAACTCGCTTGCGACAAGAGCTATCTGATAACGTCTTTGCGATGTGGATTCGTCCTTTGGTTGCTGAAGAGGTTGATGGTGTGATGCGTTTATACGCACCGAACCCCTATTGGACGCGTTATATTCAAGATAACCATTTAGAACTGATCTCTATTCTTGCGGAACAATTGTCGGAAGGCCGAGTTCGTCAGGTTGAAATTCTGGTTGATTCACGTCCTGGGACAATTTTGTCTTCTAATGAGCAACCTGCAACCACAACAGCAGCGTTGAGTAGTGCACCTGTTGCTGTTCCAACAAAAGTAAAAAAAGAATCTGACTTGGTTCAACCCAGTCAAAATGTCACTAAAATACCGAAGAAAAGACAACTCAATCCATTATTTACCTTCTCTTTGTTTGTTGAAGGCCGTTCTAACCAAATGGCTGCTGAAACCTGCCGTAAAGTTTTAACGCAGTTAGGGGCTTCGCAACACAACCCTTTATTTTTGTATGGCCCAACAGGTCTGGGTAAAACCCATTTAATGCAGGCCGTGGGCAATGCGCTGTTACAAGCCAAGCCAAATGCACGTGTGATGTATATGACTTCGGAAAGTTTCGTACAGGACTTTGTCAGTTCATTACAAAAAGGTAAGGTTGAAGAGTTTAAGAAAAATTGTCGTTCTTTAGATTTATTGTTGGTGGATGATATTCATTTGCTCGCAGGAAAAGAAGCCAGTCTTGTTGAATTCTTCTATACATTCAATGCTTTATTGGATGAATCTAAACAAATTATTCTAACCTCAGATCGTTATCCAAAAGAATTGACTGAACTTGATCCACGTTTAGTTTCTCGCTTTTCATGGGGTTTATCTGTGGGGGTTGAACCACCAGATATCGAAACCCGTATCGAGATTTTGCTGAAAAAAGCTGAAAATAGTGGTGTTGATTTACCAAGAAACTGTGCTTTGTTTATTGCACAACAAGTGGTTGCCAATGTGCGAGAGCTTGAAGGTGCTCTGAATAAAGTGGTCGCGATTTCACGTTTCAAAGGTACTGTCATTGACCTAGATGTCGTACGCGAGTCGTTAAAAGATGTTTTGGCGATTCGTGCACGTACCATTAGCGTGGAAAATATCCAGCGGGTGGTGAGTGAATACTTCCGAATTCCATTAAAAGAGTTGATTGGTCCAAAACGTACCCGTATTTATGCACGCCCACGTCAATTGGCCATGGGTTTGGCACGTGAATTAACTGGGGATAGTTTCCCGGAAATTGGCATGGCTTTTGGTGGTCGTGACCACAGTACCGTGATGCATGCCTGTGAAAAAGTGGTCAGCTTGCGTGAAGAAGACCCTATTTTTAATGAAGACTATAAAAATTTACTGCGCTTGTTACAAAGTTAATCTATTTTTCAGAGTTGCAAACTATTTTTAAGTGCAGCATAGTACACTGCTAACATTCATATCGGCTTCTGTTGTAAGAGGAATAAAATCGTGCGTTTGAAAATCGCTAAAGAAAGTTTAGTCAATGTTTTATCCCATGTGGTGGGGGCTGTTGAACGCCGTCATACCTTGAATATTCTTTCAAACGTTAAAATTCAAACCACACAACAAGCTTTAACCATTACAGGTTCTGACTTGGAAGTTGAATTGGTTGCCAGCACTACGTTAGCAGAAGGTGCTTGCTTGGAAGCGGGTGAAACCACGGTTCCTGCGCGTAAACTGGTCGAAATTTGTAAATCTCTTCCGACAGCAGCCTTGATTGACCTGCAAATTACTGAAGATCAACGTTGTATTTTAAAATCGGGCAATAGCCGTTTCGTTTTGGGTACACTTCCTGCGGAAGATTATCCATTGTTAACTACTGAAAATAGTCAGGGTACACAAGTTCAGGTCACGCAGCGCGAATTGAAGCGTTTATTTGAAAAAACGGCCTTTGCTATGGCTGTACAAGATGTCCGTTTTTACCTGACCGGTACTTTGTTGGAAATTGATCAAAATCAATTGCGTACAGTAACCACTGATGGACATCGTTTAGCCTTGTGTGAGGTGTTGGCTTCTTCAACAGCGGCAGCGCCGATGCAGGCCATTGTTCCGCGTAAAGCCGTAGGTGAATTACAACGTTTACTGAGTCTTGAAGATGAGCAATTGACCTTATTGATTGGGCGTGAATTGTTGAACGTCACCATTAATACGCCAAGCCGTGATAAAGAGCAGGGTGATATTACCGTTCGTTTCACGACGAAGTTAATTGATGGGAAGTTCCCGGATTATCGCCGTGTCATTCCAAAAAATGGTGATAAGCATGTGTTTATTGCACATGATGTGTTTAAACAGTCGTTGCAGCGTGTTGCTATTTTAAGTAATGAAAAACTTCGTGGTGTTTTCTTGAATTTTAATCAAGATTCATTGCAGTTGCGTGCCAATAACCCAGAACAGGATGAAGCGGTAGAAGATATTGCAATTCAATATCAAGATGCCCCTCTAGAAATGTCATTTAATGCACAATATATTCTTGAAGTGTTGGGTGTACTGGATGGTGATGATGTGAAAATGAGCATGAGTGAAGCCAATCAATCGGTGCTTGTTCAAGATCCAGCGCATCCTGATCAAACCTATGTCGTGATGCCAATGCGAGTTTAATGGCGAGATTTGAGTTTTAAAGCATGCAAATCACGCGTTTAAATATCGAACGTGTACGTAATTTAAAGACGGTTGCACTCCATGAGTTGCAACCGTTTAATATTTTTTACGGCGCAAATGGTTCTGGAAAAACTTCAGTTCTCGAGTCCATACATTTACTGGCAACAGGTCGTTCATTTCGTACCCATATTCCAAAACATTACATCCAATATGATGCAGGGGATGCAATTGTATTTGCACAATCTGCCAGTGAGCGTATTGGTATGCAAAAGTTGGCTTCGGGCGAACAGGTGATTAAGGTCAATGGCGATACTATTGCGACTCAAGGTCAACTGGCAAAATTATTGCCTTTACAGCATATCGATCCACAGAGTACCGATATTATTGACCATGGTGCAAAGCCTCGACGGCAGTTATTAGATTGGTTAATGTTCCACGTGGAACCTGAGTTTTATTTTGCATGGCAATATTATTCTCGGGCACTCAAACAACGCAATAGTTTGCTCAAGACACGGCGTAATCTGACTTTGGCTGATTTAGAGCCTTGGAATAAAATGCTCAGTGATTATGGTGAAATGCTGCATTCACAACGGGTCAGTATTGTTGAGCAATGGAACCAATTTTTCCATGAAGATTTAAAGCAACTTCTACCCAATCTTGAAATTGAACTGGAATACAATCCCGGCTTTCATACTGAACAAGGTTTATTGCAGGACTTGGTTCAGCAGCATCAAAAAGACCTCGATCGACGTTATACCGAGTACGGTCCGCATCGCGCTGATTTACGTTTAAAAACGCCGTTTGGCAATGCCGATGATGTGCTCTCTCGCGGGCAAAAAAAGTTGTTAATCATGGCATTAAAACTGTCACAAATTGCAATGCTACATGCGAGTAATAAGGAAACTGTGGTATTATTAGATGATCTGACAGCAGAGTTAGATGAGACTGCACAACAACGTTTAATTGAGCGATTGAGTCAGTTGGGAAGTCAAGTTTTTATGACCACCTTAGACCATGCGTCGGTATTAAAACACTTACAGGATTTGTCGATTTCTTTTCAATTATTCCACGTTGTTCACGGTCAAGTCAGTCTTGCTGCGCCATAATTTTATTTTTCATCTTTCAATAGATCAATATTACTAGGGAGTAACCATGAGTTCAGAGTCTCAATCAGTCTCTCAAACAGAACAAACAAATGAAAAGGCTTATGATTCCTCTAGTATTAAAGTATTACGTGGATTAGATGCGGTTCGTAAACGTCCTGGCATGTATATCGGTGACACCGATGATGGGACAGGTCTACACCATATGGTGTTTGAGGTGGTGGATAATGCCATCGATGAAGCTTTAGCAGGACACTGTGACGAGATTATCGTGACGATTCATGAAGATGAATCGGTGAGTGTCTCGGATAATGGTCGTGGAATTCCAACCGATATTCACCCAGAAGAAGGGGTGTCGGCGGCAGAGGTGATTCTGACGATTCTGCATGCAGGTGGTAAATTCGATGACAACAGTTATAAGGTGTCGGGTGGTTTACACGGTGTAGGTGTCTCAGTTGTAAATGCCTTATCTAAAAAATTGCATTTGACCATTCACCGTGCTGGCCAAATCCATGAACAAGAATACGCGCATGGCGATCCGCAATATTCATTAAAAGTTGTAGGTGAAACCGATACATCGGGTACAACGGTTCGTTTCTGGCCGAGTGAACTCACCTTTAGCCAAACCATTTTTAATGTCGATATTTTGGCTCGCCGTTTAAGAGAACTGTCTTTTCTAAACGCAGGCGTGCGAATTGTATTGCGTGATGAGCGTGTAAACTTCGAACATGTTTATGATTATGAAGGTGGTTTATCCGAGTTCGTTAAATACATTAACGAAGGTAAAACCCATTTAAATGAGATTTTCCATTTCACCGCTGATACGGATAGTGGTATTGCCGTTGAAGTTGCATTGCAATGGAATGAAAGTTACCAAGAAAACGTTCGTTGCTTTACCAATAATATTCCACAAAAAGATGGTGGTACACACCTTGCAGGTTTCCGTGCTGCGTTAACTCGTGGTTTAAACCAGTATCTTGAAAGTGAAAATATTCTTAAGAAAGAAAAAGTTGCTGTCACAGGTGATGATGCGCGTGAAGGCTTAACTGCAATTATTTCAGTGAAAGTGCCAGATCCAAAATTCTCATCACAAACCAAAGAAAAATTGGTGTCGAGTGAAGTGAAACCTGCAGTAGAGCAGGCAATGAACAAAGAGTTTTCAGCTTATTTGCTGGAAAATCCACAAGCCGCAAAATCGATTGCAGGCAAGATTATTGATGCAGCACGTGCGCGTGACGCAGCACGTAAAGCACGTGAAATGACCCGTCGTAAGAGTGCTCTAGACATCGCCGGTTTACCGGGTAAATTGGCAGACTGTCAGGAAAAAGATCCTGCATTGTCTGAACTGTATCTGGTCGAGGGTGACTCTGCGGGCGGTAGTGCCAAACAAGGTCGTAATCGTAAAATGCAGGCAATTTTACCGTTGAAAGGTAAAATTCTAAACGTGGAACGTGCGCGCTTTGACAAAATGATTTCAAGCCAAGAAGTCGGTACTTTAATTACCGCTTTGGGCTGTGGTATTGGTCGGGAAGAATATAATCCAGACAAATTACGTTATCACAAAATCATCATCATGACCGATGCGGACGTGGATGGTTCACATATTCGTACTTTGTTATTGACCTTCTTCTTCCGTCAAATGCCAGAATTGGTTGAGCGTGGCTATATCTATATTGCACAGCCGCCATTGTATAAGTTGAAGAAAGGTAAGCATGAGCAGTACATGAAAGACAATGATGCACTGGAAACCTTCTTGATTTCCAATGCGATTGATGAACTTGCATTACATGTTAGCGCTGAGGCACCTGCGATTAATGGGGCTGCATTAGCCAGTGTTATTGCCGACTATCAAGTGTCACAAAAAAGCTTACAACGCCTGACTCAACGTTATCCTGCAAGTTTGTTAGATGGTTTACTTGAGCTTGATGCATTTAAAACAGATCACAACCATGAACGCGACTATGTTGAAACATGGGCTGAGCAATTACGTGTTGCAATTGAAAAATTACAACCAAGCCTACGTCCCGAGATTACATTAGAAGCGTTTGAGCGTGAAAATGCGCAGGGCGAGAAATCAGCACATTATTGGCCACGCGTCACCGTCTACGTGCATAACTTACCGCATTCGTATCTATTAGATGCAGGTCTGTTAAATTCTGCTGAGTACGCACGTTTACTGAAGAACTCGAAGAGCTGGTTCAAGTTGCTGGAAGATGGGGCTTATCTGCAAAAAGGTGATCGCCGTATTCAGGTCACGAGCTTCCATCAAGTATGGCAGCACATTTTACAAGACTCACGTCGCGGTATGATGATCCAACGTTATAAAGGTTTGGGTGAGATGAACGCTGAGCAGCTTTGGGAAACCACGATGGATCCTGAAAACCGTAATATGTTGCAAGTGACTATTGATGATGCGATTGAAGCAGATCGTATGTTCTCTTGCTTAATGGGTGATGATGTAGAACCACGTCGTGCCTTCATTGAAGAAAATGCGTTAAATGCAGATATTGATGCTTAATTAGTTTAGGCATCAATACCCAATAAAAAGAGCTTATCTTTTACCGTGCTGTAAAAGATAAGCTCTCCATCCTGCAACCGATAGAGGGAGTAGGGTAATGATCAAAAAAATAACATCTGCAATACCATCCATCAGCAGCATGCCAACAATTCCTAAAATACTGCATAAAGCCAACAGCCATAACACACTTAACTTATTCCACAGTTGCATTGTTGACTCCTTTTAAGCCTTTTTGTTGGCGTTTTGCCCACCATAACCATGCGCCATTTAAAGTGATAAATAAGGTGAGTAAGGTACATAGACTCCATAAGATCTTGAGGGGCATGCCGCCGTAATTGCCAAAATGCAGCGGTTGTGACAGTAAAATAGCTTTCAGATAGGTGGGTAATTCTTCAACCGTATCCACTTGTCCTGTTTCTGCATTGACCAAGGCGACTTTTAGCATCTTCTCTTTTAAGCCCTCATTGCCTTGCAGTAACACCATATAGTGACCTTGGGTGGCGTATTCTGTTTTTGGGTAGAACACACTGGTGGGGTGCCAATCTGTTTGACCTTTCTGAGCGGCCGCATAGACCTGATCAATGCTTAAATTTGGATGAATCACACGGGCATGCTGATATTTGTCTTGCAGGGCTTTCAGTTCAGTCATTTGCCAAACTCCAATTGCAACCGTACCAAAACCCAGTAGAAATCCAGTTAAGGTCACTACCAAGGCCCAACCGAGGATTGCAGAGCCAATTAAATTATGTAGGTCGAGCTGTAATAGTCGCTGACCCTTTCTAAAACGAAGAATGCCCAAAAAGAATTTTTTCACATAGGGGGCATAGATCACCAAGCCAGAAACCAAAGATAAGAACACTAACAAAGCAATCAGTGCCCCAATCAATTGTCCAATAAAACCTAGAAACCAGTTGGCATGCAGTTCCAGTAAGAAGCCAGTCAAAGTATCTCGTTCATTTGGTCGATCAATCAGCGTTGCAGAACCAATATCTGCAAACAGCCAACGTGCTTGTTCAAAGCTTTGTTCAGGTTTCGCCATCCCGATAAGGAGTACACCAGGATGATGCTCGGGGTCATAGCCTGTACTGAGAATCTGCTCGGTAGGGTAGGTTCTCTGTGCGGTCGCGATTGAGTCGGCTAGCGGTCGTTGCTGTTGTAAAGAAGAATGTTGAGCCGTAGGCTCTACACCAAGTGCATGATCAATCTCTTCATGGAAAATCAGAATGACCCCAGTGATGGATAAAATCGCAAAGGGCACCACAATCACCAAACTGACCCAGCGATGAATCCATAAGTTAATGCGAAACCAGCGCGAGTTGGTTTTTTTAATGGCAGTTGCTGTTTGCTTCATAACTGATTTTCCAATGAGGCTGAGAACATTGGCTTCCTTAAGATTTGTGTTTTTATGAAGTGATTTTATTTTTATTGATAATTATTTTCATTATTATTTACTATTGTTTTTTACGTTCCACGTGAAACCTTACACTGAATAAAATGATTAAAAAAAGGTAGTCGATGAAATCGCCTACCTATCAATGATCTATTTAAGCTTGAAATGAATGAATAATTAGATTGCTGTCAGCAAAAGAGCTTGTTAATTTTCGACAAAGTCACTCACTTGAATCAACGCATGACCAAACAAGTATCCTGCAGTGACGAGTACGCTGATCCACAGTAATGCACCCAAGATGTTATAAATAACGAAATGGCTATAGTTCATGTTGCTTGAACCTGCTGCTAAGGGCGCAAATGAACGGGCAAAAGGAATAAAACGAGCCAATAGGATGGTTTTCCCCCCGTGCTTTAAGAAAAACACATTGGTTTTTTGCAAATATTCTTGCTTAATAAAGCGTGATTTAACATTGAAAATACGATCGCCAAAATGACGGCCAATATGGTAATTCACCATATAGCCCAGTGCTGCTGCAAAGAACAGTAAGCTGATCATATAACCAAGATGCATGATTTCAACCACAGAGCATAATGCACCAACAGTGAGTAACAGACTGTCTCCGGGTAAGAAGAACATAAAAACAAAAGCGGTTTCTGAAAAAATAATCAGAAAAAGGATAAAATAAATCCATAAGCCATATTCTTGAACCAAGACCGGTAGAATATGTTCAAAATTAAAAATAAAATCTAAAGAATTCATTCAGTTTGTATGATCCAAAATAGAGTACTCACCAAATTAAAGTACAAAAAATGTGAAATGAATTTAACCCTCAGGATTCATTCGTCACTTATAAATTTACAACAGTGGCAGCTGAGTATATCGAGCCTGAGCCTAAAGCTCAATTTTCTCAGAAAATTCCAATTTTTACCTTATCTTAAATTCTCGACAAATTCATGACATTTTTCATGCTATTCATAGTGTTTTTAAGTATCCAAAGCATCTTTTAGGGCCATAAATGGGATGCTTCTGTTTAAATAAATGACCTTAAACGTTGTGATTCATACACACTCAAACAGAGCTGTGTATGAATCAGCTGGCAGCTTAATCTGCAAAAGAGCTTTCCAGCTCTTCAAGTTCCATCATCAACTCTAAAAGCTGTTCTTCATGCTGTTCTAATTTCGCTTTGAGCTCATTTTGCTCATTCATCAGCTTGATCAAATCATTTTTGCGGTCGGCCTCATACAAGGCACTATCCGCTAAAGCATGTTCAATCTCAGCTAAGCGTGGTTGAACCTTTTCAATTTGAGCTTCGACTTTTTCGATGTTTTTACGAATTGGACGCGTCATTTCACGGCGACGAGCTGCTTCTTTACGTTGCGCTTCCTTATCTACTTTTACGGCAGGGGCTTGGCTGGTTGTACTTTGCTGTTGTGATGCATTTTGTGCATTGATCTGTTGTTGGCGCGCTTCACGTAACCACTTGGCGTAGTCTTGTAGATCACCTGCAAATTCTGTGCATTGACCTGCATGCACTAATAACAAGTCATCACAGACACTGGCAATCAATTGGCGTTCGTGTGATACCAGCACCACCGCACCATCAAAGTCCTGTAGCGCCATGGTCAACGCCAGACGCATATCCAAGTCTAAATGGTTGGTTGGTTCGTCCAGAATCAAGACATTGGGACGTTGCCATACGATCAGTGCCAGCGCCAGACGTGCACGTTCACCACCAGAGAAGCTCTCACATGGCGTATCCATACGCTCGCCACTAAAGCCAAAACTACCTAAAAAGGCACGTAGAGCAGCTTCACTGATGTGCTTGTCGGCAATACGTGCCAATTGCAGCATTGGGCTGGCATGAGCATCCAAAGCATCCATTTGATGCTGAGCAAAGTACCCAATATTGAGCAGTTCAGAGGCTTTACGTTCCCCTGCGAGCAGTGGTAAATCACCGACAAGAGTCTTGATTAAGGTTGATTTACCTGCACCATTCATCCCGAGTAAACCAATACGTGAACTTGGGGTGATTTGCAGACGAATTTTTTCAGCAATGATTTTATCGCCGTAACCAATTGTAGCGGCATCCAAGCTCAGTAGAGGTGAACTCATTTTGGTTGGTTCACGGAAGCTAAAGGTAAATGGGGTATCAACATGTGCAGGTGCCAATTGTTGCATACGCTCAAGCTGTTTAATTCGACTTTGTGCTTGGCGGGCTTTGGTGGCTTTGGCTTTAAAGCGGTCAATAAATTTTTGTAGATGCGCACGCGTTTCTTGCTGCTTTTCAAAGGCTTGTTGTTGTTGCGCTAAGCGTTCACTACGGGTCGTTTCAAAGGTTGAATAGTTACCAGTATATAAAGTTAATTCTTGATTTTCGATATGCAGAATATGATCGGTAATGGCATCGAGGAAATCACGATCATGTGAAATCAAGACCAATGTGCCTTCATAAGCTTTGAGCCAGTCTTCTAACCACAAGATCGCATCCAAGTCCAAATGGTTAGTCGGTTCATCCAGTAATAGCAGGTCTGAACGGCTCATAAGGGTACGCGCCAAGTTCAAACGCATGCGCCACCCGCCCGAGAAGCTGGCGACATTTAATTTTAATTGATGATCGAGAAAGCCCAGACCTGCCATCAATTGTGCTGCTTTGGCAGGCGCTGCATAACCATGGATCTCATCGAAACGGCCATGCAGTCGAGCTAAATCATCATTACTGAGTTGATCTGGATGCGCTAATTTTTCTTGAATGTCCCAATATTCTTCGTCACCAGATAAAACAAAATCAATTGCTGGCATTTCCAAGGCTTTAATTTCTTGCGCCATATGCGCCACAGTCCAGACCGCGGGGCGGGTCAGATTGCCCTCATCTGCAACCAAGTCTCCTAAGAATGCAGCGAATAGAGTCGATTTACCTGCACCATTCACGCCTGTAAGACCAATTTTCCAGCCTGGATGAAGCTGCATTGAAGCTTTTTGGAATAAAACTCGCCCACCACGGCGTAATGAAACTTGGTCAAATTGGATCATGAGCATGCAAAATAGCGAATAGATAGCTGCATTTTAAGGTGATCGCCCATGAATGCAAATTTTTATATTTAAGATCAAGTTGTTCGAATTGAGCTGATCAACCAATGATAAAATAGAGTAAAAGCTCTATTTTTGTGACGCGAATCAGATTATTATTTAAATTATATGAAAAATAAGCAACAAGATTAAAAGTAGCAGCATAGGATTTAAGGATGAACAAGGGAATTCTTGCATTGGGGGCAATGCTGGTGTTGGGGAGCTATACAGAAACACATGCAGCGACCAAAATTTGTGTTTTTGATTTGTTGGGGAAATCAGGAGAAGCCTATAAGGCCATGGAAGAGTGGGCCTTGGCTGCTAAAGCATGGCGTGGTGATACCTTTCTGATCAGCTATCAGAATGAAGCGCTGGCAGAAAATGACTTTGAACAAGGCAAATGCGATGGCGTCTATATGACTTCGATGCGTGCGCGCCGTTATAACAAATTTGCAGGTTCGATTGATGCCATTGGGGCGGTGCCAAGCTATGCAATTGCACAGAAAGCGATTAGCTTTGCTTTGGACAAGCGTAATCAACGCCGTCTGCTCAGTACCGTTGATAATGAAAATTATGAAGTTGCAGGAATTTCGCAAATTGGCTTGGCCTATATCTTTGTCAAAGATAAGAAGATGAATACCATTGAGCAAATCAAAGGGAAAAAATTTGCAGTACTTGGCTATGATGAAGCACAAAAGATTGTGGTCAAAAGCTTAGGTGGACAAGCGGTACTTGCGGATATCTCTGATATTGCCAAAAAGTTTAATACTGGTCAGGCCGATATTATGGCAGCACCTGCCTATGCCTATAAGCCTTTAGAATTATCAAAGGGGTTGGGAAATGAGGGGGCAATTATTACGTTCCCAGCGGTGAATATGACCATGGACTTGATCATCCGTCCTGAAAAATTCTCCAGTAATTTTGGACAGAACTCTCGGGCATGGTTTCTGAGCCGTCTGAATACCAATTTCGCACTGATCCAGCGTCTTGAATCAGAATTGCCAGCCAAATACAAAATCAATCTCAGTAACGAGGATAAAACCCGTTATCAGCAAATCTTGCGTGAAGCACGTATGGGATTGACCAAGCGTGGCATTTACGATGCCAGCATGATGAGTGTACTGAAACGCGCGCGCTGTACGGTAGATCGAACCAATTTTGAATGTAGCTTGGGCGGTGAGTAAATCGGGATTACAGGGCATGTTTTCTTGTTGACTCGTGCCTAGCCATCTCGGGATTTGATTCTGTGATGCAGATGGGGAAAACAGATGAAAACCCGACATATGTATATAAAAGCGCTATTCTTTTGGTCAAAATCTGACTATATTGAATAAGCGCTGATGGAAAATTGTGCAAAAATAGCAAAGTAAGGGAAAACAAGATGAAAAAAGGACTTTGGGCATTGAGTGCTACAGCTCTATTTGTCATGAGCACTCCTGTACAGGCAAAACAACAAATTTGTGTTTTTGATTTATTGGGTAAGGCTGGGGAGTCTTATAAACTGATTGAGGAATGGAAGCTGGCTTCTAAAACATGGCAGGGCGATGTTGAACTGATTCCTTATCAAGACGAAGAAAAAGCGGAAAAAGATTTTGATGCAGGCAAATGTGATGGGGTCTATATGACTTCGATGCGTGCCCGTAAATATAATAAATTTGCAGGTTCAGTTGATGCAGTTGGGGCCGTGACCAGCAACGCCATTGCGCAAAAGGCGATTACCTATGTACTGGATAAACGTAATCAGCATCGTTTAACGGCAACGATGAACGGCGAGAAATTTGAAGTTGCGGGTATTATTCAAGTTGGGTTGGCTTATATTTTTGTACGTGACAAAAAGATCGACACCATTGAAAAAGCCAAAGGCAAAAAATTCGCTTATTTACATTACGATCAAGCACAAAAGGCCATTGTTGAAAGTATCGATCTGGTTGCTGTGCCATCGGATATTTCTGATTTTGTGAAAAAATTTAATAGTGGGCAAGTGGATGTGATTGCCGCACCTGCTTATGCGTATAAGCCTTTAGAAATCAGTAAAGGCTTGGTCAATGGTGCATTGTTTAATTTCCCTGTGGTGAATATTACCGGTGACCTGATTATTCGTCCTGCGCAATTCCCAAGTGGTTTTGGTCCACAATCTCGACAGTGGTTCGTGAATAAACTGCCGAGTAACTTTGCCATGGTGCAGCGTTTAGAAGCGGGAATGAATGCCAAAAAGATTACTTTGACCAATGAAGATAAAACCCGTTACCAAAAAATGTTACGGGATGGACGCATGAATTTAACCAAGCAAGGCGTATATGATGCGAGTATGATGAATGTGCTGAAGCGTGCCCGTTGTACGGTTGAACGGACCAACTTTGAGTGTACTTTGAGTGGTGAATAAAAAAGGAGAATAACTGAATAGATCTAAATCTATACATAAAATTAGGTATATATAACAAAATTGCCTATGAAAATAATAGAAATAGATAAAAGAGGGTAAAAAGTAAACAATCTAGTCATAAAAATAGAGTATAAGCTCTATTTTTTTTCAAAAAACATGATTAATATTTGCTTCGAACAAGGAGACAAACATAAAGTTTGTGAAAGGATGAAAAATATGAAAAAAATTGCACTTGCTCTTGCAGCAACTTCGATCTTTGGTGTGTCTGCTTCTACTCAAGCAGCAATAGATGTGTGTGTATTCGACTTATTAGGAAAGTCAGGTGAATCATACAAAATGATGCAAGACTGGGCACTCGCAGCGAAAGGCTGGGGCGCTGATGTCAACTTACTTGCAATCACGGATGAACAGGTTGCAGACAATAACTTTAAAGCGGGCAAATGTGCTGCTGTTGCGATGACAGCAATGCGTGCTCGTCCATATAACAAATTTGCAGGTTCAGTCGATTCATTGGGCGGTGCACCGAGCAATGAAGTTGCACAACGTGCGATTACTTATGTATTGGATGCACGTAATGCAGCCAAAATGACCACCAATTTAGGTGGTAACAAGTATGAAATCGGTGGTATTGCGCCATTAGGCGCTGCTTACATTTTCGTACGTGACAAGAGCATTAACTCAATTGAAAAAGCAGCGGGTAAAAAATTCGCGGTATTGGGTTATGACGATGCACAAAAAATCATGGTTCAACGTGTAGGTGCGCAAGCGGTACTTTCTGATATTTCTAACTTTGCTGCTAAATTTAATAACGGCCAAGTCGATATGGTCGGTGCACCTGCTTATGCTTACAAACCATTAGAATTAAGCAAAGGCTTAGGTTCAAATGGTGCAATGTTTAACTTCCCAGTACTTCAAGTGACTGCGGATCTTGTTCTTCGTCCAGAGAAATTCCCTGCTGGCTTTGGTCAAAAATCTCGTGATTACTTTGTGAAGCAACTTCCAAAAGCATTCGCTATGATCAAACGTTATGAAGCTGAAATTCCAGCCAAATACAAAATGAACTTGAGTGCCGAAGACAACTTGAAATATCAAAAATTATTACGTGATGGTCGTATGGACCTGACTAAACGTGGTATTTACGATGCAGGCATGATGTCTGTATTGAAGAAAGCACGTTGTTCAGTAGACAAAGCAAACTTTGAATGTGCATTACCGGGTGAATAATCCTGAATCGCCATAATCAAGACTTAAAGCCTAGATTTATCTAGGCTTTTTTGTTTTTTTGCAGATGTCATTTAAGCCATTGTATTGATTGGCAAAGCTGGTAATTATATTAAAATATAAAAACCAAATCGAATCTGGAAGATTTAAAAGATGTTTCAATCAGGATGATTAAACATGACTGTATTAAAACATTGATTCATTGGTAAACCGTATTTAAAGCTATACCGCCAGTCTTTTGATGTTGGATGGGATGCAACAACAATCAGCATAGATGCAAAGGAAAAATAAGATGCAATGGTTTAAAACACTATTACTTGCGACAGGGATTGCAGCTGTATCCGCAGGTGCTCAGGCAAAACAAACAATTTGTGTATTTGATATCGTGGGCAAAAGTGGCGATGTTTATGCATTAATGAAGGATTATCAACTCGCTGCAAAAACTTGGGGCGCTGATATTGAGCTTAAAGTTGGAACCAATGAAGCGGTCATTGCAGAAGACTTTAAAGCAGGAAAATGTGATGGCGTGAGTATCACAGGAATGCGTGGTCGTCAGTTTAACCAATTTACTGGTTCATTGGATGCAATTGGGGCGATTACCGATCTTAAATTGGCCGTTAAAGTGATGCAGGGTTTAGCCAGCCCGACTTTTGCCAAAGCGATGGTGAATGGCAAATATGAGGTGGTTGGTGTTATTCCTGTGGGTGATGCCTATTTGCTTGTGAATGACCGTAATATCAATACGGTTGCTAAAGCTGCAGGTAAGAAAATCGCCGTTTTAGATTATGACGAAGCCCAAAAAATTATGGCGTCACAAGTCGGTGCACAAGCGGTCAGTTCAGATATCACCAACTTTGGTGCGAAGTTTAACAATGGTCAGGTGGATATTATTGGGGCACCAGCGGCAGCGTTCAAACCTTTAGAACTGTATAAGGGCTTGGGAACCAAAGGGGCGATTGTGAATTACCCAATTTTACAAGTCACTGGTAATTTAATCATTCATCCGGATAAATTCCCAGCTGGTTTTGGTCAAAAGTCAAGAGAATGGGTCAAAGCACAATTACCACGCGCATTTACCATTCTTGGAAAAATGAAAGCAGACATTCCACAAAAATATTGGATGGAAGTTCCAGCTTCTGACAAACCAGGCTATCAAAAATTAATGCGTGAAGCGCGTATTAATCTGACCGCTAAAGGAATCTATGACAAGCGCATGATGAAATTGTTATGGCAATTCCGTTGCCGTGAAGATGCCAAAAACTTTGAATGCGGTTTACAGGATGAGAACTACAAATAATCGTATAAAAAGTCTTTAACAGCACTTTAAACTTCAAATACAGACCCGATATTGAGTATGCTATACTGAATATCAGGTCTTTTATTTATTAAAGACGAAGTGAAGTCGAGGAAAGTCCATCATGAACGCCCAAGCTCTAGAATTGTCAGATAATGCTGCCAAAAAAGTTCGCCAACTACGCGAAAGTGAAGGCAATAACGACCTTATGTTACGTGTTTATGTAACGGGTGGTGGTTGTTCAGGATTCTCTTATGGCTTTAATTTCGCTGAAAGCGTCAATGAAGATGATGCTGAGTTCATGAATGGTGATGTAAAAATGTTGGTGGATTCTTTAAGCTACCAGTATTTAATCGGCTCAGTTGTTGATTATCTTGAAGGACTTGAAGGTTCACGCTTTGTCATTCAGAACCCGAATGCGACCACAACTTGTGGTTGTGGTTCATCATTCTCAATTTAAAAGCTTCTAGATATATAAAAAAAGCTTCTCCAATTGAGAAGCTTTTTTGTTTTATACCGTGGTGATGGTACCGAGAATACGATCTCCAGCTGCACCCGTCACCGCAGGTAAATTACCACTGAGCTGCTCTACAAAACGCATGGCTAACCACGCA
The DNA here is from genome assembly GCF_013072675.1 of Acinetobacter sp. Ac_3412. Lineage (NCBI taxonomy): Bacteria > Pseudomonadati > Pseudomonadota > Gammaproteobacteria > Moraxellales > Moraxellaceae > Acinetobacter > Acinetobacter sp. Ac_3412. Next base: position 2,462 of record NZ_LXUJ01000002.1, on the reverse strand, counting down.
AAAGCGGTCGCTTCTACCCATGTCGGGGCTAAATCAAGTGCATCCGTGGTTTGTACCGACCAATTGTGCTTACGTAAGCGCCAGCGGAGTTGCTCAAGTAAATGTGAATTATAAGCACCGCCACCACAGACATAGATTTCCCCCGTTGGCATGGTTTCTTTGCTACGGTAAATCGCTTTTTTAATCGCACGTGTGGTGAGCTTCATTAAAGTAGATTGAATATTTTCTGGCGTATCTTCCAATTCATCATATTCCAGATCATTACGCCAATCACTGAGTTGCTCATCTAGCCACTCTAAATTAAAGTCTTCGCGACCAGTGCTCTTCGGGGGTTCTTTGGCAAAGAATTCATGATTCTGTAGGCGTTCCAATAACGAACGGATGGGATTGCCATAGGCAGCCCAATCACCATTTTCATCATAAGGATGCCCTGTGTGGCGATGACACCAAGCATCCATCAAAATGTTGGCAGGACCAGTATCAAAACCATAAACGCCGTCTAGGTTATTTGCAGGCAGCATACTGACATTGGCAATGCCACCTAAATTTAAAATCACGCGGTGAATGCTGTCATGTTGAAACAGCGCTTGATGGAAAGCAGGTACTAAAGGCGCGCCTTGACCACCAGCGGCCATGTCACGACGACGGAAATCCGACACTACAGGCAGTTGCGTGATTTCTGTGATGATATTGGGGTCACCAATTTGTAAGGTAAAACCATGCTCAGGACGATGGCGAATGGTCTGCCCATGTGAACCGATGGCTTTAATTTGAGTGCGATCTAAATTATTCTTTTCAATCAGTTCATTAATGCCATGCCCAATCATTTGCGCTAAAGCAACATCAGCTTTACCCATACGATCAATTTCATTGTCATCAGGCAGTGTCAATGCCATCAACTCATCGCGTAATTCAAGTTCAAAAGGCACAGTCAGCGTGGCATGCAGCGTTAAAGGGTCGAATGAAGTTGCAACAATATCAACACCATCCATGCTCGTGCCTGTCATTACACCAATATAGATCGCGCTCATATACAACTTATCCTGCAAGATGCTGAAAAAATGTTAGTATATCGCACAAATTGAATAACTGATGTGTTTAGGTTTTGTGATGTCAAATTTCTTGCCAGCCGAAGAACAGCTTGCTCTCATTCAACGAGGCACGCACGAGATTATCTCTGAAGAAGATTTACTGAAAAAACTGAAAGAGAATCGTCCACTCCGTGTAAAAGCAGGCTTTGACCCAACGGCTCCTGATTTACACTTAGGACATACGGTTCTAATTAATAAATTAAAAACCTTCCAAGATTTGGGACATGAGGTTACTTTCTTGATTGGTGACTATACGGCCATGATTGGTGACCCGTCTGGGAAAAGCGCAACACGTCCGCCGTTGTCTCGTGAGCAAGTTGAAGCCAACGCGAAAACCTATCAAGAACAAGTTTTTAAAATCTTAGATCCAAATAAAACCAAAGTTCGTTTTAACTCGGAATGGTTTAATCAAAGAACAGCAGCTGATTTAATTCAATTGGCGAGCCAGCAAACCGTATCACGTATGTTAGAACGTGATGACTTTACTAAGCGCTATAACAACCATCAACCGATTGCAATTCATGAGTTCTTGTATCCATTGGTACAAGGCTATGACTCGATTGCACTTGAGGCAGATGTCGAGTTAGGTGGTACAGACCAGACCTTTAACTTGTTAATGGGTCGTACTCTACAAGGTCGTTATGGTCAAGAATCACAAGTGTGTATTACTGTGCCGATTCTTGAAGGTTTAGATGGCGTGAATAAGATGTCTAAATCTTTAGGTAACTATATTGGTGTATTTGACACTCCCGGTGCGATGTACCAAAAAATCCTGTCGATGCCAGATAGCTTGATTGAACGTTATTTTGATTTACTGAGCTTCAAGTCACTTGATGAAATCAAAGTACTGCTTGATGAAATGGCAGCAGGTCGTAACCCACAGGAAATCAAACGTATCTTGGCGCTTGAGTTGGTTGAACGTTTCCATGATGCAGAAGCAGCGGAAAATGCACATAAGAGTGCAGGTAACCGTGTAACTGAAGGCGAAGTACCAGAAGATACCCCAGAAGTGACCATTTCTCGTGGCGAGTTTGGTGGTGAGTTATTTATTGCAACCATTCTTCGTGTTGCAGGCTTAAACCCGAATGCAGCAGCAGCGAAAGACGCCGTGGGTCGTGGTGCAGTAAAAGTTGACTGGAATGTGGTCGATATGAGCTACTCTGTAAAAGAGAATGTCACTTTAATCATCCAATCGGGTAAAAAAGCCATTGCACGAGTGACTTTCACTGACTAAATCGAAATGAAAATAATAAAAAGCAGGCCATGAGCCTGCTTTTTATACGTAAATAGCTGATAAAAACAACGAAAACACTGGTTTTGTAGAAAAAAGAAACATGCGAAAGAAAATAATAAAAAAGGGGGTTGTGTCTG
>NZ_LXUJ01000001.1:0-343555 GCF_013072675.1 Acinetobacter sp. Ac_3412 | reverse complement strand
GCAGAATGGCATTAAACAAGTGGCTGCAAAAGGTAAGTTTGAAGTTCAGGCACAATCGGATGGTATGGATTTGCTTGCCAAGCAAGGCATCCAGATTATCTCGACCGAAGATCGTATAGAAATTACCAGTCCGAAAGAGATTGTGATTACTGCGGGTGGTTCTCAGATTAAGTTGAATGGTGCTGGTATTTTCCCAACCACAGGTGGAAAGTTTGAGGTAAAGGCTGGGCAGCATTTGTTTATGGGTGGGGCGAAAGTTACTAATAATATACCTTTTCTATCAGCGGGATCTGATGGTAATTATTTGTTAGAGTTTGATGTTAGACATAAGCTTAGTAATGAACTATTAGAAAGTTTACCAACTTTTACGTTAATTGATTCAAAAGGTAATGTACGCAAGGGTGAGGTTCCTAAGGATGGTATTGTGAGGATTACTACGAATAACAAAGAGGAAACTTATAATATTTTAGTTCATCAATATGACGCAGAAGTATCGGAACAAGAAGAATGACATATACTGCTAGATTAAAAGTTTTTTGTGAAAATAAAGAAATTTTATCATCTTTAAGATATAGCTTATCTAATACCACAGCTAAACAAAGTTATGGTGGAAAGCTTGACTCAAATGGATGCACTAAAGTTTATAACTGTAATAAATTAGATTTGATTTTTGTAGAACTCCTACTTGATAACGCTAAACTGGCTAGAATTAGGGTGCCTGCTTTAGAAAATGGAGAATTCAATCAGTCTACTTTTAAATTGAGAACAACAACAGGAACAACTAAGCAAGTTGAATCAAATAAAGTTCCAGTTAAAGTCAAAAATGAATTAGAAATTGCTCTAGATAGCTTAAATGGAACAGCTATTTATTTTGGAAACAATTTTTTAATTCATGATGCAAATTTACGCGCTGTATATATGCGTGAAATAAAAAAAATGAGTGATGGTTATCTTGAGGCTGTTAAGCAAGGCAAAATTTCTGTCAAAGATGCAGCATTAGAAGCAACAGACTTAAGAAATCAAATTTTAGATGCTACGCGAAAAAAAAATTCAGCAATAGGGTTAGCTATTTCTCAAAAAGAAAAAGCAGCGGGTAAAACCCTAGAGCAAATTCTTGAATATTACGCAATGGAAATAAAAGATCCCGAAAAATTTAAAGCCCTGAGGTCAAATCGTGTAGCTATGGATCAACATATAAAGTCTAAAATTAATGCGAAACAAAGTTATTTTAATGCCTTAACAGCAGATGAAAAAAATAGAGTTTACTACAGCGTTTTGAAAGGTTCTGGAAAATCAAAAAAATCGTTTAATGCTAAAATTAAATGGATGAAAATAGGTGGAAGAGTCTTGATAGTTTTCTCTGTAGCGTACGCAGGCTACGAAATTTACAATGCTGAAAATAGAGAAAAAGAAATATATAGACAAGGAACTACGATTGTAGGTGGAATTGCAGGAGGCGCTGGTGGTGGTGCAGCAGCGGGGGCGATATGTGGGCCTGGTTCACCGATATGTTCTACTGTTGGTGTTATCATTGGTGGGGCAATTGGTGGATTTGGTGCGTATTTATTAGTTGATGCTTTTGATGAGGAGTTAGAAGCATTTACCCAATGGACTCTATTCTAACTAAGGTTAAATTATGTTGTTAAATTTTTTAAACAAACTATTCAGAAGTAAGGTGCTAGATCAAAAGCCTAAATTACTCAGTTTTAGTTTTAATGATCGGAAAATAACCGCATATTATGACACAATAAACCCAGTAGAAATTTATTACAGAGATATTTTAACAATTTATATAATTTTTCATGATACCTCTTACCCTATACCTGTTTGGAATATTGTTGCTGAAGATAATTTTATTCAAATAGATAATACTGAAAGTATTAATTTTAAATTACTAATTAATATGTTTTCTAATAACCTTGAAAATTTTAATGAAGATTCAAGAATGGAGATTATTAAGGCAATGGGATCCGTTAGTGGTATTTTTCATGTGTGGAACAGAAAAGATTCAGACGAAATTTTTTCTAAGAAAAAAATAATTTAGAGTTTTTTATTAATTAACTAATATTTTAATTAAGCCTTGTTAAGGCGAAAACTAGGGCAAGTTTTACAATTAACAATCGTCAATGGCACGTTTAGGTGTGGAGTATCAAAAACAAAAATCATCACAAACTGAGAAACGTTAATCTATGTTAAATCCTAAAACGATGTCACTAATGCAAGAAAAAAAAGCACGAAATAGAGCATTTTATTTAATTAAGAAGTACACTAGTTATACTTTTTTAGATCAAGCACGTAACTTATATCAGCAATTTTTAGATGCTTTTGAAAGGCAGTTACGAAATCCACCGAAAGAAGTGTTGAAACACCAATATGCAGAGCATTTACAAAAAAGGCATGAGGGTGAATATGTTCATTATCTAAATAAAATAGTTGAGTTAGAGAATGGTTTGACACTACTTAGAACGACTAAACATAAAAGAGAAGCATATAATAGTTTTTGTAATGTCGATTTTACAGATTGGTTATTTGATCGATATGCTGATGAAAATATAATATATGAAGATCCATTCTATATCTTATTGGGTCTAGGTATTTCCAGATCAACTGATATTTTTGAACCAGTAAATTATAAGACTGATCCACTTGGGCGAAAAGTAGAACATACAGGTTCTATACGCTTACTATTAATTGCATTAACCTATCGTAATATTTGTATGCAGAGTTATTTAGCTGGTAAGGTAAGTGAGCCATTTTCATATATTGATAAAAATACAATACGAAAATCTCAAAAATGGTCTTATGAGACTATTTTTTTCTCTAAAGAATGGCCACCATTAAGAATTTATCCTGAACCGATTCCAATGTGTCCTCCTTTTAACCTAAATCCAATTGGGCAAATCGCTACAGGTGAAGAAGTAAAGGTTACGGGTATTTATGAGCCATGGTTGCCAATTAATGGAAAAGTGGGTTGTCCTAACTATTTCTTAGATGGCTCGAGAGCAACAGATTATCAACTAGAAGGCACTGATGAGTGGGTTGATGTCAAATGGCATTTAATCTGGGAAGATAAACGTTATTTAGATGGAACAATTCCAGAAGAAGAGAAAACTTATATATTTGATATTGAAAATATTGGCATTAAGGATACTTATACCTATGTGAGTTCTCATGAGAAACTGAGTGTACGGGCAGGTCAGATTTGCCCTAAAACTGGCTATTGGTTTACAGTTGCACAAGAGAATTCTCGTCAATATTTTAAGGAAGGTGAAATTTTACCTGAGATAAAATCTGACTGGGGTGAAGTATATTGGCAGTTTGATGGTAAGTAGGTGTTAAATGCCCAAGTTACGTTACCAGCAGAAGGCAAAAGCTGATAACGTATCATTTTGTTAAGTAATAATGAAATTATGCAGATAAATAGAGGAAGTAATATTAATAGAAGTCAAGCTGTGAAGTTAAATAAAATGTATTCAAGCTATTATTTTTTTAAAAAAATATATGAAATGCATGCTGATTTTGTTAGTAATTTTGAGAAATTTTTAAAAAATCCTACAGATGAGATTAAAGCAAAGTATAGTGAAAACTATGAAAAACAATACATCATGTATTTAAATGTATTGAATGATCAAGAAAAAGGATTAGAGCTTTTTTTTAAAACACCCTATAAAAATGAAATATATCCTTTATTTTTTGAAGATGGAATAAAAAGTGTAATATTTGGTCGTTACGGAGATGAAAAAGATTTAGCTAATGATCCACTTTATATTGAATTGGGTATGCGAGGAAGAGACGGTAGTCTTTTTGAAGAACCCTATCATATTGGTGCTATTAAAAAACTTCTTATAGCATCTGAAATGTTGGATATAGCTAAGATTACAGTTTCAGCAGATTATAAGTATGCACAATATTTTTTACCTAAAAGATTGGATAAGTTATTTCAAAAATGGAATTTTGATTCGATGTTTGAGTTAACTTATTGGCCTTTATATAAGAAAAATATTATAAATCAAGTGAGTGAATCACTAGTAGATGAGAATTTTGATTCAATTGTGATAGAGACAGAACAGGAAATAACGATAACTGGTATTTATGAAGCAAAATTAGATAATGAGGAGAGAGGCTGTCCTAATTACTTTTATCAAGGAACGCTTGCACCTAAATATAGTAAAGGGGATATACATCAATCCAAATTTACCGAATGGTATTTAATTTGGGAAGATAAGCGTTATCTAGATGGAATAATTCCGGAAGAAGAAAAATTTTATATCTTTGATATTGAAAATTTTGGTAACGTAAATGCTCATGCAGATGTAAACTTTACAGAGAAACTGAGTATACGTTCAGGTCAGATTTGCCCTAAAACAGGCTATTGGTTTACAGTTGCACAAGAGAATTCTCGTCAATACTTTAAGGAAGGTGAAATTTTACCTGAGATAAAATCTGACTGGGGTGAAGTATATTGGCAGTTTGATGGTGAAGAATAACTAAAGTGCCCTTCGGGGCATTTAAAATTTTGAGATTTATATAATTTAAATGATTGATTTAAAGAAACAAGAGCTATTCCCAAGAGAAATCTATTTATTAGAGCAATTACTTTCTTATGAATATTACTATGAAACGGTAAAGTTATGGGAGGAACAAATCAAATATGCTGAAGAACTGTTAGATAAATATAGTGCCAACTTAGCACCAGCTCACCGTGCTCAACTTCCATCTCATCAAGCCGATTATGTCTGGGGAACAATCGTATTACCAAATTTTAAAGGAGTCGCAACCTATTAATGATTTAGATGGATATAGCATGATAGAAATTAAGGGAACTCCAAAGTATAAAGGTATATTTACAGTTCATATTTTAGCTGGTTTTTATGGTGGAGGAGATGCTGAAATAGAAAAATACACTTTTATAGTTCAAGAGTAATTGAATAATAGTACTTTATGGTTTTGGTATGAATTTTACACTTATCTTTAGTTTATGTTTGGCTTTAATTGGTTGTAGCCAAAGTTATCAAGCACAACCTAGTGAATTACCTATCGCTCATATTAATGAAAATTATAGTCAGGATATTGCGGTTACAGGTGGAAGAGTTGTGGAAAGAAGTTTTGAGGTAAAAACAAACTTTCCAAGTGATATGGGGGTTGAAATAAAGCCTATTAATATAAATGATATAAGTGCGTATAATAAATTAAGAATAGAAGGAACCCCAAAATATAAGGGAGCCTACGATATTAGTATTTCTATGGGTTTTTATGGGGCTGGCGATGATGAGTTTAGTAAAAGCTACAAATTCGTTGTAGATTAAGATTTTAGAAAATAACTTTCTCAATTATAAAAAAAGCAGAGCCGAAGCTCTGCTTTTTTGAGTCAATCAGTTTTAGATCTTGCTGATCAAATCATTGATTTGTTTTGCTTGTTCAGCTGCATTACCAGTATAAGTTGCAGGTGTTAACTCAGCTAGACGAGCACGTTCATCAGCTGGAACTTGAGCAAGTTCATCGCCATTGACGAAGTTCACCATCATCTCACGTGTCATTGCTTGACCACGAGTAAGTGCTTTTAATTTCTCGTATGGCTTTTCAACGTTATAACGACGCATAACAGTTTGAATCGGTTCTGCAAGAACTTCTTGTGCTTGGTTTAAATCTTCATTTAAACGAGCAGCATTTAATTCAAGTTTACCAACACCTTTTAAGCAGGCATCAAAAGCAATTAAACTTTGCGCAAAACCAACACCCATATTACGTAATACAGTTGAGTCAGTTAAGTCGCGCTGCCAGCGAGAAACAGGAAGCTTTTCACCTAAGTGACCTAAAACAGCATTTGCAATACCTAAGTTACCTTCTGAGTTTTCGAAGTCAATTGGGTTTACTTTGTGCGGCATAGTTGAAGAACCAACTTCACCATCTTTTAACTTTTGTTTGAAGTAACCAAGCGAGATATAACCCCAAACGTCACGGTTAAAGTCGATCAAGATGGTGTTGTAACGGCGTAAAGCATCAAACAACTCAGCCATATAGTCATGTGGCTCGATTTGTGTGGTGTATGGGTTGAAGCTTAGGCCTAAAGATTCAACAAATGCTTGTGCATGTGCAGCCCAATCAATTTCTGGGTATGCAGAAAGGTGCGCATTGTAGTTACCTACAGCACCATTGATTTTGCCGAGTAATTCTACATTTTCAAATTGCTTGATTTGACGTGCTAAACGATATGCAACGTTTGCCATCTCTTTACCCAAGGTAGTAGGGCTTGCAGTTTGACCGTGTGTACGAGACAACATCGGTTGTTCAGCGTGAGTCGTTGCCAAAGCTGAAATCGCATTGAGAAGTTGCTTCATACTTGCAACTAAAACTTCACGACCATTTTTTAGCATAAGTGCATGAGACAAGTTATTGATGTCTTCAGAAGTACAAGCAAAGTGAATAAATTCGCCTGCATTTTGTAATTCATCAATGTTGGCAATTTTTTCTTTAAGGAAATATTCAACCGCTTTTACATCATGGTTAGTGGTGCGTTCAATTTCTTTAATGCGGTTTGCATCTTCTTCAGAGAAATTTGAAACGATTGCATCTAAAGCTGCATTGGTTTCATTTGAAAAAGGTGCAACTTCGATGATTTCTGCACGATTTGCAAGTGCTTGTAACCAACGCACTTCAACCGTGACACGAGCGTGGATTAAACCAAACTCAGACAAAAAAGGGCGTAGGGCATCGCATTTGCTAGCGTAACGTCCATCAAGTGGCGAGAGTGCGGTTAAAGCATTCATACAGATTCCTTAATTTTGGAATAAACATAAAAATAAATTCGTTGTAGCATCGGTCTATACCACCTGATACTGCAAACGAGCGAGAGCTTGAATATCTTGCAATAACTTGCGTTTACTAAAGATCATACTCCATGAGCTGCCACCTGACTGCTTCCATAAATGTGCCAGCTGTAGGCCTGTAAATAAGCTTGCACGAATACGGTTGGTATGATTGATGTCTTTAAATGCTTCGGCATTGCCACGGACTAAAATACGAGGATTGATTTGTCCTGCAGTTTCGACATAGGTTTGGGCTAAATTGGCGATGATGCTTGGGTGTAAATAGTTATTATCGAAAAAAGAGAGTTGCTTTAAGATTTTTTGTTGGGCAGTTTCTATAATTTTGACATATTCAGGATTGCTATAAACTTTCTTTTCCAACTGCAACAGGGCCATTGCATAGGACATTGGCAATTTAGCTGTCGACATTTTGGGAACACGGGATTTAGGGGCGGTATTAAAAGGCTGGGTAATACAGCCTTCTAATGTTTTTAATCCGAGTGAAATATCTGCAAGTTGATTAAAAAAATCTAAGGTCTGAGTGGCGTTGTTAGCGGTAGGACGTATATTCAGGCTGGCTTTGATCAACAGCTCAAAATAGAAATTACCACTATCACCAATGCTTTGCTGGCCGGCCATTGCAGTCATATGTGTTAACTGAGTTGCCTGAAAGACTGCGGCCAATGCTAGAGCACGGTTCTGTCTAACATTCAACGCTTGAGTGTGCTGAAAGGGTAACTCGACCATGCTTCGCTTCCAATTTCCTTAAATAAAATCTGGTTCAGGTGCATTGGTATGGTGAATCACACCACCACCTAAGCAAACCTCTCCAGAATAGAACACCACGCTTTGTCCTGGAGTCACAGCTCTTTGCGGCTCATCAAACTCAACACGGATGCCATTTTCAGTCTGTTCATCGCGATAGATGGTACACGCTTGATCAGGTTGACGATAACGGGTTTTCGCTGTGCAGCGGAATCCAGCCGATGGAATGTCCTGTTCACCTGCAACCCAATCAATTGACTCACTCCAAAGCTGCGTACTTTGCATCAGTGGGTGTTCATGTCCTTGACCAATCACCAAGCGATTATTGGCAATATCTTTATGTAATACGAACCATGCACCCTCTTGTACACCTTTCATACCACCGATACCAATACCACCGCGTTGACCCAGCGTATAGTACATCAAGCCATGATGTTCACCAACTTCTTTACCTGATTCCAAAACAATTTTTCCGGCTTGTGCAGGTAGGTATTGTTTAAGGAAGTCAGTAAAGCGACGCTCACCAATAAAACAAATACCCGTTGAGTCTTTTTTCTTGGCTGTTGCTAAATCAAGTTGTTCTGCGATGCGACGAACTTCTGGCTTTTCAATTTCACCCACAGGGAACAGGGTTTTGTTAATTTCACGGCCATGAACTGCATGTAGGAAATAGGTTTGGTCTTTGTTATTATCAACACCGCGGAGCAATGGGGCGTAAGTTTCGCCGCGTGAATTTTGTGTGCTTGCACCACGACGTGCATAGTGACCTGTTGCAATAAAGTCTGCACCCAAAGTCATGGCATGATCGAGGAAGGCACGGAATTTAATTTCTTTATTACATAAGATATCAGGGTTTGGTGTGCGACCTGCAGCATATTCAGCCAAGAAGTGCTCAAAGACACGATCCCAATATTCCATTGCAAAGTTGGCAGTATGCAGTTTGATGCCAATTTTATCTGCAACGGCTTGAGCATCTGCCAAGTCTTCCAGTGCTGTGCAGTAATCCGTACCATCATCTTCTTCCCAGTTTTTCATGAAAAGGCCTTCAACTTGATATCCTTGTTGAAGTAATAATGCGGCAGAAACGGAGGAGTCTACACCACCAGACATACCGACGATGACACGTTGTTGCATCTAATTAAGCATCCAAATGAGAAGTTAATGAGGGAGAAAAAGGGTGCTCATAAATAAGCGATAAAGGATATTTTTTGCCAGCTAGGGCATCTTCAACGGCTTTTAAAACCAATGGGCTACGTGCACGTGCTGTTTCTTGTAACTCATCCAAGTTCATCCATACAGCACCAACAATACCTGTATCCAGTTGCGCATTTTCTTCAACTGCCGTGACATGGGCCAAGAAGCAAAAACGGTAGTAGGTACGATCAGGAAACATTGGTGGGGTATAGGTATAGATTCCAAGCAGATGATCAATTTCAACATGATGACCTGTTTCTTCTAAGGTCTCACGGATCGCTGCTTGAATAATGGTTTCGTCACATTCGACATGACCTGCCGGTTGATTAAACACGGTATGTACAAAGCCCTCGCTGTGTTCTTCAACAAACAGAAAACGTCCGTCTTTTTCGACAACAGTGGCGACTGTGACATGAGGTGTCCAAGCGGTCATAGAAAGCACCATGATTTTAAAAAACGTATTCTACAAAATTTGACTGTTTTTGGCTACATAGGAAGGTTAATTGGCTAAAGCGGAAGAAAAATATTTGTTGTGATCCGTGTGTATTTGATGTGTTGAGAATCGAAAAGAAATTGCTTCAAAAAAACAGAATGTGCTAGTGTGTTTTTTGACCGCAAGGTAAAAATAATAATTCCGTCTAAGCGATGTATTATTTGCTTAGGCCTTTCAATAATTTAGAAGTAGAACAGATGAAGAATTAGGCTCATATACAGCACACGGAGTCAAAGTATTATGCAACATATTAAAATTAAACCTGGTGTCGCTTTAGCAGAACAAGCAGAGATTGGTCATAATCGCTGGCATCCAGATATTCCATTTTTAACATCGGTGAAACCAGGGGAAGAAATTCTCATTGAAAGCCTAGATTTCTTAGATGCACAAATTAAAGATACCGATGATGTGTCTGATGTAAAACATGTAGATCTCACTCGAGCGCATCCACTGACAGGCCCTTTTTATGTTGAGGGTGCTGAGCCGGGGGATTTATTGGTGATTGATCTTTTAGATATTCAACCGATCTCAGCAGTTGGTTTTTCAGGTGTATTTGCGAAAGAAAATGGCGGTGGCTTTTTAGCGGATTATTTCCCAGAAGCGGATAAGGCAATTTGGGATTTAAAAGGATTATTTGCAACGTCACGTCATATCCCTGGTGTTCGTATTGCTGGCTTAAAACATCCAGGATTAATGGGGACGCTTCCTTCACATGAGCTTTTAAAAGAGTGGAATCGTAGAGAGGCCTTATTGGTACCTAAGGGGCAGGCAAATCCACCTGATCCAAGAACTGCGGTGTTACGAGGTGTGACTGGGGCAGAGTTTGATCGGATGGCAGTTGAAGCGGCTCGTACAGTGCCGCCGCGTGAACATGGTGGTAATACCGACATTAAAGATCTAGCGGCAGGTAGTCGTATCTATTTTCCTGTGTATCAGAAAGGTGCTGGCTTCTCGATGGGTGATCTACACTTCTCACAAGGTGATGGCGAAATCGGATTCTGTGGTGCGATTGAAATGGATGGGGTAACGCGTGTTGGTTTTGACCTGATTAAAGGTGGTATGGAAAAATATAATATTGATTCACCGATCTTTGTTCCAAGCAATGTCAGACCTAATTACGATCAGTGGCTAACCTTTGAAGGCATCAGCGTAGAAAATGGGGTTAATCATTATCTGGATGCTACGGTTGCCTATCGTCAGGCCTGTTTAAAGGCGATTAAATATCTTGAGAATTTTGGATTTACGGGATCTCAGGCCTATATGTTGCTGACCGCTGCACCTGTTGAAGGGCGTATCGGTGGCATTGTGGATATTCCAAACTGTGCTTGCACAATTTCTTTACCAACCTCGATCTTTGAGAAGAATATTTTGCCGCAAGGTGCCTTAAATGAGAATAAGTTTTGGGGACATCGTTAGTCTTGGATGAGTGCAAGATTGATCGTTAAAGAAGGATTTTAAGATGCCACTGTATGATTTTAGATGTGAACATTGTGAAGGGATTTTTGAGCAGAGTGTCCCAATGGTCAGTATTGCAAGGGATAACACATCTTGCCCGTATTGCCAGCAATCTATGTTATTAAAACCGATGATAACAGGGCATCAAAAGATCTCAGTCAAAAATAAATGGCGACCCTCATCGAGTGCCGAGCAACTGGCAGGGCCCTTGGTTGGAGGGCCTGGGACCAGCAAAAAAAGTGCTCGGACATCGGTGTTGCATAACTGCCGAGGTGTGAATTGTTCTTTATGTGAGCTTTAATATCTCACTACTCTTAGTGTTTAAGACACATATTTAATCAGCATTTAACACCTGTTATATGCTGATTTTAAAATTACTTCTCTTGATCTAAATAATTATTCTTCACTTTCACATAATGACGTGCTGAATAAGGAAGGAATTCCATTTCTTTTTCGGTCAACGCACGAACTTGCTGTACTGGGCTCCCGACATAAAGATAGCCACTTTTTAAGACTTTGCGTGGCGGCACCAGACTACTTGCACCAATCATCACATCATCTTCAATAACAACATCATCTAACACCACGGTATTAATCCCGATCAAGACACGATTACCAATGGTGCATCCATGTAAAGTCACATGATGCCCAACAGTTACATCTTCTCCAATGACCAGCGGAGAACCATTCGGTTTAGATTGATTTTTGTGGCTGACATGCAACATACAGTGATCTTGCACATTGCTGTTTTTGCCGATTTGAATCGAATTTACATCACCACGAATCACAGCAAAAGGCCAGACGGAAACATTCTCTGCTAATTTGACATCACCAACTACAACTGACATCTCATCTACATAGCAGCTTGAATCAACGTCAGGTTTTTGGTCTAAATAAGGACGGATGTTCTTTGGCATAATGGCTTTCGATCGGAAAATTTAAAGGAATTATAAAATAAAAAAGCATCCATGCCCAAGAGCATGAATGCTTAATCGTACTCTTCTAAAATTTAGAATAAGTTACTGAAGAACATTTTGATATGGTCAATCATACGTGCAAAGAAGCTAGCTTCTTCAACAGGTTTTAATGCAACCAGTGGTTTTTCAGCAATCACTTTGCCATCAAGACTCGCGACTAATTTACCAACTACTTGACCTTTGGCTAAAGGTGCATTCAGTTTTGGTTGAACCACAAGCTGAGTTTTAATCTTGTCTGCTTGGCCTTTAGGCATGGTCACATTGAAGTTTTCAGCTAAGCCAATTTGAACTTCGTCTTGTTTACCAAACCATACTTTTGCTTTTGCAAGAACTTGGTTAGCAGGTTGAACGTTTGCAGTTTCAAAGTTTGCAAAGCCCCAAGCCAATAATGTACGTGTTTGGCTGGCACGTTCATTCATGCTTGGTGTACCAAAGATCACCGAGATCAAACGCATTGGACCGCGTTTACTTGACGTGGTTAAGCAGAAACCTGCTTCATTGGTATGACCTGTTTTTAAACCATCAACACTTGGATCTGTATAAAGAAGGGCATTACGATTGCCTTGCTTAATCCCGTTGAAAGTAAATTCTTTTTCAGAATAAATTGGGTAGTATTTAGAGCTATCTTTGATAATGTGCTGAGCAAGAATCGCCATATCTTTTGCAGTTGAGTAATGACCATCAGCTGGCATACCTGTTGAGTTGATGAAATGCGTATTCACCATACCCACACGTTTTGCTTCTTGGTTCATCATGTGGGCAAAAGTACCTTCATTGCCCGCAATGTGTTCGGCCATTGCTTTAGATGCATCATTACCTGACTGGATAATAATACCACGTAGCATTTCTAAAACTGTTGCCGTGCCATTTAAAGGAACGTACATACATGATTCAGAACTGCTACCACGACACCACGCAGATTCATTCATGCGTACTTGTTCGTTTTCAGTCAATTCACCCTTTAAAAGTTTCTGCTCAATGATGTAGCTTGTCATCATTTTTGTCATTGAAGCAGGTGCAAGTTTTTCATCTTCGTTTTTAGCAGCGAGAATCTGTCCAGTCTCGTAATCCATCAATACATAAGATTTATTATTTAATTCTGGTGGAGCAGATAGGACAGTTGCTGCATATGAAAAGCTTGGCAAAAGGAGTAATGCAGCAAGAGCGCTTTTTTGAGTCATTCTAGGTGGTTCCAATATCTTGTATGAAGCAGACGAGCTTAGCATTTTAGGACAAAGCAAAGCCGACTTCTACGGGGGAAGTCGGCTTTTTCATACAGTATTGTAACCTGAAGCTTAATTGGTCGGATTATTTCGAGTAATAATTACGAACATCATCGCATATCTGGCGATTATCATCATCAGAAGCTGCTTTTGCATCAGCACGTGCTTCTTTTAATGCCTCTTGGTAGTCTTTGCCTTTGACGCGTTTATTGAGGGTTTCAACGGCATTCGCTTCATTGTTTAAATAAGCTTTAACGAGGTTGTCGTAGGCTTTATTAAATTTTAAATCTTTGCCAATTAAACTTGGACAAATTTCAGAAAGAACATAGATTGCAGCAAGTTCTTGCTTAGTCACACTATCAGACATAGGCGTGACTTCAATCTTTTCAGGTTCTGACTTTTTTTCAGCTGCAAATGCTGTTGGCGCAAGCGCACTTGAGGCGATGAGGAATGATAAACCTAGTGTTTTAAAAACATTTTTCTTCATAACAAATCAAACTCAAAAACAAGACTTAAAGAATTTGAACAACTTATAGCACAAAAGCATGTTAAAAAATGTATGTTTGCTGTAGGAAGCATGGAGAAAATGTGGGTATAGATATAATGTAGTAATCTTTTTGAGGTTTGATGAGCCATGTTTTGACATGCTTGCTTGTACATGGTTTGCTTTAAAAGTAGGCGATTTAAGATGAGTTTATCTTAATAGGATTGCGATGAGCATGGAAGAAGCTGTTACGCCACAGGATGATAGGCACGCAAAGTAAATAAAAAAATGCGAGAGAAAATAAGAAGTCTGTAGATAACAGGAGTAATAAGATGAAAGCAAAATTCACAGGCGGTGTTGATATTGCACTTAAACTTCCACCGCATCAATTCGAAGCTACCGTTGAGTTTTATCGTGATGTGATTGGCCTTAAACAAATTACAGATAAGTTGCCTGATATAGGCTTTGAACTTGGACCCGTTAAATTATGGATCGCTGCGGCACCTGAGATGAGTCAAGCTGAGCTTTGGCTTGAATTGTTTACCGATAATTTCTCAGAAGCTGCTGAATATTTGGAAGCGGCGGGTGTAATTCGTTGTGATGCAATTGAACCCTTAGCAGAGGGCTTTCGAGGAGGGTGGATTACTAGTCCAGCCAATATTATTCATATGGTTCGTGAATCGGATGCTTGGTAAGTATTATTCGAGCAATATCAGAACTTTTATCAATTAGATACAGCGAAGTGGTTTTAACTCATTCAATCGTTAAAACCACATCAGATTTCTAGAAGTGATTAACCTTCAAAATTAATTACTTCATCACATACTGATTTTTGTTCAGCTTTATCCACTTCTGATGCTGCTTCACGAGCATCTTTTAGCAAAGTTTTAAATTCAGCATCTTTCTGTAAGCTATCCAAAGAAGCAGATTTATCAGAATAATTACTTAAATATGAACCCATCATTTTTTTGATATTTTGGTCAAATTTAGCATTTTTACCAATCAAGTTCGGGCACATTTCAACCAGCACTTGTGCATTGGCGATATCATCTTTAATTAATGCATCTGCTTCTTTTACAGAAACCGCTTCATCAGCAAAAACAGTAGGTGCTGCTAAAAGTGTGAAACTCACCCCAAAAATTCGGATAAAATTAGATAAATGTCTCATGGCTGTATAAATTTCTAATACTATGAAGACCTAAATATATATAATTCAAGGAATAATTCAATTGGAAAAACTGTTGAGTAAGCTGAGGTCAGTTGACAGTTCAACGATGTTGATGGCATGGGGCGTATTCAGTTTATCTTCTCAACTTTGTTGAACGTTCAAATCAATTTGTGTCAGGTTCTTCGCGCACAGTTTATTAGAATTGTCTCTAATTTGAGGATGAAACTTGACAAGGGCAGTGTCATTGCCTAGGTTTCATGCCTGATTTAAATTATGTTGGCCTAAACACAGGGAGTGGCTGAAATACCAGTTATCCCCAAATAGAGAATAGATTCCAGTGAATATCTTAATAGCAAATGATGATGGTGTGTTTGCACCTGGGCTACAAGCTTTAGCGCAAGCATTAAAACCTTTGGGCCGCGTTGTGGTGGTTGCGCCAGAAAGTGAGCGCAGCGGTTATTCTAGTGCTTTAACACTTGATCGCCCTTTACGACCAATACAAATTTCTGAAGATGTGTGGGCAGTCAATGGAACACCTGCGGACTGTGTTTATTTATCCATGAATGGGCTGTTCGATTTTGAATTTGATCTTGTCGTGAGTGGCATCAATAGTGGTGCAAATCTTGGCGATGATGTTTTATATTCAGGTACGGTGGGTGCAGCTTTTGAAGGGCGCTTGATGAAACATCCTGCGATTGCCGTTTCTTTAGCTGGATCAAATGTACGTTCTTATGAACACCCACAACATTATGCAGTGGCAGCGCAGTGGGTTCATGATTTTATTGCGAAAGGGCTCCCTGTTTTGCCACCACGTCATATCTTTAATATTAACATTCCAGATATTGAACAGCTTAAGGGCGCACAGGTAACCTATCAGGGGCGACGTGCTCAATCCAAGCCGATTAGTAGTCATGTTGATCCGCGTGGTCGTCAGGTGTATTGGATTGGGTTGGCAGGAGAGGCGATTACCGATCCACAAGCGGTATCCAGTGATATTCAGTCCGATTTCTTTGCGGTTTCGAACGGTTATGTCAGCATTACTCCAATCCAGATGGATGCAACCAACTATGCTGTGCTTGAAAATTTGCATGCTCATGTAAATGGTTAGCCGTATGAATGTTATAACTTTGTGAATATAGAAAGTGAGAACTCGTTTTTTCTCACTTTTTTGGTACTCTTAGGCGCAAATGTAATAATGAATTAAGGTTTTTTTCGATGAGGGCGAAGATGCACTTAAACCATGTCTCGGTTTTTCTATCACAGAAAACGATTAAAACAATCGTTTTGTCTATGGCGGTTGCAACAGTGGCAGTTATGACGGGTTGTGCATCTAAACCGCAAGTAAATGGTGGCGCGCGTTATGTGCAAGCACCAAATTATTATACGGTTCGCTCTGGCGATACCTTAAGCGCGATTTCAAATCGTTATGGCTTGAACTACTTAGATGTTGCAGCTTTGAATGGTATTGCGCCGCCGTACCGTATTTATGTCAATCAATCTCTACGTTTAAAAGGTTCTGTCGCACAACGTACAACCTCTACGCAAGCAATGACACAGACCGCACCAATTCAACGTCAAAGCATTAATTTACCGACTCAGCAACCTGTGGCTCCAAAAACACAGCCTGTGATCCCAAGACCAGTGGTTCCAGCAGTGCCTGTTAATCCATCTACGACCTTAGCATCAAGTCTACGTTGGGTGAAGCCATCGAATGGACCAATTATTCAAAGCTATAATATGGCGAGTAATGTAAAAGGAACGCGTTACGGTGGTAATGAAGGGGATCCAATCTTCGCAGCAGCAAATGGGCAAGTTGTCTATGCCGCAGATGGTTTAAAAGAGTACGGTAATCTTGTTTTAGTCAAACATATCGATGGTTATATCACGGCTTATGCGCATAACAGCAAAATGTTAGTCAAGAGTGGCGATACCGTGACTGCGGGGCAAAAAATTGCAGAAATGGGTTCATCGGGCGCTTCACGTGTCATGATGGAGTTCCAAGTCCGCTTAGACGGAAAACCTGTGAATCCAGTCACAGTTTTACCAAATTAACCTTAAGATTATTAACAATATTTCAATTATTTATTAATAATCCTCTAGTGCGTAAATAGACTTCCTTGTATACTGAAATGAGATTGCTTTCATTAGAACAATAAGCATATTAATAAATTAAGGTAAGAGGGAAGTCTATGCTAGATCAATTGCGTGCAATGGGGGTGTTCGCCTGTGTTGTGGAAAAAAGCTCTTTTAGTGGTGCAGCAAGAGACTTAGGAATTACAACCAGCGCAGTCAGTCAACAAATCCGTTCTTTAGAACAAGAAATGGATGTTACGTTACTCCATCGCTCAACTCGAAAACTCAGTCTCACTGAAGCAGGACAAGCATTCTTTTTAAGTTGCCAAGAAATGTTAGCTGCGGCTGAACGTGGCAAAATCAGAATCAATGAATTACGGGATGATCTGGTCGGAGATTTACGTATTGCAACTACACCAGAGTTGGGGGCACTACATGTTATTCCTGCACTTTCGCATTGGATGTCAGCGCATAAAGGTTTGGCCATCCATTTTGAAGCGGATCACCGCTATATAGATTTAATCGAAGAACGTATTGATATTGCGATTCGTATGAGTCTGAAAGTTGATGATCATCAATTAGCAGCTGTACCTTTGGCTCGTGTAGATCAGGTACTGGTTGCTTCACCAAGTTATCTCAATCAAGCTCAGCCGATTACACGTCCAGAAGATTTACGTCACCATGAATTACTTCCAATCACGTTAATGCAAGGCTATCAACATTTTGCATTCCGTCATGGCACCAGTGGTGAAGTCGTCAATGTGGATATGAAATCACGTTTAGGGACTAATAATGTCTTTGTCGCAAAATCACTATGCCAACAAGGGCATGGCGTCGCACGTATTTTGTATATGGATATTCAAAAAGAATTGATTAATGGTTCTTTAGTTGAGGTATTACCAGATTGGCAATTGCCAGCGTATACCTTGCATGCTTTAACCTCTAAGCGTGAACAATACCCAATGAAAGTACATCGTTGTATCGATGCGCTGAAGCAATATTTTGCTCAACTTCCTGGTGGGCGTTCCTTACAGGGCGTAGCCTAATAAAAAAAGCCATGTTCCGTCAGGAACGTGGCTTTTTCTTTAGCTCTATTTTCGTTTCTTTTTGCTGAGTGGTTTTAAGCTCTTTGCTTCAACCGCCGTTTCTTCAGAAGTTTTCGCCGTAACTTCATCCTTCTTGGTTTTTTTTCGCTTCTTCTTTTTCTTTGGCTCCTCGTCTTCAACGGCTTCGCCATCCTCAATCGCTTGCCAATATTCAAGTTGCTCCATCACTGCAGCATAGATCGAGTTTTTGCTATAGCGACCCTTTTTATCAAGGGTTCCGACTGGACGTGCCATTAAGATTTCTAAAGCTTGGTCAATGGTATCAATCGCATGAACATGGAATTGTCCTGCTTGGACAGCATCGCTTACATCCTGACGTAACATCAAGTGCTGCATATTTTGACGTGGGATGATGACACCTTGTTTACCAGTTAAGCCTTGCAATTTACAAGCGTCATAGAAGCCTTCAATTTTGGCATTGACACCACCAATTGGCTGTACTTGACCCAACTGGTTCATCGAGCCTGTGATTGCCCAAGACTGATCAATTGGAATTTGGCAGATCGCAGAGATAAGCGCTGAAAGTTCTGCAACCGTAGCACTATCACCATCGACTTGCCCATAGCTCTGTTCAAACGCTAATGCAGCAGAGAAGTGTAAAATTTGCTCACGACCAAAATGAGCTTTTAAGAAGCTCGACATCAGTAAGACGCCTTTGGCATGCAGTGAACCACCGAGTTCTACACTACGCTCAATATCGAGGATATCACCGCCACCTTGATACACAGATGCGGTCAGACGAGAAGGTAGACCAAACTCAACATCAGCATAGTGAATCACAGAGAGGGCATTGATCTGACCAAGACGATGTCCTGAAGTCTCAATCAGCTGTGTTCCACGAGACAGGTCTTGCCAATACAATTCACGTAAATAGCCTAAGCGGTATTGACGATGATGTAAGGCCTGATTAACGTGCTGATCAGTGACGATCTTGTCATCCGCTTTAAAAGCATGATGATGCGCTTCACGAATTAAATCACCCAGCGTTGAGGCATGGAGTGATAGTGAACTTTGATCTTCGGCTTGCCGACTTGAATCGGTCAGTAAAGCTGCGAGCGCAGAGCGATCAAATGGAAGCAGCTTGTCAGCTTGCACATAGTCGGCAATCAACTGCATATAGGCCTGCTCATTACTGTCATTACGTTGTAATGTATCGGTAAAGTCAGCACGGATTTTAAAGACACTGCCTAGCTCTGGCTCAACTTCCAGAATTTCATAATAAATTTCAGGTTCAGCCAATAAAATGACTTTAATATCAAGCGGAACTGAAGCTGGCTCAATTGAAATACTGCCCGTTAAGGTCAGCATGTGTTCGAGTGATGAGAGCTTAAGTTGGCCTGATTTTAAGGCGCGCTTTAAACCTTGCCATGCATATGGCTGCTCAAGCAATTGTTCAGCTTCAAGCATGAGAAAGCCGCCATTGGCTTGATGCAACGAGCCAGGACGAATCAAAGTGAAGTCAGTCGTGATCGTACCATTATGTGTGAGCTGCTCAACGTGACCCAATAAGTTGTAATGGGTTGGAAAGTCTTCAAAAATAACGGGTGCACCGCTATTCGGTTTATTGGCAACAATCACATTGGCTTGATAACGTGATGGGACACGATTAAATAAGGCAGGGGTAAAGTCATCTTCTTCTTGCTCTAAAATCAGCTCAACATTATCAATAATGTCTTCAGCATAGTGTTTTAGAAACGAATCTAAGCCTTTCACCTCTTTATTTTTATTTAAGATGGACTCAATGCGTGGCATGACCACTTGCGTCGCAATATCTCGATTGAGGCTCGAAACTTGATCGCGTGCATCATCTTCTAAATCACCTAGATGTAAACCTAAGCGCTCTAGCTTTTTCTCCATATAACGAATATTCGAATTAATTTCTGTGCGTTCTTTGGTTGGGAGCGCATTGAGCTCATTCTGCGTTAATTCATGATATTCATCATTTCGTAACTGCATTGCTATAAAGACATGTTTGTCATTGCGAGAAACTAATTTTAAATCGAGTTCTTCGCCTTCTTTAGTGAGTTCAACCAAAGCTTGTTGTTGTACATCTCCAGTATCTTGACGAATACGCTCAATACGGTTGTGATAGCTTTCTGCACTAAAACGGCGTTCCAATTGTTTCAAAATGATCTGCCATGCTTGTTGCAATGTATTTTGAAATTTGGTGCCTTGTCCTGCAGGAAAGTGCAGCGCGATTGGTTGTCTTGGATTTTTGAAATTGTTTACATAGACCCAATCATTTGGTGTCGGCATGGTTTTGGCGTGTTGCTGCAGCAAACGCTTAATCATGGTACGTTTACCCAATCCGGCCGTGCCAACAGCAAAAATATTATAGCCTGAGTAGGGTAATGAAATACCTGCTTCAACAGAGGCACGTGCGCGATCTTGCCCTAAAAAATTATTGAGCGGCTTGATGCGTTTGGTCGAACTTGGTATTTCAGCTAGGTCTGGAATATGAGTGAGTTGGTCTGCACGTAGTGCGGTTTTAATCAGTGTTGCTTGTATGTCCGTCTGCTCAAATGCGCTTGGTAAAGAGTTTATATTTGCGGTGATAGTGTTTGTTGGTGTTAATGATAAAGTTGTTGCAGTCATTTGATCGAGTTTTTGGGTCACTGTTGCTATCCAACAAATAAACTAAAGTTGAGTAATTAAAGGTATACAGTTTTAGCCCTAAAGATCAAGCGAACTTGTGTTTTTTATCGACAAAACAAAAGAATGATTGCATAAAGCAACTTGCAAGCAAGGGCAAGAAACGATTGAATAAGCACATTCACGCATGTTCATGGAAAATAATAACCAATGACAACTCAAGCCTCTGGTTGGGCATCGGCATTTAAAGCATTTTTAGATCGCCGTGCTCTGATTATGTTATTTCTTGGTTTCTCCGCAGGGATTCCAATTTTATTGATTTTTTCTAGCTTGTCGTTATGGCTAGGTGAGGCTGGTATTGATAAAAGTGCGGTCACTTTTTTTAGTTGGGCCGCCTTGGGTTATTCCTTTAAATTTGTTTGGGCACCGTTAATTGATGAATTACCCGTCCCATTTTTAACCAAGAGTTTAGGACGTCGCCGTGCTTGGTTGCTTATTGCACAATGTTTAATTATCTGTGCAATTTGTATTATGGCTTTTTCAGATCCTGCGCTTGGTCAAAGCTATTTAATCCAAATGGCATTTGGTGCAGTATTACTGGGCTTCTCAGCTGCAACACAAGATATTGTGATTGACGCTTACCGTATTGAGTTAGCTGAAACTGAAATGCAAACTGTGTTGGCTTCAACATACAATGCGGGCTATCGTATTGGGATGATTGTTGCTGGTGCAGGAGCGTTATTCCTAGCAGCCTATTTGGGAACGGCCAAAGGTAATTATATCTACGAAGCTTGGAAATATACCTATTTAACCATGGCCGCAGTGATGGTGGTGGGTATTATCACCACCTTATGTGTTCGTGAACCGCAAGTGAATCGCGTTTATAAGCATTATAAAACCACGGATTATTACCGTTTGGTGTTTGTGTTTTTTATCGCGGTTGCAACTTTTGTGGTGAGCTATATTTATTCAGGTAACGTTACTGAAGCCATTGCCAAGGTAGCAGCAATTAAAGACACCGCTGCATTATTTGGTTTAGAAGCGCTGCGCTTTTTAACTGCAACCGCAACTGCCTTATTGATCGGTTTTGGGCTGGTTAAAATGGGTGTGGTCAATCAGCAAATGGCGAAAGAAACATGGGTTGCCCCGATTCTGGATTTCTTTAAGCGCTATGGCGTTAAACTGGCATTGGTTTTATTACTGTTAATTGGTTTCTTTCGTATCTCTGACATTATTGCAGGGGTGATTTCAAATGTGTTCTATCAAGATCTAAACTTTAGTAAAGAGCAGATTGCTGAAGCAGTCAAAATTTATGGTGTAATATTTAGTTTGGTCGGTGGCTTCTTAGGTGGCCTGTTGGCGCAACGTATGAACATTATGAAACTCATGTTCGTTGGTGCGGTATTGGCAAGCTCAACCAATTTGATCTTTATCGGTTTAGTTAAATCTGGCAAGCCATTGGATCAGGTTGAAGTCCAAGTGGGCACTCAGCATTATCAAGTTCAAACTGACGAGGTGGGATATTGGAAGTTACAAGTCCCAAATGAAGTCTTAGCTAAAGCAAATACGGTTCAGGTCAGTACTCAATATCAAAACCAAGCAGACTCTAAGACCCAGTTTGAAGTTCCTTATTTGGTGAATGCCCAACACGCCCAGATTCAATTGCTACCGATGAGTGGTGATGATCAACTCACGCCGAAAGAGTTAAAACAAAGTCTGGTAATCAAAGGTCAGTTAGCCGGTGTAAAAGCTGAGCAACTCAATGCAGAACGTCCTGTCGTTTTAACATTAGATGGGCAGGAATTTGTAGCGAAAGTTGATCAAAATGGCTTATTCACAGGTGTGATTGATGGCAAAATTTTGCAAGCATCACCGACCAAGACCATTACGGCTTTGGCTAATTTAACCAACAATACGGGCAGTGAATTGTTGGCAACCAGACAATATCGCGTCGATACGGCATCTCATGCAGAGACGGATTTAAATGTGGATATTCAACCGATTACTGTGGTTGATCCAGCTCAATCAGGTATGGTTGAATTGTCTGGTAAGGTGATTAAAAGTTATAGCTCGTTATGGTTATATTTTGCCATTATTGTCGATAATTTAGCCTCAGGTTTAGCTGGTGCGGCATTTATTGCCTTTTTATCGAGTTTAACCAGCGTATCATTTACCGCAGTTCAATATGCGATTTTCAGTTCATTAATGACTTTAACACCAAAATTATTGGGTGGTTATTCAGGAACGATTGTCAGCAATATTGGTTATCCGAATTTCTTTTTAATGACGACTTTAATTGGTATTCCAATTTTAGTTTTAGTGGTATGGGTTGCGAAACTGTTACGCGATCATGAAAACCAAACAACTCAACAGACAGGTGAATAACTATGCGTATGTTACATACGATGCTACGAGTAGGTAATTTAGAACAATCTTTGAAGTTCTACACTGAGGTACTTGGTATGAAATTGCTACGCCAACGTGATTATGAAGAAGGGCGTTTTACCTTGGCTTTTGTTGGCTACGGTGATGAAGAAAACAACACCGTGCTTGAGCTCACGCATAACTGGGACACAGCCAGCTATGATTTAGGTAATGCTTATGGTCATATCGCCATTGGTGTAGATGATGCTTATAAAGCATGTGAAGAAATCAAAGCGCGTGGTGGTAAAGTTGTGCGTGAAGCGGGTCCAATGAAAGGTGGTGTTACGGTGATTGCCTTTGTTGAAGATCCAGATGGTTATAAAGTTGAATTGATTCAACAGGATCAAAACGCACGTAATAATTAATCTTTGGTCTATTGAGTCCAAGATTTCTAATCTAAAGCCCTAGCTTTATTTATATAGCCCAGTATGATGATGCGATCAAATGATCAACAACATCATATTGGGCTTTTTAGTTTTAGTGAGTAGATAGGGATAAGTTATGTTGAAGCAACTGGCAGTGGACCGCTTTACAATATTATTAATCACAATGGTAGTACTAGCGACTTTTTTACCAGTCTCAGGTCAGATTGCACATTATTTTAATATTTTAACCACGGTCGCAATTGCAGTGCTGTTCTTTTTACATGGTGCTAAGTTATCACGTGAAGCTGTGGTTGAAGGGATGCTGCATTGGAAAATGCATGCTTTGGTGTTTGCTTTTACGTTTGTGATTTTTCCTGCGATTGGATTGCTGGCTAAACCTGTGTTGGAACCTCTACTGGGGCAGCAGTTGTATTGGGGTTTCTTATTTATGTGCTTTTTGCCATCAACAGTACAATCCTCTATTGCATTTACTTCGATGGCTAAGGGTAATGTGGCAGCCGCTGTATGTAGCGCATCCTTCTCCAATATTATCGGGATGTTTATTACCCCGATTTTGGTGAGCTATTTTATTTTGGGACAAAGCCAACATGGTTTTGATCCGACCACATCAATTATTCAAATCACCTTGTTGCTACTGGTACCTTTTATTTTAGGGCAATTATTACGTCCTTATGTTTTTCCATATATGGTCAAAGTCCCTAGTATCGTCAAAGCGTTTGATCAGGGATCGATCTTAATGGTGGTTTATGGGGCATTCAGTAGTGCTGTAGTGGCAGGTTTATGGCATCAGGTCAGTGGTTTAACCTTGTTGTATCTGGTACTTGCATGTTCGGTATTATTGACTCTCGTGATGTTGCTTGCGTTGTATGTACCCAAGTGGTTGGGTTTTAATCATGCTGATCAAGTGACGATCTTCTTTTGTAGCTCGAAGAAAACCTTAGCGAGCGGTGTACCCATGGCTCAAATCCTGTTCATCGGGCAGCCTTTAGGTATGATCGTACTGCCAATTATGATTTTCCATCAAATTCAGTTGATGGTTTGTGGGATGATTGCGAATCGTTGGTCAAAATCAAATCAGGAATAGTTCGCAAAATTTAATTTTTTGGCGTATAATCTTCGGCACTTGTTGGCTTTGCTCTGACCTTTAGAGTCTCGGTGAGTCAAAAGAAATGGTCTGTTGTGGTGTTGATCTGCAAGTGTGAAAACACTTTGCTTTCCTCAAATTGAGAGTGATCAATTGCGATAACAGCTTAAGCCTTTCTTACTAAATAGGAGCATCGACCATGCGCGCCGATATTCACCCTAAATATGAAAACTTAGTTGCTACTTGTTCATGTGGTAACGTAATCGAAACTCGTTCTGCTCTTGGTAAAGAAACAATTTACCTTGACGTATGTTCAGCTTGCCACCCATTCTATACTGGTAAACAAAAGAATGTGGACACTGGCGGTCGTATCGACAAATTCAAACAACGTTTCTCTGGTATGTCACGTTCTGTCAAACGTTAATATCAAGAATGAAAAAACGGGCGATATGCCCGTTTTTTTGTGCCTATATTTTATCGATAATGTATATAGACAGTGATGTACAAGACCTTATTGGTCTTGTACATCGGTTAAGCGATCAAGCTTTTTCTGAAAGTAGTTCCCTTGTAAGAAGCGTGCTTCAACATTCCACGCATTGGCAAACAGGTTCATGTCATTAAGTTCCATCAAGAAAATTTCCACAGGTTTTTGGCCAATAAAATGCAGGATTTTTTCTTGTAAGTTTGCCATGTCTTTTTCAGAGGCAAGCATTTTGGTCAATTTGCCATGTAGACTCAAATATTGAGCATCAATCTGTTGCAGCATCGAGTCACTATAAAGTGAATCACCGAAACCTCGGATCGAAACTTCAGCACCATGTTGACGCAACAAGGCAATTTGTGGCTGTGCTTGCGACAGGTTCTGTTGCAGTGCTTGTTCAGAAAATTGCAGAATTAATGGGTGTGCTTGTTTACTGCCAATAATAGTGAGTAATTTTGCAACTAACTCTGGGAGTTTTTGATCATTCAATAACACATGATGATTGAGGTTTACAATCAGCTTGGCTTTTGGATATTGAGTGATGAAGTTATGTAATTGCTTACAGGCCTCAACAAGAATCCAGCGGTCTAGTTGAACTGATAATTCAACATCATCTTTAAGATCGGCTAGATCACTTAAGTCTTGCCATTGATTGTTATAGATAAAGCCGCCAGAAACCTCATAAGTATGTGTATGCTGATCTTGTTTATCATAAAGCTGTTGATATTTAAGATGAATATCACCGATATCCAGTTTCTGTTTTAGTTCTTGTAACAAGCTTAACTGGACTTTTGTTGGAATGTGCTCGGTTGTTATACCAATATCAGTATCAATTTTTGGACTATTGAATACTGGTAAAGCCGCAGTGAATGCTTTACTTAGGACTTGCTCAAAAACCGCTTCATCTGGAATGGCTTGTGCAAGTTCGCAATAACCTAATTTAAGATGCAAAGGGAAGGTATGTTGAGTAGTCGCTAAAAGTTGTGGTTTCTGCAAGCTATTTAAACCGATCAGCAGTGAATTCAAAACATTTTTGGATTCAGCTTGAAACAATGCAACGTAGAGTGTGTTATCAACTTGATAAACAGGAACACTGACTTGTTCTTTGATAAAGTTTTGGATGTTGGCAAAATAAGCTTTAGTGCTTCGCCAATCACTTTGGAAAACCTCATTTGGACAACTGCTCAAGCTAAACAGCACAACTGCATTGGCATTGGCCGGATGATTGGTCAGCTGTCGATTAATCTGTTGTAATGCACTATTTAAACTTGATACTTTTTCAGATGGAATGACGGCTGCCGGTGCTGTTACGGCCTGAGATGATGTTCCACATTCAATATTGAGTTGAATTTCCTCTTCATTGCCTGAAGGTAAAAACTCAAGATGTAATGGGTTGTTCTTCACAGTTGCATTTTGAGTACGCAGCTCAAAACGTCCTTGCTCGAACTGACCTTGAGAAATCTTTTTAAAGCGCAGTTTAAATTGTGCTAAATCTTCAGGTTGTAATACATCGAGGATCGGTAAGCCAATCAGTTCATCTTCACTCGCAAATCCAAATAGGTTGGCATATTCAGTATTGGCACTGATATGAATCCCTTCTTGTAAAATCGCAACAGCTTTATGCGTCTCGGCCACTAAGGATTGAGCTTGCGTTTGTGCTGCTTCAAGCTCATTGAGCAAGCGGTGTTCAGCTTGAACCAGACGACTATAAGACAATGCACGGATCATGCTAATATAGAACGTTTCAGGTATTTTAAGATTCAAAACATCATAGATGCCTTTGTGAATATAGGTCTGATATTGATCATGGTTATAGTCATCAGGTTCCAGTAACAACACAGGCAAGCTTGGCTGCGATGAAGCTTGAATCAAGGATAGAGTTTGTTCGATTTTTAAGTCATAAGCACGACCAAAAATCACAATATCCCAGGGTAAATTTAACTGTTTTTCAAATGTTTTAAGATCATCTAATAAGGTGGCATGAATTTGATGATCTTGCGCCTTAAAGATCGCAGCAATTTGATTATAACGAAGTTGATTGTCGTCAATAATTAGTAAACGGGTTTCTGTCCGTTTGAGTTTCTTAGACAGTAAAGAATTTCTCACTTTAATGCTTCCCATAAATCTTGATCAATTGTGTCCATATTTTTTTGTGCCATATATTTTTGAAGAACCGGAAGTTCCTCATCATTTAGCAGTTCAAATTCAAATTGAACAAAACTCTGGGTAATTAATTGTGCGTTTAATAAATACACCTTGACTTCCTCTTTCCCCAATCTTAAATGAACAGCTTGATGTTCTCTAAAAATTTGTGAACCTGGTAAAATTAAAGTTGTTTTTGTTTCATCCAGATTTTGGTTTTTTAATAAAAGTGTTGGATGATAATTACTGATATGTCGATCAGCCTGTATGCGAACAGCACAAGGGAAGATTTCTTGTGCTAATACTTCTAAACCGAGTTCTAGACTTTTCTCGCTTGATTGTTTGAGCCAACGAATTACGCCTCCACGCCAATGCCCATGTGATGTTTCTTTGACTAAAATATATTCGCCAGTTCTTAGATTCTTTGGTGCTTCTCCAGACCACTTAATACGATAACCATTGACACTGATATCTAGAATATCGGCTTGATAAACGGCTTTACTTTCACGACTTAAACGTTGAATCGCAGACTCTTGGTTGTCAGAAGCACTTTTTTTATCCCAAGCAGACATAAACTTCGATTCATTTTGTAGACCATAACTGTGGTCTAGCAATAAGGTCTCTGCGAAATTCTTGGCTTTGGAGAGATAGAAGTGCGCAGTCAGTAAACCAAAACAAATATGTAGTTGCGCTGAGTATTCATAACGCTCATGACGGCGTTCTGCTGTTGTACCTAAAATAGTTTGCACATGAAATTTCAGTGCTGGGGTTAAATAGATTTTTTCATTTTTAGAAATATATTCTGCATTTTTATGCAGCGTTGCTGTGACATGATCCAATAAACTATGTGTGCTGATAAAGATGTTTGGGTTGAAACCAGAACTTTGTTTTTTATTATAAATAGGTGGATGGTCTTTGCTGGTATCTACGACATACTTGG
Organism: Acinetobacter sp. Ac_3412; assembly: GCF_013072675.1. Classification (NCBI taxonomy): domain Bacteria; kingdom Pseudomonadati; phylum Pseudomonadota; class Gammaproteobacteria; order Moraxellales; family Moraxellaceae; genus Acinetobacter; species Acinetobacter sp. Ac_3412. Next base: position 315,762 of record NZ_LXUJ01000001.1, on the reverse strand, counting down.
TTAAATCAGTTTCTTTAGCCAAGATTTGAACCATTTTTGCCCAGTCAAAGCTACACTGAAACAGAGCTTGTATTTCAGATTGACGAATTTGATTGGTATTAAAAATATCCATCAAGATCAGCTGAGCATAGGCCTGAGTAATATTGGTAATTGAACTTGGCTTACCCTGAGACTGATCTAAGTTGGTATGCTGATACTTATGTGTCACTGCTGCATCATAGAGCTGATGTGCAATTAACCATTGTCCAGCAACTGGTTCGCTATACAACATATGTTGCTGATAGAGAAGTTGGGTTAATTGCTGTAGCGATTGAAAGGTGGCTAAGGTTCTTGCTGTTTGCAGATTTTTCTTTTGATTCAGCGCGAAAATTGAAAACTTTTGCTGATCAAGCTGATCATTACTGCGACGCACAATATTGATATAGATTGCAGCAAAGTAGCAACGCAATAACATTGCCAGTTCAATGATATGTTCATTACGATCTGAGCTAATCACGCCCTGATTGAAAAAGTTCTTTTCCAGACTTCCCAAAACATTTTCAATGGTTGGGTGCAAAACCTGAACTAAGTCAAAACGTAAAGTTTCAGAACATTCTAATTCACTCAGCTCTAACAGAGCTGCAAACAGTGCTTTGGAGGTATCACCCAACTGCATAATAGATAGATTTGAAATCCATTCATTGAGACTTTTAGAATTGGTATCACAAAAGCTCAGTTTGTCCCGTCTTAAGACTGTTGGAATTTGAAAAATATCCGAAAAAGCATTATTCATCATTGTGTTATCAATCTCAGAATGTTTGAACCCCAAAAAGCGGTGTTTTATTTTTTTCGCCCGCAATTTCCCTGACGAGTTTCGGGACGAGATATCCGGGTAAACTCGCTAATACATCACTGTATATCTGATCTATCTCTGAAGATCTTAAATCAAAATGCTGAGCACCTTTAACTTTATCCAAAACATGAAGGTAATAGGGCATTACTCGTGCTTCAAATAAACGGTTACTCAATGCATTTAAAGTTTCTGCAGAATCATTCACACCTTTGAGCAAAACTGCCTGATTTAGGACGGTTATATGCTGGAATGACAACTGTAGCAACTTCGAGCAAGTGAAATCATCGAGTTCAGCTGCGTGATTTGAGTGTACCACTACTACAATACGTAGCCTACTGTTTTTTAATATAGAAATCAGCTCTTCATCAATACGATTCGGGATCACAATCGGAACCCGTGAATGAATTCTCAATATCTTAATCTGAGGGAGAGATGCGACTCGTTCTAGCCACAACGAAATTTTTCGATTGTTTAGCGTAAGGGGGTCACCACCACTCAAGATCACTTCATTGATTTGTGGGTTTTGCTCAATATACTGTTTGATATTCAACCAATCGTCATTTTTAGGCAGATTTTCTTGATACGGAAAATGACGACGGAAACAGTAGCGACAGTGAATCGCACATGCACCTGTTAAGGTCAGCAAAAAACGTGATTGATATTTATGTAAAACCCCCGCCATTTGATTTGCGGCTTCTTCGCCTAAAGGATCCGTCACAAACTCAGGATGTTCTTCCAGTTCGAGATGATGGGGTAAGACTTGCAGTAGCAGAGGGTCAAGCGGATCGCCAACGGTCATTTTTCCGACGAATGCACGTGGCACGCGCAATTTAAACTGTTCAGAGGCGAGGATTGCCCCTGATAATAGTTGATCGGTAGATAACTCAAGCAGATTTAACAGCTCTAAAGGATCAGTAATTAGGTCACTGAGTTGTGATTGCCAGTTTTGCTCTTGATGTAAATAGTTTATCATGCCATACGTAAAAATAGTGTTAGCCGCAGCTGTGTGCTTAGTCTAGCATTGGGGCTTGTTTAACGTTCATATATGAATTGCATTATCGGTTAAAATTTAATCATGCGAGGCGTGAAACGCAGGGAATGGCTATTCCCTTGCCAAGTTTCATAACGAAGTATGAGGAAATTTTAGCCATAACCCTACGGGACAGGGAGATTTTTTGTAGCTACTGCGTTATGTATGGTTCATTTAGAATAACTAAATTTCACCATCCATGCCTTGTATCGTCGAAAAAATCTCCTCTGTCGCAACCAAATATGAATGTTAAACAAGCCCATAAGATTTGATTTTTAAGTTTGGAGTGCGCCTTTCATGGCCTATTATTCTACAAATGATTTTAAAGCAGGCCTTAAGGTTATGCTTGATGGCAACCCATGTTCAATCATGGAAAATGAATATGTAAAACCAGGTAAAGGTCAAGCGTTTAACCGTGTGAAATTACGTAACCTTCGCTCTGGTAAAGTATTAGAAAAAACATTCAAATCAGGTGATTCTTTAGAAGCAGCTGATATTGTAGAAGTAGAAATGGATTACCTCTACAACGATGGCGAAATGTGGAACTTCATGGATCCTGTATCTTTCGAGCAAATCGCTGCTGATAAAACAGCAATGGGCGATGCTGCGAAATGGTTAAAAGATGATTCAAATGAAAAATGTACGATCATGTTATTCAATGGCGTACCTTTGAACGTAAATCCACCAAACTTTGTTGTGTTGAAAATTATTGAAACTGATCCAGGTGTACGTGGTGATACTTCTGGCGGTGGCGGTAAGCCAGCGAAGCTTGAAACAGGTGCAGTTGTACGTGTTCCATTATTCGTACAGCAAGAAGAAAGCGTTCGTGTAGACACACGTACTGGTGACTACCTAGAACGTGCATAATTGTGAATGAGTAGCCAAGCTACTCAAGATATACAATTATCGAAGGGATGATTAAACAATCATCCCTTTTTTTATGCCAAAGTATTAGATAAATAATTGAAGCTAGAAGGTAAACTTACAAAGATATTTCTTCTACAGAAAATATGGAAAGGGAAATCTAATAGGGCTTGCTGACATTTTTTGTTGCCACTACATTATCTTGCGTAGCTGTAATCGCTACTCATTATTTAGAATAGCTAAATTGCATAAGACATGCTTTATGTCTTCTAAAAATGTTCTCTGTCGCAATGATAGCTATAGCTCGTAAAGTGAAATGTCAACAGACCCTAACCACGCATTATGTATTTGAGAGGTTTTGAATGGAGACAACACAAGCAAAGTCAACACTTCCCTCGAAACTCCTTTGGAGTTTGGTTGCCATCGTTGGGGCAATTTCATTTGGGATCTTGGCGGTTAGTCGTGGTGAGCATGTTAATGCGGTCTGGTTAGTTCTTGCCGCAGTCTGTGTATATAGCATTGCATATCGGTTCTATAGTTTATTCATTGCAAACAAAGTTTTTGAATTAAATCCTAAACGGTTAACCCCAGCTCATCGCCTTGCCGATGGTCTGGATTATGTTCCGACCAATAAGTTCGTTTTATTCGGTCATCACTTTGCCGCGATTGCAGGTGCAGGGCCGTTAGTCGGTCCAATTCTCGCAGCGCAAATGGGTTACTTACCTGGGACGATCTGGCTTTTAGTCGGTGTGGTGATTGCAGGCGCGGTACAGGATTTCCTTGTTCTATTTATTTCAACACGACGTGATGGTCGTTCTTTGGGAGAAATGGCCAAACAGGAATTGGGTACCTTTGCGGGTGTGATTGTGATGCTGGGTACGCTGGGGGTCATGATCATCATCCTTGCAGTACTCGCATTGGTCGTCGTGAAAGCATTAGCACATAGCCCATGGGGTGTGTTCAGTATTGCTGCAACCATTCCAATCGCCTTATTCATGGGCGTGTATATGCGCTATTTACGTCCAGGGAAAATTGCAGAAGTTTCTATCATTGGTTTTGTATTGATGATGGCGGCAATTGTGTATGGTGGGGATGTTGCAAAAGATCCCTATTGGGGGCAGCTATTTACCCTCAGCGGGACTCAATTGACTTGGGCCTTAATTATTTACGGTTTTATCGCCTCTGTTTTACCGGTTTGGTTGTTATTGGCACCACGTGACTACTTATCAACCTTCCTTAAAATTGGTGTGATTGCAGGCTTGGCGATCGGGATTATCTTCGCGATGCCTGATCTGAAAATGCCAGCAGTGACCCACTTTGTTGATGGTACAGGCCCAGTATTTGCGGGTAGTTTATTTCCATTCCTGTTTATTACCATTGCCTGTGGTGCGATTTCAGGTTTCCATGCCTTGGTTGCATCAGGTACAACACCTAAATTGGTCGATAACGAAGTCAATATTCGTATGATCGGTTATGGTGGTATGTTGATGGAATCTTTCGTCGGCATCATGGCAATGATCTGTGCGACAGTACTCGATCCGGGCATTTACTTTGCGATTAATGCACCAGCAGCAGTTTTAGGGACCTCGGTAGAGACCGCTGCGGAAGCTGTGCGTAATCTTGGTTTCGTGGTGAGTCCAGAAATGTTGACCTTATTGGCTCAGGAAGTCGGTGAGAGTTCAATCTTATCTCGTACAGGTGGTGCGCCTACATTTGCAATTGGTATGGCACATATCATTTCAGAGATTTTCAACAACCGCTCAATGATGGCGTTTTGGTATCACTTTGCAATTTTGTTTGAAGCATTATTTATTCTAACTGCGGTAGATGCGGGTACACGTGCTTGTCGTTTCATGGTGCAGGATACAGTCGGTATCGTGGTTCCAGCGATTAAACAATCGAGTTCATTCTTTGGGAACTTGGTCGGGACTTTTGTCGCAGTGGCAGGTTGGGGCTTCTTCGTGTATCAAGGTGTAGTTGATCCACTTGGTGGGATTAACTCATTGTGGCCGTTATTTGGTATTGGTAACCAGATTCTTGCCTCGATGGCTTTAATTTTAGGAACCGTCATTTTATTCAAGATGAAGAAAGAGAAGTATGTTTGGGTCACCATTGTCCCGACGATTTTCTTATTCATTACTTCAATGACTGCGGGCTGGCAAAAGATTTTCCATGAAAATCCAAAAATTGGCTTCCTTGCACAAGCGAATCGTTTCTCGGATGCAATTGCGCGTGGTGAGGTGCTTGCACCAGCCAAAACCGTTGCTGAAATGCAAACGATTGTGATGTCAAATCAGATCAATGCTGCACTGTGTGGCTTCTTTATGATTGTTGCGATTGTGATGATCATTGCTTCGATTGGTATTGTACGCAGAGCATTGGCGAGCCCGACACCAACAGTGAACGAGGCACCAGCAGTTTATTCAGAAACCCCGATGACGGCGAATAGCATCAAAGGAGAGTAGCGATGGATTTTAAAATTGCTCGACAAGGCAGCGCAGTGATTGTGAAGATTATTAAATTCACCATCATGTCGCAAAAACATTTGCTTTTATCACCCAAGAATTGGTCGCGTATTGCTGTGTTATGGCAGCGTTTGCAGCAGAGTTTTCGGTTGATGGTTGGTGTGCCAGATTATGAAACTTATGTGCAGCATATGAAAGCACATCATCCTGATTTAACCCCGATGGATGCAAAGACATTTTATCGTCATTGTATCGATGCACGTTATCCTTCTGCGGGCGGTAATATGAAAAAATGCCCTTGCTAGAAATCAATTGATTTCGTTGAAAAAAAACCAAAACAGTGTATGTTGAAACATGCACTGTTTTATTTTGGGGATAAAATTATGTGGGGCACGGAACAGGCTTCAATTCAAGACAAAAAACGACAAAACCAAGCATTAGAACAAGATATTAAAAGCTTTGGTCAAAAGATTGAGCAATTTTTAATTGAAGTCAATCAGCTCATTTTAGATAAGCCGCAACAAACCAAACTGGCACTGACCTGTTTGCTGGCAGGTGGTCATGTATTGTTTGAAGACTTACCTGGACTCGGTAAAACAACCTTAGCCAGTGCTTTGGCTCGTTTGGCTGGATTACATTTTCAGCGAATTCAATTCACCAATGATATGTTGGCCAGTGATGTGATTGGCATCAATATTTTTAATCAGAAAGAACATGTATTTGAATTTAAGCAAGGTCCTGTTTTTACCCAAATCCTCCTTGCAGATGAAATTAACCGCTGTAGTCCCAAAACTCAAAGTGCTTTGTTGGAAGCGATGGAAGAAGGGGCTGTTACAGTAGATGGTGTGCATTATGAATTGCCACAACCTTTTTGGGTGCTGGCTACGCAAAACCCACTCTTTCAAAGTGGAACTTATGCATTGCCAGAGTCTCAATTAGACCGCTTTTTGATGCGATTGTCATTGGGTTATCCATCTCGTCAAGCAGAAAAATTACTGTTACAACAAAGCTCACGCCAAGTCCTGATTCATCAATTAGATGCTGTGTTTAACCAAGCCGATATTTTGCATTTACGTGAATTGGCCAAACAGATCTTCCTCAGTGACGCCGTACTTAATTATATTTTAGATTTAGCTGCTGAAACACGTAAGCAACGCCATGGCCTGTCTACACGTGGAGTATTGGCACTGAAAGCTGCAGCACAAGCCTATGCGTTGGTTGAAGGGCGTAGCTTCGTGACCACGGATGATGTACAGACGGTATTTGTGGCTGTAGTTGCGCATCGTTTAAGTTTGGGTGAGATGGAGGTAAAACAACTGTTGCAGTCAGTTGATGCAATGTAGGTGAGTGCAGACTATGCAAACTGGACTTAAACAACAGGTCAATCAATGGATTGCAAAACGTTTCCAAGTGGATCGCAGTAAAACTCTGCGACAAAAGGACGTTTTGGTTTTTATCTATAAACAAGGATTTCTATATCTGGTCCTGATTCTAATTACCTTTATTGCTGGAATTAACTATGCAAACAATCTGATTTTAGGATTTTGCTTTTTAATCAGTGCCATTCTTTGTATTAGTTTTTATCTGACCTTTAAGCAATTACATGATTTACAAATTGATATTGTGCTGCCTGAAGTCGGACAAGTCGATCAAGCAATCATTTTAAAGCTGCTATTTAAACAACCTGTTCGTTCTGCACGTTATCTAAGGATCCAGTGGCAAGCTCAAGAGCAATTGGTTTTTATAGATCAGACACAACATAGTGTTGAGCTTGCAGTTATGCCTGACAAACGTGGACTCTATGAATTTGAGACCATTAAAATTTATTCTACTTATCCATTAGGATTAGTCCGCGCATGGACTTATTTATATCCAAAACATAAAGTCTGGGTTGCCCCGAAGGGCTATGATTGGCAGAAAGAGCATAAAAATAAGCCGACTTCTGCCCAAGATAGCTTAGATGAATTTAAAGAGTTACGTGGCTTTCAACACGGTGATTCTTATCAAAATGTGGCATGGAAACAGGTCGCACGGGGGCAGGGATTTTTGATCAAAATGTTTGAAGCTCAGGCTAATCACCAGCATCTGGAAATTGACTATCAGCAGATTCCAGCTCAAAGCCATGAAGATAAATTAAGCTTTATGATGGGTTTGGTCGAGCAATGTGAACAGTTAGGTGATGATTATGCACTTATTTTGCCGCATGCTCGCTTAGAAAGCGGGCAAGGACAATCTCAGTTAATTCAGGCCAAACTTTTATTGGCGCAGGCATAATGATGACTAAGCAAATCTATTTCTGTGTTTTAGCTGTCTTGGCTTTCGTATTACTAGGGCAAACCGCTTTTGCACCTGCTGCTTTAACGGGATTATGGGCGGTGGTTTGGCTGTTATTGGTTCGGAGATATCGCAAACAGAGCTGGGTGCCTTTTCCTAAATGGTTTTTGGTGATCTTTATTTTATTGTCCTTGGGTATCGTTTATATCAATTATCAAACGATCTTTGGGGTGGAAGCGGGCGTCGCCTTTTTAAGTACCTGTTTATTTGCCAAATGTTTAGAAGCTAAAAACACTCGGGATTTATTGATTGTCTTTAATTTTGCTCTATTTGTCAGTGCCAGCCTATTGTTACATAGTCAAGCTTTTTGGATGGCACTAATTGTATTTACAGTCTTTGTGATGTGTTTATTGGGTTTGTATCGGATACAGACGGGATTGTTTAATCAAACGAAACTTTCATCAAACAAACTTAAACAAGATGTGAAGCAAATTTTTAAATTTGTAGGAATCGCAGTTCCTTTCTTTCTGATCTTATTTATTTTCTTCCCTCGATTGCCACCGCTTTGGGCAGTTCCAATTCAGAAGGATCAAGCTACGACAGGAATCAGTGACCGGATGTCGCCTGGAGATATTGCGCAATTATCGCAATCTTCAGCATTGGCTTTTCGGGTGGTGGCGGATATGTCGCAGTTTCCAAGCAGACCAGAATTGTATTGGAGAGCTTTGGTTTTAGATCAATATGATGGAACGACATGGACCAGCAGTTTTTTCAATCAGCAAATTAAAAGTGTACGGGCAACTCCAAGGAGCGTGCCTTATCAATATTTAGCAGCAGATGAGCAAGCCAATTGGATCATGGGTTTGGAATATTCAATTCCACAAGAACGCTATTTGCAGTTGTATCAAGACAACAGTATTCGTCCTACTAAATTAGTTAAACGCAATGTACCCATACAGATGTTGTGGTTGGGGCGCATGTCGGCAGAGCCTGTTTTGTTGTCAGCACGTCAACTTGAGTTAAATCTTAATTTTGATGAGGGGCGGGATCTTAAAGCGCAGCAATTGGCGCATGAGCTGTTTGAAAAAAGTCAAAAGCAACCTGAACAATATCTACAATCAGTGCTGTCATGGTACCGAAAAAATGGTTTTGTATACACTTTGACGCCTGGGACTTTAGGTGGGGATCGTATAGATCAATTCTTGTTTTCCAGTCGGAAAGGATTTTGTGAGCATTATGCGTCTAGTTTTGTCATGCTAATGCGTTATGCGGGTATTCCCGCACGGGTAGTGACGGGTTATCAAGGTGGTCAACTGGCGCCTGATGGGCAAAGTTGGGAGGTTCGACAACTGGATGCACATGCTTGGAGTGAGGTCTATCTAGATGGAAAATGGAAAAGAATTGACCCAACAGCCATGATTGCACCGCAACGAATTGATACGGGCATGCAGGATTATTTGGCACAAGATCAAACTGTATGGGGGGATGAAAGTAAAGCTTGGCGTTTGCAACAATTTAAGTTTCTAAAAAATATGCGGATTTGGAGTGATTATTTAAGTTATCAATGGCAAAGTAAAGTCGTTGGTTATGATGCAGACAAACAGAAGAACTGGTTATCTCGATTAGGTCTGGATTCAAGTTATGCATATGCAATTGTGTTGATTGTTGGCGTATTCGCTATTTTGATGGTTTATGTGGGTATCTATTGGTTGAAGCAGACAAGGCAGAAACAGCGTTATCAAAAAGCTGTATTCAGATTTCAAAAGAGACTGCCCAAAAATCTGCAAAAGCAACCAGCAGAAACTTTTCAGGTGTGGATGCAGCGTTTAGCGAGTCAAGTTGAAGACAAACAGGTGTTTGAACAAGCGATTGTGTTATATCAACAAATTGTTTTTTTAGAGCAGCAAGATGGTGCAAATATTGAAGAATTTAAGCGCTTGCTTAAAGACTGTGCGATTGCACTGAAACAGTCACAAAAAAACTTGTGAAGCTGATAAAAAATGAATATGATGCTTCTCATTCTAGGTGTATAGCTCAGTTGGTTAGAGCGCTACGTTGACATCGTAGAGGTCTCCAGTTCGAGTCTGGATATACCTACCAAGATATTAAAGTCATATAACTTTTTATGAAGTTACATGAACTCCAAAGCCCTGAATTATATAGATTCAGGGCTTTTTTTATTCCAGCTTATTTTTAGAAAATTAAGCGACTTGACCTAACTCACTATTGGTGCTAATTTAATCAATAAGGAAGTCATATACTATTTGGGAGTTAAGAGAAATCTTGCCTAAATGAACAAAGATATGACAACCTGAACACACAGCTAACAACGAACGAAACGGTTCAGATCGTTTTTAAAAATGTTCAAGGTTGTAGAAAAGCCCGTTAATCGGGCTTTTTTAATGCTGATTATTTTTGAAAAGAATTAAGCTATAGTGTGAAATAAAGATTGGGTCACAATAGGGGATTGTGAGGCTGATGTTTATTATTTTGGTCATCGTGATTGGCTTAGTCTTATTAGCCTTCTTTGCAAAGAAAACAGATTCTACACAGGATACTTCAGACTATAGTCATCCATATTCTTCAACGACATCAAGTTGTGATTCTTTTCAAGATAACGATGATAAAGGTATCGATAATTGTAGTTCTAATACAGAGTCAAACTCTGATTCAAGTAATTGTGATAGTAATAGCAATACTGACTAAAAAAGCTTGTACCCCTTGAGGGTAAGAGGTACAAGTTAAACCGAGTTAAGGTAAGTCAAACCAGATCATTTGACTGTCTTGTAATGCAGTAATGGTTGCAGTCTCATCAAAAAGTAAAGCATCGCCCGCTTTAACCAAATGATCGGCAATCATCACTTCACCTGAAATCACATGCACGTAGTTGACTTTTTTCCGTGCTGTAATTTCTAAATGTTGATCTTTCTCAATCACTGCAGTTTTTACTTCAGCATTTTGACGAATCGACATCGGCGCAGACTTATCACCAGCAATCAGGTGCCATTGGTTTGGATGCTCTTTCGGATTCAGCTGAATTTGCTGATAAGTTGGATCAGCATCTTGTACATTCGGTTGAATCCAAATCTGTAACAGATGCACCGCTTTATCATGCTTGTTCATTTCACTGTGGGTGACCCCAGTTCCAGCGCTCATCAACTGCCATTCACCGGCATTGATCTGGCCTTCATTACCCATGCTATCTTTATGAGAAATGGTGCCATCAAGTACACAGGTTAGAATTTCCATGTTGTCATGGGGATGAGTACCGAAACCATTATGCGCAGCAACCGTATCATCGTTAATCACGCGAAGCGCACTGACGCCCATATATTTAGGGTTATACCAGCTACCAAATGAAAAGCTATGATAGGTGTCTAACCAGCCTGCTTTGACATGACCACGGTTTTCACTACGATGTAGATAAGCATTCATCTTTCATCTCCCAAATTATTGTGTTTTGCTTAATGCTTATATTATCGATTCATTATGACGATAAATAGTCTTTAATTGCGACATATTGTTCTATAAATGCAATGATTCGATAATGCGTATTTTCTTGAATAGAATAAAAAAGGCTGAATAAAAATATTCAGCCTTTTCAAGTAGGTAAATTAATTTACCCATCTGTTATTTAGATTTGTTTTCCAATTGAGGAATCGCAGAGCCTTGGCCAACTGCAAGCAAACCTGTTTCAGTATAGATACCCAATTTTGCGCGTGTATCGGTAATGTCGAGGTTACGCATAGTTAACTGACCGATACGATCCATTGGCGTAAACATTGAATCACCTTTCTCCATGGTTAAACGCTCAGCTTCATAAGTGAGGTTTGGAGATTCAGTGTTCATGATGGTGTAATCATTACCACGACGTAATTCTAAAGTTACTGTACCAGTAATGGCTTTCGCAACCCAACGTTGTGAAGTTTCACGAAGCATAAGCGCTTGTGAATCGAACCAACGACCTTGGTAGAGTAGGCGACCTAAACGCAAACCGTTAATGCGGTATTGTTCAATCGTGTCTTCGTTATGAATACCAGTCACCAAACGCTCATAAGCGATATGTAATAAAGCCATACCTGGTGCTTCATAGATACCACGAGATTTCGCTTCGATGATACGGTTTTCAATTTGGTCAGACATGCCTAGACCATGACGACCACCAATACGGTTCGCTTCAAGAATGAATTCAACTGGATCTTCGATACGTTGACCATTCAATGCAACTGGCATACCTTGTTCAAAAGTAATGCTCACTTCTTCTGGTTGGATTTCAACGTCATCTTTCCAGAATGCAACGCCCATGATCGGATCTACGATTTTAATACCAGCATTGAGGTATTCTAAATCTTTGGCTTCGTGCGTCGCGCCCAACATATTTGAGTCAGTTGAATATGCCTTTTCTTTTGACATTTTATAGTCAAAACCGTTGTCGATTAAGAATTGCGACATTTCGGCACGGCCGCCTAACTCATCAATAAAGGTTTGGTCTAACCAAGGCTTATAGATTTTAAGCGCAGGGTTGGTCAATAAACCATAACGATAGAAACGCTCAATATCGTTACCTTTATAAGTCGAACCGTCACCCCAAATATTGACGTCATCTTCTTTCATCGCGGTAACAAGCATCGTACCTGTCACTGCACGACCTAAAGGTGTGGTATTGAAGTAAGGTACACCACCAGTGCTGATGTGGAACGCGCCACATTGAATTGCAGCAATACCTTCAAGTGCAAGTTGTAAACGACAATCGATTAATCGAGCTTTGACTGCGCCGTACTGTTCAGCTTTCTTTGGAATAGCATCATAGTCATCTTCATCAGGTTGACCCAGATTTGCAGTATATGCATAAGGCTCTGCGCCTTTCTGTTTCATCCATAATAAAGCTGCTGAAGTGTCTAAACCACCAGAGAAGGCAATCCCAACTTTTTTACCTACTGGTACATGCTGCAAGATCGTTGCATTATCAGTCATTGCTAGTCCTAACTATTTCGAAATAGGCACCCTAATATTTCGGTGACCAAAGAGAATTTATACGTCCCGTACTATATCACTTTTCAAATCGATTTTTTTTCTGTTAGGAAAGGAATTCTTTTTTTTTCATTTGAAAAATAGATTAACATCAGAAAAATATAAAGTTTTACGATAAGCATTCACAATAAGGCGTTAACAGACTCTGAACTTTAAAAAATCTCACATGATAAGTACATCAAGAGGTTGCAAGCACTCTTTATAAAAAAGTGTCTTAGTTAAAGTGAATCATTTAAACCAATAAATTGCTTCTCAATTGGGGTAAATACATGATCGTGTCGTGCAATTAGATAAAGACCGATATCCCGATACTGTTCAGGCGTTTCTCGATAGTATTGGATGTTATATTTTTCAATCAAAGATTTGGCAATCATCGAGATGCCCATACCTAATTGGGTAAAGTGAATTAGAGCTTCATGATCGTAAATATGGGTGAGTTCACCCTTTTTAAGGTTATAGTCTGTGTAGATGCTGTCTAAGGTGGTGGCGTAGCAGCATTGTTCAGAAGCCAGCAGGATATTTTGATGATTCAGACATTCTTCCAGACTGTCATGGTTGATCATGTTTTTACCAATAATCACCAATTGATCATCCGCTTTTTGAATATATTGCAGATTTTTATGTTTAGGATGTCCTAGGGCATAAGCGATATCCAAATTGCCCGCTAAAATCTCATCCTCGATGTAACCTGTTGGACCTGTTTTCATAGTGATGGAAAGATCAGGGTAGGCTTCATATAGCTGACTAAAGGAAGGGTAGAAACGCATCCCGCCTAGACTGGTATTGGTGCCAAAGCGCAAAACGCTTTCTTGTTGATAAATTTTATTTTCAGTTTCTTCCCAAGTGAAAATCATCTTTTTATATTGGGCATATAAATTCATGCCAGATTCAGTCAGTTCAACACCTTTGGGCTTACGAATAAACAGTTGGCGCTTATAGTGATTTTCAATCTTTTTAATTTTCGCAGTCATATTGGACTGTAAATAATTGAGCTTATTTGCCGCGGCAGTAATACTTTTCAGCTCTGCTACAGTCACAAATGATCGGATATCGCTAATATCAATATTCACGGCAAGTCCTCAATATTTCAATTCGAAAGGTGCTATCAAAAAGGATGAATTGAATTAGGCATCAAAAAAAATGATGTATCTATTAAAACATAGCATTATTCATGATGTCATTTATTTTATACACTAAGCTTACTTTTTATCGGTTGAGTACAACACGTGAATATTCGAGTCGTGAGTGCCATTGCGTTGCTATGTTTGGTATGGGGTTCGTTATGGGGCTTGGTCAAACATAGCCTACAAGTGTTTCCACCATTTTTATTTATCTCTACACGGTTGATTCTAGCTGCATTGACATTAATGCTGATACAACGGATTTTAAAAAAATCTATTTTGCCTGAGCAAGCTGAGTGGAAGCCCTTAATCATTTTAAGTGTATTGATCTGTTTTGGTTTTTATGCCACGCAGACCTTTGCCATGCAATTTGTGGGTTCAGGTTTATCAGCTGTATTGGTATTTACCATGCCGATTTTTATTGCGGTATTAGCGCATTATTTTTTAAATGAAAGGTTGAATACCCAGAAAATCTTGGGGCTCGTTTTAGGAACCTTGGGACTCATCGCAATTTTATGGCCGCAATTACATCATGTGCATATGAATATGTCATTGCTGGGGCAGGTGTTACTCATCGGTTCAGGCTTTTTCTGGGCATTATCGACGGTTTACATCAAAAAGAATTTTGCGGCTTATGACAAAATCAAACTGACCATTTGGCAGCTTCTGCTAGGTGGAAGCCTAATGTTTGTTATGGCCTTATTGTTCGAGCCTGTAGATGCTCAGGTTTGGCTCAATCCGCTGAATGAATCTGCTTTATTCTATATTGCGGTGGTAGGAACGGGTTTTGCCTTTGTGCTTTGGAACTGGATTGTCAGTCAGGTGGATACTTTTGTCGCTTCGATTTCGATTATGTGTATCCCGATTCTGAGTCTGTTTTTTGGTTCGTTGATCTGGCATGAAGCTTTGACACTCAATATCCTAATTGGTGCTGCTTTTATCTGTATGGGCATTGTGATGAGTTCACTCAAAATAAAAGCACAGAAAAGTCGTCTGGCCTATTCAAGTCATCAACAACATTAAATTGAGAAACATTAGTCAGCATGAGAATAAACCGAAGCATCGATCAATCAGCTAGAGTTAGTTTTTTAGATTAAATAAAGGCAGTCACTATTATTGTGGCTGCTTTTTTATGTCGACCTGCTTCGGTAATTAAGCAATCTTTATAGAGGATGTAGCAGAATCTTAAGTAGGTTTAAGCCAAATTGACACTTTCAACAGCTAAATTTTTAGATAGAGTCATCCCAAATCAATAAAAAAGTATTAAAGTACTATGCAACAAGTTGCAAAGCCAAAATTATAGAAGGAATACCATGACTAGCTATGCAAATATCTTAAAGCCATTACATTTGGGTTTTACCACCATTAAAAACCGTGTGGTAATGGGTTCGATGCACTCAGGTTTAGAAGATCGTTTCTTTAACTATCCAAAACTCGCTGCTTATTTTGGCGAGCGGGCAAAGGGCGGTGTAGGCCTCATTATCACAGGTGGTATTTCTCCAAACCGTCAAGGCTGGTTGTTGCCAGCGGGCGGAACCATGAATAGCTTGGCGGATATTCCTCATCATCGTTTAGTTACCCATGCAGTACATAAGCATGGCGCGAAGATTTTGATGCAAATCCTGCATTCTGGTCGTTATGGTTATCATCCATTTTCGGTATCTTCCTCTCCGATTCAAGCACCGATCAACCCATTTAAACCACGCCAAATGTCTGACTCTCAGATATTGGCAACGATTGAAGATTATGCACGTTGCGCGAGCTTGGCGAAAAAAGCAGGCTATGATGGCGTCGAAATCATGGGGTCGGAAGGTTATCTAATTAACCAGTTTCTCAGCAGCCATGTGAATAAGCGTACTGACCGTTGGGGTGGTGATATCGACAATCGTATGCGCTTCCCAGTGGAGATCGTCAAAGCGATTCGCGCTAAAGTCGGTGAAAAATTCATTATTGCATTCCGTTTGTCTTTGCTTGATTTAGTACATGATGGCAATACCATGCAAGAAGTGATTGTGGTTGCCAAGGCATTAGAAAAAGCAGGGATTACGCTGTTAAATACAGGGATTGGCTGGCATGAAGCCCGTGTTCCAACGATTGTAACCTCTGTGCCGCGTGCCGCTTTTGTGGATTATACCGCTGCGGTAAAACAGCATGTTTCTGTTCCAGTGATTGCATCGAATCGTATTAATATGCCTGATGTTGCTGAAGAGATTATTGCTTCTGGCAAGGCGGATATGGTGCAAATGGCACGTCCATTCTTGGCAGATGCTTATTGGGTGAATAAGACTGCAACCAATCGTGTGGATGAAATTAATACCTGTATCGCGTGTAACCAAGCGTGTTTAGATCACGCATTTAAAAATGAACGTGTCAGCTGTTTAGTTAATCCGCAAGCGTGCCATGAAACAGAACTGGTTTATATCAAAACCAAAAAACCAAAGCGTATTGCTGTTGTTGGTGGTGGTGTCGCGGGTATGTCTGCTGCCACGGTTGCTGCCAGTCGAGGTCACGCCGTAACTTTATTTGAAGCAAATCATGATGTTGGTGGTCAGTTTAATTTAGCCAAAGTGGTACCTGGAAAAGAAGAATTCCATGAGACCATCCGTTACTTTAAAGTGCAGCTGAAACAAACGGGTGTAGATGTTCGTTTAAATACACGTGTAAATCGTGAACAGTTAGAACGTGAAGGTTTTGATGAAGTGGTTGTGGCTACAGGTGTTGTACCACGTGCATTGAAGATTCAGGGCAGTACAGCACCTCAAGTGTTGTCATATGCAGAAGTATTACGCGGCGCAGAAGTGGGTCATAAGGTTGCTGTGATTGGTGCAGGCGGGATTGGCTTTGATGTATCAGAATTTCTGTTAAAACCACCACATCAACCTCAGCCACAACCCTTAGCAGAATGGCAACGTGAGTGGGGTGTAGATCCAGATCCTAACTATATTTCTGAAGGTGGAATGCAACGTCCAGAAGTTGAAATTCCAGTGCGTCAGATTTATTTATTGCAGCGTAAAACTACACCGCTTGGAATTGGTTTAGGGAAAACCTCTGGTTGGGTACATCGTGCGCAACTGAAAAAACATGCTGTACGTATGTTGCGTGGTGTGCAGTATAAAGCGGTGACCGATGAAGGGTTATGGGTAGAGCATAATGGCCATGATCAATTATTGCGTGTAGATACCATTGTCGTATGCGCGGGGCAGGAATCTGTTAAAGATTTAATGCCTAAAGATGGTGAAAACACTTCGGCGAACTATCATATTATTGGCGGGGCAAAGCTTGCAGCAGAGTTAGATGCCAAGCGCGCGATCCGAGATGGTGCTGAATTAGCCGCAAAACTCTAAAATTGATGAAACATTATGCATTTGAATACATTGCAATTAAATTTCTCTTGTATAAACAGGGTAAGCTTTGTATTCTTACGCACATGGAAGCGTGGCAGAGCGGTTTAATGCACCGGTCTTGAAAACCGACGAGGGTGTGAGTCCTCCGTGAGTTCGAATCTCACCGCTTCCGCCAAATTCAAAAAGCCCTTGTTATTGCAAGGGCTTTTTTCTTATCTGTGTTAATCCCATTTAAATTGGGAATATGAACCAAGGCCATCCCCCCTTACTCTGTGTGATATCGAACAAGTTCAAATATTAAAAAGCAAGCACCTAGAATGCTGGCTTCACTACTATCTGGCCAAAGTAACCCAAACTTAAATTTATTTCTTAAAGTTAGATCTTCGAATGTGGTTTTAGGAGAGCTTGGACATGTTGTGCTTAGATGACGTCACCTAAAAATTTACGCAAATTTTACGCGGCCATTTTTTTAAGTTTATTAAAATACACTTTGCAATCGTTCTTATGGATAGGTTAATGAGTTTCTTTAATACATCTGATCAAAACAATCATTTTCATAACCTGCTTCTTAATAAAAAAGAGGTACTCATGGGTTATCCCGTAGACGTGCTGGTCGAAAAATATGCCGGTGCATCGGAAGAAATACAGCAGATTATTGTTCAGATTCTTAAAGAGAGAGGGTATTCTTCGCGAGAAATAGAGCATATGCTTAAAGAAAATAAATGATCAAAGTTTTGCCCTATAACAGTTAAAGAAAGCTCATTATGCAAAATACTACAAAAAAAGCAGCATTGCCTGCCACAGCGTTGGCAGCGCTCGGGGTGGTCTTTGGAGATATCGGAACAAGTCCTCTCTATGCATTAAAAGAATCCTTCCATGCGGCTCATGGTTTAGGGATTCAGCCTGAAAATGTATTAGGTATTTTGTCGATTATCTTCTGGTGCTTAATGCTGATCATCAGTATTAAATACATCGCGATTGTCATGCGTGCAGACAATAATGGTGAAGGTGGGATCATGGCTTTATTGGCCTTGAACCTGCGTAAAGCGAAATTATCAGAAACAAAAAAAATCTATCTGATTGCGATTGGTTTTATCGGGGCATCTTTATTCTTTGGAGATGGGATTATCACCCCAGCCATATCCGTTCTTTCTGCAGTTGAAGGCTTATCCATTGCCACCAATGTGCTTGATCCCTTCATTGTGCCCATTGCGATCGTGATTGTGACCACGCTGTTTTTGATGCAGAAACATGGCACGGCCTTTGTCGGTAAGTTTTTTGGGCCAATCACTTTAGTCTGGTTTTTGTCACTTGGCATTTTAGGTATTGCCAGTGTGATACAGACACCAGTTGTACTGGGAATGGTGAGTCCACATTGGGCGATACAGTTTATCTTTACTCATCCAGTTCAGTCTTTCTTTATTATGGGTGCTGTAGTGTTAACGGTCACTGGAGGAGAAGCACTATATGCAGACATGGGGCACTTTGGCCCACGTCCGATCCGTTTTGGATGGTTCAGTGTCGTGTTACCTTGCTTGGTTTTAAACTATGCAGGCCAAGGTGCACTATTACTGCGAAATCCAGCAGCGATTGAAAACCCATTCTATTTATTAGTGCCAAGTTGGGCGTTATACCCGATGATTATCTTGGCGACTATGGCGGCAGTGATTGCTTCACAAGCGGTTATTTCTGGAGTGTTTTCCTTGGCACGCCAAGCAATTCAATTGGGTTATTTACCAAGATTAGGGATTAAACATACCTCTGATTCAGAAGAAGGGCAGATTTATGTGCCTTTCCTAAACTGGCTATTGCTGATTGCAATTTTAATTCTAATTTTAATCTTCCAGACCAGTTCAAACCTTGCCAGTGCTTATGGTTTAGCGGTCACATTAACTATGCTGTGCGATACGATTTTGGTTGCAGTCTTTATTTACTATGCATGGAAATGGAGCTTACCGAAGGTATTTCTACTTATTATTCCATTTTTCATTCTAGAGTCAGTTTTGGTTGCCGCTGCATCTTTAAAAATATTCTCAGGCGGTTGGGTGCCATTATTAATTGGCGCCGTAGCAATGATCATTCTAATGACTTGGAAGCGAGGTCGAGAGCTCACTTTTGCCAAGCTTGAACATGACACATTGTCACTCGACTTATTCATAAGAAGTATTGGTGATAGTGTATATCGTGTACCTGGAGATGCCGTATTCCTGACAGGTACGCCGAATGTGGTTCCACATGCTATGTTGCATAATATTAAACATAATAAAGTGTTACATGAACGCAATATTCTGGCGACTGTGGTGATTGAAGATGTTCCTTTTGTCCCGCAAGAAGAGCGTATTCATGTTGAAACTTTAGATCAGCAATTCTATCGGATTAAAATTTTCTATGGCTTTAAAGATGAACCGAATGTGCCTCGTGCATTGGCTCAAGCCTATGAACAGCTAGAGTTTGAATACGATTTGATGCAGATTAGCTTCTTTATCTCACGTGAACGTATCATGCATAGTGTCGGGGATGGCATGGCACCTTGGCGGGAGCATTTATTTATTTCAATGCAACGTAATACCAGTCCAGTCAGTGATTTTTATCAAATCCCGACCAACCGCGTAGTGGAACTGGGTAGCCAGATTGAAATTTAAAAATATATCTCAATTCTTATAATCTGATTGTGATTATATGAGCCAAACTCAAAAAGCCCTTGTGATAACAAGGGCTTTTTGTTGCTTGTGCTTTTCAATCATCATGAATGCTAACACAGGCCTGAGGGAAGAGCATGATATTCAATATGAGAATGTCCAAGCATGATGCTTTCATTTCAGTTTCATTTAAGCAAACCGTTCTATTCTAAAAGCATCGTAAAGCCGTACAAACATCGCTACACCTTTTGCCACATCCTCAGATGTGGTTTTTTTATGCCAGTTTTTGCTGTTTTGACTTTTTTATACAGCTTTCCATACATTAAGTAATCATTATGAATTTAATAGAGATATAAAGATTCACTCTTATATTTAATTTAAGGCTTAATTTTTTAAAATATGACGGGTAAATTACATTTTTGTCATATTCTAAAAACAGATTGGATCTGAGATATACTATTTTAAATAGAGTGATTTTTTATTTTTCTAGATTTTCTAGTTTTTATTTATTTTTAAAAGGCTGGGGTGGCTTTTTTCGGGATTTTAAAATGCTTTGGCTTAAAAAAACACTTGGAAGAGATGTTTCATTATTAACATTTAATTTTATATTGGCAATTTGGTTAGGTCTGTTTTTAAATTTTTCATTCTTTATGAAAATTCAAGACCTAACCCCTTATTCAGGTCTTGAATGTTTTTTATTTTTGATTGCTTCTATATTGGTCGTGATCTTTACATATAATTTTATATTTCAGATTTTTAACTGGCGTTGGACTGCAAAACCCATTGCGATTTTTCTGATCTTAATTGGCGGATTTGCATCCTATACCGTAACTTCACTTGGTGTATGGATTACTTCTGATCAAATCCAGAATATGATGCAAACCAACTTTACAGAAGCACGAGATCTTTGGTCTTGGTATCTTTTGGCTTGGGTCTTGGGACTGATCATTCTGCCTATTTTTGTTGTTGCTAGGGTTAAAATTAGACATGAAGCTAAACCCTTTATGTTTCAATTTACTCAAAAAATTATAACTGCTGTTGTTTCTTTATCTATTGTCATCGTTATGCTGTTTATTTTCTATGTCGATTTTGCAGCTATTTTCCGTGAAAATCGCAGTTTAAAAGGAATGATTTCGCCACAAAATATGATTAGCTCTTTTGTTTCATATTACAAAAAGAAGGCACCAAAAAAGAATCAACCCTTCATCAGTTATGGTGAAGATGCCAAGCTTTTACAACGTGAAAATGCATTACCCAAACTGATGGTGCTTGTGGTGGGTGAAACAGCCAGAGCTGAAAATTTCTCTTTAAATGGGTACAGCAAACTCACCAATCCTGAAATGGCTCAACAAGACATCTTGAATTTTTCTAAAGTGAGTTCGTGTGGCACGGCAACGGCTGTTTCTGTTCCCTGTATGTTTTCAGGGATGCCACGTAAATCCTATGATGAGCGCTTAGCCATTCGCAGAGAGGGCTTACTCGATATTGCGCAACGTGCTGGTTATCAGGTCACTTGGATTGAAAATAATTCTGGTTGCAAGGGTGTTTGTGACCGGGTTGAAATGTATAAGATTGCAGAACCGATTCAGAAAAAATGGTGCAAGGGCGGAGAATGTTTTGATGAGATTTTAATTGATAGTTTGCAATCCTATCTAAAATCGATTCCTCAAGGGGATACACAACCTCGTTTGCTTGTACTACATCAATTAGGCAGTCATGGTCCAGCTTATTACAAGCGCGTCCCACCCCAATTTAAAGTTTTTAGGCCCACATGTGATACCAATGCTATTCAAGGCTGTAGTCGTGAAGCTTTGCAAAATACCTATGACAATACTTTGTTATATACCGATTATATCTTGAGCCAACTGGTTGAAACTTTAAAACAGAATACACAATATGAAACAGGCTTATGGTATTTGTCTGATCATGGGGAATCCACAGGTGAAAGTGGGATGTATTTACACGGAGCCCCCTATATGATTGCACCTCAACAGCAAACACATATTCCGATGATCATGTGGTTTTCAGCACTTTGGAAACAGTCTAATCCTGAGCAGATAAAATGTTTGTTGAATCAAAAAAATGAAGTATTGAGTCAGGATAATTTATTTCCAACCATGTTAAGTTTATTGGATATAAAAACGAAAGTTATTGATGCTGAAACAGATATGCTAGCGACTTGTTCATCCATAGCGCGTAAAGTTAATTAAGTAGACGAATTTGTTTATTTTTGTGATGTAATATTTATTTTAATCCTAAGTGTATGGTAAAAATGACAGCTTCACGATATACATTCCTCCAGTGAAATATTTATATCGTTATCCCATTCATTTTTCGAAATGTTTGGGATTTTTTAAATGAGTAATCATTAAATCGAGGTTGATGTCTGATTAAAATATTTATTTTAATGCAGATATTACCTCGTTTAGAAGTGACTGTAAGAGCTATAAATTTAATGAAACATTTTATTTTAACCAGCGCGGCTGCAATTGTTGCAGTATGTTCAACACAGAGTATGGCCGCGGATTTTATTGCCGGTAAAGATTATACCGTGGTTCAAAATCCAGTAAAAACATCAGCGCCAGCCAATACAATCGAAGTGAGAGAGTTTTTCTGGTATGGATGCTCTTATTGCTTTAAATTAGAACCACATATGCAGTCTTGGTTAAAGACCATTCCTAAAGATGTTTACTTTCTGCGTACGCCAGCGGCAATGAACCCGATGTGGGAGCAGGGTGCGCGTGCATATTATGTGAGTGAGGCTTTAGGTGTACGTAAACGTACCCATCTACCTTTATTCCATATCAATTTTTCAGGTAAGGAAAAGGTTTTACAAAAAGAGGCTTTTGCTAAGTTTTTTACACAATATGGCATTCCTGAGGCTAAATTTAATAGCAGCTATGATTCTTTCCCGATTACAGCAAAAATTGCAGAATCAAACCAATTGGCGCAAAAATATCAACTTACGGGCGTTCCAGCTGTTGTAGTCAATGGTAAATATATCGTCCAAGGCGGGGATAATAAAGTTGTTCAAGTTGTTGAATATCTGGTGAATAAAGAGCGTAAGGCTCAGTAATTTTGGTGTTTAAACTCTATAGCAGACCTTTAAAGGCTGTGTCGTAAATCAAGCACGTATGAAGGTGTTGTCAGTACGATTG
Organism: Acinetobacter sp. Ac_3412; assembly: GCF_013072675.1. Lineage (NCBI taxonomy): Bacteria > Pseudomonadati > Pseudomonadota > Gammaproteobacteria > Moraxellales > Moraxellaceae > Acinetobacter > Acinetobacter sp. Ac_3412. The sequence goes on along the minus strand of NZ_LXUJ01000001.1, from coordinate 293,004 downwards.
CTACAACACTTCTTCGTTTATAAAATTGTTCACGATTTAAAATAAAGAGAGCGAGCCAGCGCCACATCGTTTTGCGGCCTTGTCATGGTTTTATACGACTCATGATCAAACAGACTTCTTTATACTAAAAATTAGCTCTCTTTAAAGGTTTCATTCAATGCTTGTTGCACTGCATCTACACGTGATTTACAGGCTTTATATGCATTCATTGACTCCTCAACAATCTTCATTAAGTTATCAATATCAGGTTCTTCCTGAGCTTCGAGCAGCGCCGCATTTTTTTTGAGTAGGCTATAACCGTCTTTAAAGCTTAATTCTTTTTTACTCATGATCAATGACCTCTTTGATATGACTTACATTGGCATGGATATAACCATCATGCATTTCAACCGCAATGCTTGAGCCGACTTGTTGCACAGAGCGAATCGCTTTGTTTTCACTACGCACAATGGCATAGCCTTTAGCTAAAACATGCTTGGGATTTTGCAGTAATGTTTCCCGCATCAAGGCTTCGATTTGAGTCGAGGCTGTTTTAATTTGCTGTTTCGCAAAATATTGCAGGGTTGATTTAGCAACTTGAAGGTGTAAATTACTGGCGCTGATTTGATTCTCAGCCTGTGATTTGATAACACTCATCAATCGATCATTTTGATTTTGATAGGCGGTAATCTGATGTTGAGACAGTAGTTTGATGGTTTGGAGATGATTGACGACATCTTGTGAGCGTTCTGCAATCAGATTCCGAATTCCTGCAATGACTTTACTGGGTGTATCAAAGGAACGATGTGCAATCTCATCTAAAATGGTTCGGTCTTTTTCATGTCCAATACCGACCCAGATCGGGACTTTGCGTTTACACAGCAAGGCAGCCAGATCATAGTCATTTAAATAAGCTAAATCGTTGACTGCACCACCACCACGAATGATCACGATCAGATCTGGCGGTAGGGTATAATCTTTTGCCCACTGGCGTAGCCCTGAGCCTAAAGACTCCATAATACTGTGTGCGGCGGTATTACCTTGAAAAGTCGCGGTGTGATAAACAAATTGACAGACACCGGCTTGATATAATGCATCGGCATCTTTCTTGAAGTCACCTAAACCTGCTGCATTTTCCGGAGCAATCACCAGTACATTTTCAATATCAAAAGGTGCAGGCAGTTCTTTATTCAAATGTACCAGACCTTCATTGCTTAATCGCGCTAGAATCTGTTGATAGCGTTTCGCAATATCGCCCAAGGTAAAGCTTGAGTCGATATCTTCAATATTGACTGAAAAGCCATATTGAGGATCAAAACGAGCCTTGATTTTAATCAGGACATTTAAATCTTTTGATAGTTCAATCCCACTTTCACGCTCAAATTTAAGCACCATTTTAGCCGCAGTGAATTTCCAAATCGTGGCTTTACAGCTTGCGATGACTTTATCGGTATCTTGTTCCTTTTCAGCCAGCTCAAGATAGTAATGCCCACCTTTAATATTTAAATTCCGAATCTCCGCTTTGACCCAGACAGGCTCATCAAAAGACAGGCGAATGACTTCCTGTACTGCTGAGAGATAATCGCTAAGAGAGAATTGAGGTTCGGACATTGGATTGAGTGATAAAGGGGACAGCTCTATAGTAGCAAATTGAGTCAGCTGATAACAAATCAGGCCTAAGATGTCGAAACTTATGCTTCAGATAGAAAGTAGAGAGAAAATGCATCTACAGCTTATTCCTGTTAAGTACTGTAGATGCGAATAAGTGGTCATGCTTTAAAGCGATTTATTCCATTTCAAGACTTTAAATAATCCGAACATAAATATGATCCAGACCGGAATTAGAATCACAGACTCTTTAAAGCCTTGGGTCCACATGATGTACAGAATCATGACAATAAAGGTGAGAACCAGATAGTTGCTAAGTGGCGAGAACAAGGCTGGAAATTTTACAGTTTTGCCTTCTAATCGAATAGCCTGTTTAAATTTCAAATGAGTAAAACTAATAATCGCCCAGTTTAGAACTAAGGCAGCGACAGCCATATACATCAAGTGGCTTAGCGCTTGTTCTGGCACAAAATAGTTTAGTAAGACACAACCAAAAATCAAGATAGAAGAAAAGATTACCGCTGGTATTGGTACGCCTTGCTTGCTGACTTTGGCAAAAATCTTAGGGGCATTACCTTGTACTGCAAGCCCGAACAGCATACGACTATTGGCATACATGCCGCTGTTATAAACCGAGAGTGCTGCGGTCAAAATAATAAAATTGAGTAAATGCGCCGCCCAATCAATGCCCAATTGACTGAAAATCATCACGAAAGGGCTTTTGTCCAAACCACCCAGATCAAGTTGATTCCAAGGAATCAAAGACATGATGATGGCCAGCGACGCTACATAAAAAATCAAGATTCGGAAAATTACCTGATTAATGGCTTGAGGAATACTTTTTTCTGGATTTTCAGCTTCAGCTGCAGTCATACCGATCAATTCAATGCCGCCAAAGGCAAACATTAAAAAGGCCAACATGTAAAACAAGCCTGAGAAGCCATGCGGAAAAAATCCGCCGTGTTGCCATAAATTGGTGAAACTTGCGGTTGAATCAGCTCCAGCGGTCAGTAATAGGTACAAACCAAACAGGATCATTGAAATGACGGCAACAACCTTGATAATGGCCAACCAGAATTCGGATTCGCCATAAAATTTCACATTGCCCATATTTAAGCAGGTGACGACAATGAAGAAGAAAAAAGTCGAGATCCACGCAGGAATATGTGGCCACCAATAGTGGATATATTTGGCAATCGCTGTCAGCTCAGTCATTGCCACTAAAATATAAACCACCCAGTAATTCCAACCCGACAAGAAGCCAGCAAAGTTTCCCCAATATTTTTGTGAGAAATAGCTGAACGAACCAGCAACAGGTTCTTCTACAATCATTTCACCCATTTGTCGCATGATTAGAAATGCGATCAAACCGACAATGGCATAGCCTAAAATAATCGAAGGGCCTGCGGACTGGATTGCCTGAGCTGAGCCTAAAAACAGACCTGTACCCACCGCACCACCCATCGCAATCAATTGGATGTGGCGGTTTTTTAGTCCACGTTTTAATTGGGGAGAGGAATTACTCAAAATACGCTGCGCTGAATAAAAAGAAGTGATTGTAATGGATAGAGAGCGGATCGACTAGTTTGAAGATTAGATTCTGATCAATAGGCAAAATATAATCATGAGATGCTGATATGGGGACGCTTTATATAGTCGGGTTTAATGAGAAACAACCTTATGGCTATCAATGGACAGAATTTGATTGTAATTCTACTACTGATTTCTATCTTCGTAGTTTAATCAAAAGATCAATTCAGGATAGCCATCCAAAGATTTATGAAAAAATTACAGAAGAGCTATTTGTTGAGCAAATCAGATTTGATGGGCTATCTTCACAGCAATTTATTGATATTGTATTTGCTATTAGAACAGCAATAAGCTCAAATGAATAATCAGAAACGCAAAGGCAAGGCGCAAAAATTTGGGATACGGCAATTGAACCGCTTGTTATGCTGGATGAAAGATATCATCTTTATTTTAAGATAAAATAGACTCTTATACACAGCTTTGGTTTTGATTCTAAAAATTGAAAATAGAAATGGTTGTGCCAAGCCTGTACTGAGTTTAGAGAATAAAGTTATTTAGATGGGCTAAAATAAGAGGAGAATGAAAACGATTATGAATTCAGATTTAAATGAAAAAGATTCTCCTTTCGCTATTATTTTAAAAGGTTTTTCAACTTTTGGGCTAATATTTGTTTTTTCTGGTTTTTATTTAGGACTTTCTGTTGAATTATATAGCTATACTGGGCTTAATATAGATAATATTGCTCTAGCTGTCTGGTATATAACATATTTTTATGTCGCATACTTATTTGGTTTTTGTATATTGAAGCAAGTGTATATACGTAATAAAGATAATATTTGTTTTGATAAAGTTCGAATTTTAATTTACTTTTTATTAGCTTCTTATTATTTTTTAATATTTCCTCGATATTATTTTTTGGATGGTACGCACGAATTATATGGTTTTAGGCTTATGCTGGGTTTTATATATCCTTTTTGGATACTAACACCATTATTTTTTTATGATTCAAGAGTTAAATTCAATGTATATTTATGTATTGTACTTTGCATAGCGGAAATTATATTTTGGATTTTATTTTTTAAGGTAAATTTTTCTGATTTCTATAAAAGATCAACTTTTGTTAGTGTGATGATTAGCTCACTTATATTTACTCTAACTTTCCCTTGGTATCTATCATGGTTACAAAAAATAGATGTTGATAAATGGGGCGCTCCATTTTTTTTAAAACAAGAGAGAATTATCTCTAAGATTTTATCTTGGATAGCAATGGTATTAGGTGGTCTATTTATGTTTATGTTCTATTTGTGCTTTTAATTTAATGGTTAAATCTGTAAATTCTGGGAAAATTCCCAGAATTTTTTATAAACTGAATTGAGATATAGCTCATCATCCAAATTTCAGCAAAGCTTAGCAAATAATAATATTTCATGTGAAATTTCAATCAGCATAGACTCATCCAAAGATAAATAACAACAACGTATTTATCAAAAGAATCAATTTTACATTCGGATGTTTTCTTTGGATTGGCAGTATATACAGAGCGTGCTGCCGCAGTTCTATGCGGCCACCCTCATGACCTTAAAAATCTCCTCTATTGGTATCGTGTTATCCATTTTATTTGGGTTGATCTGTAGCGTAATCAGTACCTATCAGGTTCGAGTACTGAATAAAATTGTCAAAATCTATATCGAGGTTTCCCGCAATACACCCTTGCTCATTCAGCTCTTTTTCCTCTACTACGGTTTGCCCAAGATTGGCATCAAACTCGATGGATTTACCTGCGGTGTGATTGGTCTGACTTTTCTAGGTGGTAGCTATATGGCGGAAGCCTTTCGTGCTGGTCTGCAGTCAGTTGCACAAGGACAAATTGATTCTGCTCGAAGTGTGGGTTTAAACGCCGTGCAAGTCTTTCAATATGTGGTGTTTCCACAGGCATTGTCGCTGTCTATTCCAGCCATTGGTGCGAACTGCTTATTTCTGATTAAAGAAAGCTCCATCTTGAGTGCCATTGCTGTGGTTGAACTCCTGTTTGTGACCAAAGACCTGATTGGCATGGATTACAAAACCACAGAAGCGCTATTCCTATTAATCATGGCCTATCTGATCATCTTGTTACCTGTATCAGCTTTAACAAGTTATTTGGAATACCGCAGTCGGAAGGTGAGCCATGGGACTTGAGTATTTATTTCAACCGAGCCATATCGAACGTTTACTGTATGGCTTGTTGCAAACCATCGAAATTGCATTTCTGTCCGTATTTTTATCTGCCATTTTCGGGACAATTTTTGGGGTGATCATGACCTCAAAAAATGTGTTGGTCAAAATCCTGTGCCGTTTCTATCTCGAGACTATACGAATTGTGCCAATCCTCGTCTTATTGTTTGTTTTCTATTTTGGTTTTGCGACATGGTTTAACTGGCAGTTGTCATCGTTTTGGGTTTGTATTTTTGTATTTACCTTATGGGGAACTGCGGAAATGGGTGATCTGGTTCGCGCCTCGATCACCTCGATTGATCAGCATCAACGGGATTCTGCCTATGCCATGGGCTTGAATCATATCCAAGCTTTAACTTATGTGATTTTCCCACAAAGTTTAAAACGGGTAACACCTGGTGCATTAAATCTGTTTACCCGCATGATTAAAACCAGTTCATTAGCTGTACTGATCGGGATGGTGGAAGTTCTGAAAGTGGGGCAGCAGATTATTGAGAACTCATTATTGACGGTACCCAGTGCATCACTGTGGATTTACGGTTTCATCTTTATTCTTTATTTCCTGATTTGTTATCCATTATCGCTTTTAGCAGCGCATTTAGAAAAAGTGTGGGAGAACGCATGACTTTGTTATCGATACAGCATTTACACAAGTTTTATAAACAAAGTCATATTTTGCATGGCATTGATTTAGACGTACAACAAGGCGAAGTGGTGGTGATTTTGGGACCATCAGGTTGTGGAAAAAGTACCTTGCTACGCTGCATCAATGGATTGGAACCCATTCAAGAAGGTGAAATTCACCTTAAAGATGTGGGTGTATTAGGGCAGGACTTGCCGTGGGATAACGTACGCCAACAGGTCGGAATGGTGTTCCAGAACTATGAATTATTCAAGCATATGAATGTGATTGATAACATTCTGCTGGGTCCGCTAAAAGCGCAAAAACGCCAACGAGCAGAAGTAGAACAACTGGCAGATCAATTGTTGCAGCGCGTGGGGTTAATCGATCGTAAATATGATTATCCCTCCAATTTATCGGGTGGTCAGAAACAGCGGATTGCCATCGTCCGTGCTTTGGTGATGCAACCGAAAGTGATCTTACTGGATGAAATTACTGCAGCCTTAGATCCTGAAATGGTGCGGGAAGTCCTAGATGTGGTGCTGAAACTGGCGCAGGAAGGCATGACCATGTTGATTGTGACCCATGAAATGGGTTTTGCCCGCAAAGTGGCGGATCGCATTATTTTCATGGATAAGGGCAAGATCATTGAACAAAGCTCGCCAGAAGCATTTTTTCAGCATCCGCAGACGGAACGCGCGAGAACCTTTTTAAATATTTTGAATTATTAAAAGCAATAAGAGGACTTTATGAAATTGAATTTAGCAATTGGGCAACAGCACTCTTTTTCAAAAACAAAAATGTTTGGTCTGGGCATCACTTGCGTATTGATGACAGCTGTGTTGACGGGCTGTAATCAACCCGCTTCCTCAGAGCCCAAAGCTACGGCACAAGATACTTCACTGGAACAGATTCGGAAAAATGGTGTCTTGCGAGTTGGCGTATTTGCCGACAATCCACCTTTTGGTTATGTCGATAGTGCGGGCAAAAATCAGGGCTTTGATGTGGCCTTAGCAAAGCGTGTCACTCAAGGTTTACTGGGTGATGAAAATAAAATTCAGTTTGTGGTGGCAGAAGCTGCCAATCGGGTTGAGTTTTTAAAGTCAGGAAAAGTTGATGTGGTTTTTGCCAGCTTTTCGGTGACGCCAGAGCGGCAACAGGTGGTTGATTTTTCCGAGCCTTATTTGAAAGCCTCCTTAGGGATTGTCTCACCCAAAGCCAAAGCCATTACCGATGTTAAAAGTCTCGAAGGCAAAACTTTAATTGTGAATAAGGGCTCAAGCTCAGAGATCTATTTCAGTAAAAACTATCCCAAAATTCATTTATTGAAATTTGGACAAAATACCGATGCGTTTAATGCACTGATCGATGGTCGGGGCGATGCCATTTCACAAGACAGTACCTACGCACTGGCATGGGCAGCCAAGAATCCGAATTATGTAGCGGGTATTCCACAGATTGGTAACGAAGATTTTATTGCAGCAGGTGTGAAGAAGGGCAATACCCAATTACTGCACTGGCTCAATAATGAAATCAAACAGCTCAGGGCGACAGGTGAAGTTCAAAAGATTTATGACCAAACTTTGAAGCCAATTTATGGCGAAAAAGTGAACCCCAATATCTTTTTAGATGTTGATAGCACTAAGCAATAACAGATTTTTAGAACACTAAAAAAGGTGAACGTATGCAAACAATAACATTGTCAAATATTCAAAAATTACTGCTGGCTTCTATATTCAGTTTAGGATTGACGGCGTGTAATAAAAATCCACAGTCAGCAGAGAAATCGGCTGAGGCCTCAACGCAAGTCTCCAGCATTGAGCAGATCAAGAAAAATGGGGTGGTGCGTATTGGTGTGTTTAGTGACAAGCCACCGTTTGGTTATCTGGATGCACAAGGTAAAAATCAGGGCTTTGATGTGGAAATTGCCAAACATGTGGCTAAAGATTTATTGGGTGATGAAAATAAAGTTCAGTTCGTACTGACAGAAGCTGCCAATCGAGTTGAATATCTAAAAGCCAATAAGGTCGATATTATTTTTGCTAATTTCACCGTGACACCTGAACGTGAACAGGTGGTTGATTTTGCTAAACCTTATTTAAAAGTAGCGTTGGGTGTGGTGTCTCCTAAAGACAAGCCGATTACTGATATTGCCCAATTAAAGGATCAAATTCTATTGGTGAATAAGGGTACGACAGCCGACTCATTCTTTAGTAAGCAACATCCAGAAATTAAGTTGCAAAAGTATGAGCAAAATACTGAAACGTTTGATGCCTTAAAAGATAGTCGTGGTGTAGCGTTAGCACATGACAATCTTCTAGTTTTAGCTTGGGCAAAAGAGAATCCAAACTATACGGTTGGCATTACTAATCTTGGCGAGCAGGATTTGATTGCACCAGCGGTACAGAAGGGCAATAAAGAATTATTGGATTGGTTAAATCAAGATCTAGAGAAATTAGCCAAACAAGGTGTGATCCATCAGGCTTATGAAAAGACTTTAAAACCTGTTTATGGTGATGGTATTCCTGCTAAAGATTTAATTATTGAATAATCATTTTCTATGATCTAAGAGCCAAGCGAGGTTGAATCTTGCTTGGCTTTTTTATAGCTGTAAACCGATGTGTATTACAAAGTATAGACAGTGGTCAAAAAAACTGCCGATTAGAATGAAAAAAACACAGAGAAAAAGCAGATGCAAAGTACAGAAATAGATTTTATTGTGAAAGACACCATGACTGCATTGGCGTTTTATGAGCGGGTTTTTGAGGTCGTAAGAATTGAAGTCGGTGATTTTGTGCTTGGACAAAATAGTGTGATTATGAGTATTCATGGCGTTCATTTTCATATGCTAGATGAAAACCCAGATTTCCAATTGCTTGCACCTACCCAAGAAAGCTATATCCCGATTTGGTTTAATATTACGGTCACTGATATCGAGCAAACCTTACAGCAAGCAGTTGATGCGGGTGCCGCGGTGATTCAAGCAGTGCAGGATATGCCTAAAATGGGCATCAAAAACGCGATGTTTAAAGATCCTTTTGGCTATATGTGGTTATTACATCAGATACTTGAAGTCGTAGATTATGAAACTCGGGCTCAATTATTGGAGCAACAAGGTTTTCAGCGTAAATCCAGTTAGAACGAATCAGTCAAATCAATGCGATGTCATACAGCAAGCCTGCATATTGGTTGATGCTTGCTGTACTTCGCTTATCTTTATTCTAAAAGGACTTGGTCAGGCTAAACACGGCGGCAGTTTTAACGCCTTTTTTATTGCTATCTGAATAACCAGAGCTATCAAGGTTGGTTCCAATTGCAGCCAGTTCCGCACTTAAGTTCATCGGTTTATAGCTATAATTTGTGCCAATTTTCCAATCGAAGAAATGATCTTTAGGATCTCCACCATAAATTTCTTGGCTTGCTTTGGAATAGCCTAAGCTGGCAACGACACCAAAGTTGGTTTCGGCAATGGGAGTGCTATATAAAAGGTTAAAATACCAATTTTTGACATTTTCACCTATGCTTTGGCGAGTGGCTTTGCCTCCATATTGCGGGGTATAGCTCACACTCGGTGTAAAGCTATCATTATCGTTCAAAGCATTATTGATGATTAGTTTGAGATAATACTCATTATAATTTAAGTCGCTTTTACCGACATAATGATAACGCAGCATACCGAGATCAAGAGTGGGTTGGAATTTCCCTAAGTTGATTGGAGTCGTATAGCCAATAAAAGGATCGAGTTCTAAGTGTGCTTCATCACCAAAATCGACATTTGATGCAAAAGCCGAGGCATAGAATCCTGAGGAATGACTTAAAAGAAAGTTGCCTTGCAACGCTGCATCACTTTTGGTTTGAGTTTGACCACGCCAGCGATATTCACTGGCCAAAGCGACATTGCCACTCAGCACTAAATTCGATGTTGCGGGCTGATCTGATGCTAACGCATCGTTTGAGGCTAAAACAGTTGTAAAAACCAGCACACAATGAAAACCTTTCATAACATCCTCAGCATATGAGTTAAATTTGATGTGATGTATATTAGGTTTTAATTGATTGATAAATAATAAAATGATCGTAAATTCTGCGTAAAGAAAGCATAAATTTTTAACGCATATTTTATAGATGCTATAGATTCACTTTTAATACTTCTGTGGTACTGGTGCTTAAAAGATTTCCCTCATTTGAGGTGGGTATCATCAATGGAACAGGTTTTCCTGTTGATTTTTCAATCAGGACAGAATGCGCTTCATTTTCCCCAAATAAATATTGTTCACCCCATTGGCGTAATGCAACCACAATCGGGAACAGCTGTTTTCCTTTATCCGTCAAAATATATTCTTGATAGGCTGTGCCATCAGACGCAGCTCGCAGTTCCAGAATTTCAGCATCAATTAATTTATGTAGTCTGTGGGACAAAATATTACGTGCAACACTCAGACTACGTTGTAGATCACCAAAGCGATGTATCCCATCCATCACATCTCGAATAATCAGCAATGACCAACGATCTCCAATCACATCAACACAACGTGCAACAGGACAAGGTTCATCTACGGAAATTTTATCGAGTGACATCGCATTCTCGGAACAGTTAGATCAGACTAGTTGCATTTTAAAACTAGATGACTTATTGTTCAACTAGTTTTAATTTGAAACTAGTTTGGTGCTGCGATGACTAGTCCCTATACATCGGCTTTAACAAAAAATGAAAAGCATTGTTTAATCCAACCCAAAAAATTGCCGACCAGTTTGGTGTGGCTATTTGCCATAGCAAGTGGTCTGAGTGTTGCCAATGTTTATTATGCACAACCATTGCTTGATGCAATTGCAACGGATTTGGCAATCAGTTATGCCGCTGTTGGTAGTGTCATTCTCGTGACGCAAATGGGTTGTGCGATCGCTTTATTGTTGTTAGTTCCATTGGGGGATCGAGTCGATCGCAGGCGATTAATGCTATTACAGCTATTCGGATTGGTGCTTGCATTGACTGCTGTAAGTATCACTAAAACGGCTGTAGGCATATTTGCAAGTATGTTTGCTGTTGGCATGTTAGGGACTGCCATGACGCAGGGACTGATTGCCTATGCTGCAAGTGTTGCCGAATCCCATGAGCGTGGATATGTCGTAGGTACAGCACAAAGTGGCGTGTTTATCGGATTGTTATTAGCACGTGTTTTTGCTGGAGGTGTGAGCGATTTAGCTGGATGGAGGAGCGTATATTTTTGTGCGGCAACACTGATGTTGATGATTGCAGTACCCCTATGGAAATCCCTGCCAGTACAATCCAACACACTAAATACGCTGGCATATTCTCGCTTGATTTTGTCGATGTTAAGTTTGCTTTATCAAAATAAACTCTTACAAATACGAGGCATATTGGCATTGCTGATGTTTGCAGTGTTTAATATTTTTTGGAGTGCATTGGCTTTATTGTTGAGTTCTCCTCCTTATCAGTATTCACATACCGCTATTGGTGCATTTGGTTTGGTTGGGGCACTGGGGGCATTAATGGCCACAAAAGCTGGACAATGGGCAGATCAAGGCTTTGCACAAAGAACCAGTGCTTTTGCCTTGCTCGTCATCTTATTGTCTTGGTTGGCATTCGCTCAAATGGAATACTCAATTGTGGCATTAATCATCGGTATTTTATTACTGGATCTGGGCGGGCAAGCTTTACATGTCACCAATCAAAGCATGATCTTACAAACTGGACAGGACAATCAAAGCCGCTTAATTGGACTGTATATGTTGTTCTATGCCGCAGGCAGTGGATTAGGAGCAATCACTACAACCATCACCTATGCAAAAGCGGGATGGTATGGCGTTTGTCTACTGGGTGCCTGCGGAAGTCTAATGGCATTATCATTTTGGTACTTAACGCGGCATGCTAAATAGTCATTAGGCACTGTGTAGAAACATAAGGTGAATTGAGAGATATTAAAATCAGCATCAACATTATAGTAAATCACTCAATCCCGACCACAGTCGTGATATATGCAGTTGTTATTAAAATCATTAAACCCAATAACATTTCAAATAGGATTGCATAACCCAACTGTTTTGCAAATTGGGGCTGTTGCAAACGTGGAGTGAAATACCATTTATTAAAAGCAGCTAATAATAAGATGCTAAAAACAAATAACAGTTTAATGATAAACCCTTGTCCATAAGGCGTTGTGAGGAGGGTATCAAAATCCTTAAACAAGAGCAGGGCAATGCTGGCGCCACATGCAATTAATATCGCCACAATAAAGGCTGCAATCCGCCCAAATAAATGCATCGCCTGCTTTAATGGCAGTCCATTGATGCTGTGGCTGGTTTTCCAAAGTGGGTACAAAGACCCCATCCATACAGACATGACCAGTACATGGATGGTCAATAAAAACTGAGCAAAAATGGATAAATTGGTGACATGACCCAGTTGAGAAAAACTATATACAATAAGCACTAAGAGTATAGCGAAGATGATTTTCTCAAAGCTTCTGATACGGGTATTTTTTTGATGGAGTTTCACTAAAAGCAGTGCAAGAATTAGCGCAAAGCTGATAATACGAATCAGATGAATATGCCCCGTTGAGGTATTCAGTATAATATTGATATAGGTCAAATCAAACATGCCGAAGAGGCCGCTGTTTGCAAAGCTACCAATCAAAAGCAAGAAAGCTAACGCGCTAGAGATCAATCCTAACACTGCACCCAATGTCATATATTGGACAATGGTACTTTTTATTGCAGTATAACGGCCTAGTAGGAAATAACAGAATGAACCACCAATGACCATAATCATGCCGAGATAAAGGCTTATTTTGTTAAACCAAGCGGCAAATATCCAATATTCAGACATTATTTTTATTCCTTGGGATGAACAACTTACTCATTGATCGAGTTGGTAAATTGTTCATATATCGTTATTAGCGATGTCTTATTTAAAGCTGAAGCTATATTCACCATTCATGTTATGGCCATCTTTTCCCATGGTGCTCCAAAGCACGGTATATTTGCCTTTTTTCAGTGTAGGGATGGCAATATCAAAGGTTTTTTTCAGGTCATGGCTGACTTTATAATTCAGCGGCAATTCTCGACGTTGTTCATCTAACACTTGAATTTTCATTAACATCACCTCATCAGCAAAATTAAGGCTTAGATTTTTAGGTTGGGTTGAAACTGTGGTATTTGCAGCTGGGGTGGAACTAATTAAGCTGACATGAGCAAAGGCAGTTGATGTAGCGATGGTTAGAGTTGTACCGACGATCAGGTTGCGTAACATGGTTTTACTGTTTTGCACAAAACTCATTTCTTATCCTCTTTGAAGCATGATGTATGGGAAATGGCACAATCCGCGCCATCTGGTTTTATGTTTGATTATCCAAGTAGCATCAGTACTTCTACGCGACACCAAAATTACTTTTTTGTCATTCTTATGGCTGTACGTTTGGTTTTAGAGTCCGAAGGACAAGCGGAAGCGCGAGTAGGTAAATCATGGCCACGCTTAACCAGATTGCACCTGGCCATTTAGCTTGCAATTGAAAGTACAGTGTAGAGAACAATAGGGGGGCAAACATTGAGGCCAAACTGATTGTCGATGCAATAATGCCTTGAAACTGTCCTTGTTGTTCAAGTGAGACTTTTTGTGAAGCTAGGGCTTGTAAAGAAGGCGTACCAATACTACCTAGGGCGAAAATTGGCATGATGGCAAAAATCATCCAGCCTTGCTGCGCAAAGGCCATTACCACTAAGGCAATACTGCTACAGCTCATGCCGATTAAGACAGTATTTCGATTACCGAAGTATCTTGAGGCTTGCTGAGGAACAAAAGCCTGAACCAACATTTGGCATAAACCAAACATGCCTAAAGAAAGACCGACCCCAAAACCATTCCATTGAAAGGCGGCATGCCCCCATAAAGCCCAGCAAACCGCATAGGCTTCACCTGTGGCGCTAAAGATAAAAAAGGTGGCAATCAAGGGAACTACATTTGGGATCGACCGAAGTGATGCAAAAGCTTTAAATGGATTAAGGGAAGCGGCTCGATCTTTTTCGAGATTTGCAGTTTTCGATTCAGGCAGTACCCAATAGGCCAATAAAAAGTTGAGACCTGTCAGTATGGCTGCAATCAAAAAGGGAAGTCTGAGCCAGTATGCGCTAAGCAAACCACCCAGGATTGGCCCAATAATAAAACCTGCGCCAAACATCGCACTCATTAAGCCAAAATGTTTTGCACGCTGTTCTGGTTTTGAGATATCCACCAGATAAGCAGACGCAACAGACATATTGGCACTGCTCATGCCTGCAATGATTCGCCCCATGAATAACAGTACGAGGCTATGTGAAAAGGTGAGCAATACATAGTTGATGGCCGAGCCTGCCAGTGACAGCAGCAAAATCGGACGCCGTCCAAGCTTGTCACTTAATGTACCGAGCATGGGCGAAAAGATAAATTGCATGGCAGCATAGAGACTACCGAGCAGACCGATGTACAGCGCAGTTTGGTGAGTATGGCTAATATCTTGAACTAAGGCGGGTAAAATTGGAAAAATAAGCCCGATACCAACAGCATCTAAAGCAATGGTCGAAAAAATAATAAATAGAGAGCGATTCATAAAGCGTCCTATCGAAAAAGCAGGTACAGCAATGCTGCGAAAACCTGTTAACGATGCCTGATAACAACTCAAGCCCTGATGAACGCTGACCGAATCTTAAAGATTGGGATATCTGTTGATAAGATATTTTTTAATGAAAAACTATCTGTATCAATTTTTCGCGGTTTTTTTATCGTAACAATGAAGATGAATGAATATAACGATCCACACATCTGTTGAAAATTTTAGCACCTAACGGTGAAGAGAAACAAGATCATGCTTATTTATGGGGGCAAATGCAGCAGGCTTGTTGGCATGCTGCATTTGCTGAGGAAATAATTATTTTTTGGTATTCGGCAATAACGCTGTGATAAAACCTAACAGTGGTAGGAACGAGCAGAGCTTATACACCCATACAATGCTATGGGTATCGGCTAAATGACCAAGACCTGCTGCGCCAATTCCACCAATACCGAACATAAGACCAAACATCAAACCAGCAACCATACCGACACGACCAGGTACCGCTTCTTGTGCATAGACCACTAAGGCAGAGAAAGCCGAGGACATGACTAAACCAATAATAATGACCAGTATCGCTGTGCCAGTTAAGCCGACATAAGGCAACATCAGCGCAAATGGAGCAATGCCTAAGAATGACACCCAAATCACAGCTTTACGGCCAATCCGATCGCCCACAGGACCGCCCGCAAAAGTACCGAGTGCTACTGCACCTAAAAATATAAATAGATACAGCTGAGAGGTCTGAATCGAAACATTAAAGCGTTCAATCAGGTAGAAAGTGAAATAATTGGTAATGGCTGCGATATAGATAAACTTGGCAAACATCAACACACAAATCACGGCCATGGCCTGAATCACCTGTTTACGGGTCAAGGTCGAAATGGCAGGTTGACTGGCAGCACGCTGTACAGGTGCCTGCTTGATGACCCATTTGGTGACGCGTAATAAAACAAATATCGCTAAGGCAGCAACCAAAACAAATAAACCAATCGCCCCTTGTCCATTCGGGATAATCACAGCCGCAGCCATTAATGGCCCAATCGCAGAACCAGTATTGCCGCCAACCTGAAACATGGATTGGGCGGTACCAAAACGCCCACCCGATGCGGTACGGGCGATGCGAGAGGCTTCTGGGTGGAAGGTCGATGAGCCCACCCCAATGAGTGCAGCAGCAAACAATAAGCCTTGAAAGCTTGCTGCAATTGCCATCAAACCAATACCAAGCAGTGTGGCTGCCATGCCTAAAGGTAATAAATAGGGTTTTGGATGCTTATCGGTATACAGACCAATCCAGGGTTGTAATAAAGAGGCGGTGATTTGATAAACCAAGGCAATCCAGCCAATTTCAGCAAAACTTAAAGAAAATTCGGCTTTTAACATCGGATAACTTGCAGTCACCACGGCTTGAATCGAATCATTTAGCAGATGGGCAAACGCCACTGCGCCGACAACGCGTATTACGAACTTCTGGGGTTGATCATTGGGTGGAAATTGCGCTTGTGGATATGCATTCTCAAGAGTGCCTGTATTGCTTGCCATGATTGTTCCAACACGTTGTATCAGCTTAAATGGTGATGCTGAAAGAGGTTTGTTTTTCAGTGCATTTATCCTAAACTGAACAGAAATCGGCCCACAATCATATTTGGGACAGATAGTATCGAGTTCAGGCCATTTTCAGGAATGAGGGCAATGCGCAATATTCAGGTCAATGATTTTCAGGATGTGCCGCGGAATGTGATGGCAACGGGCAATGACTATCCAGATGGTCATCTTCTGCCGAGCCATCGACATCGCAGAGGCCAATGTCTATATGCCATTACTGGAGTACTTACGGTGATCACCCATAGGGGAAGTTGGGTGGTTCCCCCGAAGCGTGCCCTCTGGATTCCTGCAGGGATTGATCATGAAGTGCACATGGGCGGGATTACCAAAACCCGCAGTGCCTATATTCTTCCACAAGCTGCAATGCAGGCAGATTTACCCAGCCATTGTGCAGTGATCAACGTATCGCCGTTATTGCATGAGCTACTGTCTACCGCAGTTGATCTCCCTGCGGAATATCAATTGGGTGGGCGAGATGATTATTTGATGCGTTTGATTATTGAAGAAATTGCGCTGATGCCTGAACTGCCTTTAAATGCGCCCTTACCACAAGAGCCGCGTTTAGCTGCCTTGTGTCTGCAATTGTTGAAGACACCGAGTCTGGAAGATGATCTTGATCAAATTGCAGCGCAGGTGGGGATGAGTCGCCGTAATTTCACCCGAATTTTTCGGCAGCAAACCGGGATGAGTTTTAGCAATTGGCGACAGCAAGCTTGCTTACTCAATGCGTTGACCCGAATGGAATTGGGCCAGTCCATTACCAGTGTAGCGATGGAACTGGGTTATAGCAGCAGCAGTGCTTTTACCGCAGCCTTTAAACGTTCTTTAGGCGCGGCGCCACGTTTTTATTTACAAGGAAAATAAGCAAGGAATTGGCAGGATTGTGTTAATTTAGTTTGAATAACGGCCATTATTTCGCTTTCGTCCATCGTGGGTGGTGAACACTATTTATACGATAATATTATGATTTCATTATTAAAACGCTTAGCTTTATCCCATCAGGGTTTAGAACAAAACAATAAATTTGGTGAGGGCTTATCTGGAACACAACAGGCGATTGAACATCTGGGTTATGTGCAAATAGATACCATTTCTGTGGTGGAACGTGCCCATCATCATGTGCTGTGGAGTCGGGTGCCGAATTATCAATTGGGTCATTTAAATCAACTGGTACAAGATCAGCTTGTTTTTGAGCATTGGGCGCATGCAGCATCTTATTTACCGATGCGAGATTATCGCTATGCCATGCCGTTGATGAATGCGGTGCGTAATGGGGAAAGTCGTTACTTCTCAAGAGGCGATCAGCAACTGATGCAGGAGATTCTGGTGCAAGTGAAAGCTGAAGGCAGAATCCGACTTAGAAATATGGAAAAAGGCAAACGGGAAGGTGCTGCAGGTTGGTGGAATGCAGGGCCGAGCCGCAAGGCGATTGAGCAGTTATTCATGCAAGGCGATTTAATGATCTGCGAACGCAATGGCATGGAAAAAGTCTATGATCTGACTGAACGTTGCATACCACAGGGCATTGATCTAAGCACACCGACTTTACAGGAATATGCACAGTATTTATTGGATACAGCCATACGCGCTCATGGCGTATTTACATGGAAGCAATTACTGCATTTGAAAACCAATAAGGATTTACGTGAAATTATGCGTAAATTACTTGATGAACAGATTGATGCAGGCGTGATCAAGCTGATTAAGCTTGAAAATGGACAAACGATTTATGTGGCCAGCGCCGTGTTAGCGCATGAACCGAACCTCCAAGCGGAGGTCAAAATATTGTCTCCTTTCGATAATCTGGTGATTCATCGTGAACGTTTAAGCAGCTTGTTTGGATTTGATTATCGCATTGAATGTTATGTGCCTGCAGCCAAAAGACAATATGGTTATTTCTGCTTACCGCTGCTTTATGCGGATGATTTTGTGGGGCAAATTGATTGCAAAGTGCATCGTCGTGAAAAGCGATTAGAAGTAATTAGTTTGCATGTGCAAGAGGCTAAACTGCAGGATCGAGATTCATTTTTGCTTGCACTAGAACGAGAATTACAGCGTTTCGCCCAGTTTAATCAATGTACGAGTATTGACCTAGATAAGATCAAGGTGAGATAGGGCGAGTCATCAATCTTTGATGCCCGCCGTTTTGTCTTAGTAGTCACTTCGCTTTAGAACGCTGCAAGTCCTGTTTGGGCACGACCTAAGATCAAAGCATGCACATCATGGGTGCCTTCATAAGTATTCACAACTTCAAGATTAACCAGATGGCGGGCGACACCAAACTCATCACTGATTCCATTTCCACCCAACATATCTCGCGCCAAACGGGCAATCTCCAATGCCTTGCCACAGTTATTGCGTTTAATCAGAGAGGTCGCTTCCACTGAGGCAATACCGTCATCTTTCATTCGACCAAAACGAAGCGCGAGCTGTAAACCGAGCGCAATTTCGGTTTGCATGTCTGCCAACTTTTTTTGAATCAGTTGGTTGGCAGCCAGTGGCTTGCCAAACTGCTTTCGATCCAGTGTGTATTGACGGGCGGTGTGCCAACAAAACTCGGCTGCACCCATGGTGCCCCAAGCAATACCATAGCGGGCACTGTTCAAGCAGGTGAAAGGACCTTTTAAGCCACGAACCTCTGGGAACGCATTTTCTTCAGGCACAAAGACTTGATCCATGACAATTTCACCTGTAATAGATGCTCTTAAGCCGACTTTACCGTGAATTGCAGGCGCAGAAAGCCCTTGCCAACCTTTTTCTAAAATAAAGCCGCGAATCGGGCCGACATTTCCTTCAGGTGAAAGCTCTTTGGCCCACACCACAAAAACATCTGCAATTGGGCTGTTGGTAATCCACATCTTGGCGCCTGTTAAACGGTAGCCACCTGCTACTTTTTTGGCGCGACAGGCCATACTGCCTGGATCTGAACCGTGATCGGGTTCGGTTAGACCAAAACAGCCAATCCATTCACCTGACGCAAGTTTGGGTAAATATTTTTGCTTTTGCTGTTCAGTCCCGAATTCATGAATGGGAACCATCACCAAAGAACTTTGCACACTGGCCATTGAGCGATAGCCAGAGTCCACGCGTTCAATTTCACGGGCTATCAGTCCATAACTCACATAATTTAATCCTGCACCACCATATTGTTCTGGGATGGTGGGTCCGAGCAGCCCTAATTCACCCATTTCTCTAAAGATATGCGGATCGGTTGTTTCATGGCGGAATTGATCAAGTACCCGTGGCATTAACTGGTCTTGGCAGAAGGCATGGGCTGTATCACGGATCATGCGTTCTTCTTCGCTTAGTTGTTGTTCAATTAAAAATGGATCATCCCAGCGAAATTCAACACGGCTCATTCTTTATTCCTTCATCATTGTTCTAGCAAGTTCTTATCATTTTTCTCAGCTGAGCTGTTTGGTGAACTCAGCTTAAGTCGAAATACTTTAACGTATTTGGGATGTGCTGCAATTAAATTTTAATCAACTGACCAAGCATCTCCTCAGAAATTGGATCTGCTTAGTCAGTGACTTATAGGGCTTAGACTTTGTTGGTGAGATCGGCTGATAACTCATCCCAGCGTTGATTTGCGCTTTGCATCGCCTGCATTTTGATATGTCCAAAACCACGGACTTCAGCAGGCAGTTCGGCAATCTGTTCTGCAACAGCCAGATTATAGCTATTTGGTGATGAGATCAGGGTTTCAACAAAGGCAATATAACGGTCTCGCCATGCCTGTTCATGCTGACGCTCTTGCTGACGAGTAAATGGATCGAAGAAGCTTTCTCTTAACCATTGTAACCGTGCCAGTAACATCATTGGAAAGCGCATCCAGTAGCCAAAGATTCGTTTACGAATATGCTGATCAGCGCCCAAGGTCGGTGGTGCAAGATGATAAGAGAGACGTACACCACTTCCGAATTGCGACTCAATGGATTTTTTAAAGTTTGTACCTGTTAATAAGCGGGCAACCTCATATTCATCTTTATAGGCCATGACACGATACAGTTGGGTTGCAATGGTTTTTGCCAATGCTTCAGGTAGCAATTTAGCCACTTGTTCTAACAGCATTCTGTAGCGATCCGCATAGGCTTCATTCCAATAGTCTTGCAAACGTATCGTGCGATCATGGATCAGTTCAGCCAGTGTTTGTGGCGCATTGCTTTTTGGTAAGCTGTCGAGTAAACGGGTGATTAGGCTTGGGTCACTGGCAAGGTGGCATCCTATGCGGAAAGCTTCAAGGTTTTTATCAATCGCCGTGCCATTCAGTTGAATCGCTTTTTCAAGACTTTCACGTAACAGTGGAATTTGCCCTGATTGCCATGCCATCCCCAAGAGCAGTTGATTGGCATAGATCGCATCACCTAGAACCTGTGTTGTGATTCGTGCAGCAGGTAAGGAGAGCAGATTTTCTTTGTGGACACGACCACGCAGACGATCAATCAAATCATGAATCGGTGCATACCAGTCACGTTTGTTAATAAAGTCAGAGGTGGGTGAACCATCTTCATTGACGATCACCATCGCATCTTGTTTTAAACGTGATAGCGCGGCATTACTGCCCGCCACAATGGCATCGGCACCAATCAATAGATCACATTGATGTTCTGGAATTTTAGTTGAGGAAATTTGCGCATCATCTGCGGCAATTTGAATATAGGAATACACCGTACCGCCTTTTTGCGCCAGCCCCGCCATGTCCATGACACGGGTGGCTTTGCCTTCCAAATGTGCGGCCATACCCAGTAAAGCCCCAACAGTAACTACACCTGTACCGCCAACACCACCGACCATAATACGATTTGGTGTATCAGCCAGTTGAGGAATTAAGGGACGTTCAGGCCAACCTGTCGCAAAACCTTCAAACTTGGCAGGGCGTTTCATATCACGGGTATGCACGGTGACAAAGCTTGGGCAGAAGCCTTCCACACAGGTGAAGTCTTTATTACAGCTGCTTTGGTTAATTTGACGTTTGGTGCCCAAAGCGGTTTCTACGGGTTCAATTGAAAGACAATTTGATTTTTTAGAACAATCGCCACAACCTTCACAAATATCGCTATTGATATAAAGACGTTCAGCAGGGTCAGGGTAAGCATCACGTTTACGGCGACGGCGTTTTTCACTGGCACAGGTTTGCACATAGATTAAAGCGGTGACACCCGAAATATCACGTAACTCACGTTGTACTGCATCAAGATCATTGCGATGGCGGATTTCGACATGTGGCGCAAGATGCTCTTCTGCATGAATCAACTCTGGCTCATCCGTTACGATGACCTGTTTTTGAATGCCTTCTGCATCAAGCTGGCGGGTCAGTTGTGCGACACTCAAATGTCCATCAACATGCTGACCACCGGTCATGGCAACCGCATCGTTATAGAGGATTTTATAGGTGATATTGATATTGGCTGCAATAGCTTGTCGAATCGCCAGATAGCCTGAATGGAAGTAGGTGCCATCACCGAGATTGGCAAAAATATGCTTTTCATTGGTAAAGTGCGAGGCACCAGCCCAACTGACACCTTCACCGCCCATTTGCGAGAAGGTTTCGGTGCCGCGATCCAGTGACACTGCAATATAGTGGCAACCGATGCCGCCAAGTGCACGACTCCCTTCTGGCACGACGGTTGAGGTGTTATGTGGACAACCACTACAGAAATACGGGTTACGCTCGGCCAAATCCAGTACGCGGCGTGATTCTTGCTCAGCTTTATGTAGCAAATCGACACGACTTTGGATTTGCTGTCTTAAACTTTCAGGTAAATCTAATTGTAAAAAACGTGCTGCCAACATTTTGGCAATCGGTTCAGGTTGAAACTCGTAATGACCAATCAGTGGTGCCTCCTCAAATGAGGTACTCCATTCGCCTTTACCATGGATCGCTTTGCCGATCACATGTGGGCGTTGCTCATCAGGTAAGGAATACAATTCATCTTTAATTTGTGCTTCCAGAATTGGACGTTTTTCTTCGACCACAATCAGTTCTTGTAAACCCTCAGCAAATTCACGTAGACCTTGTGGTTCCAAAGGCCAGATTAAACCGACTTGATAGACCCGCAGACCAAGTTGTTGCGCTGTTTCATTTTCAATGCCGAGAATGCGCAAGGCTTCGATGGTATCGAGATAACCTTTACCACTGGCTGCAATACCAATACGAGCATGCTCACACGGCCATGTGATCTGATTCAGTTGATTGGCACGCGCATAGGCCAGTACAGCAGGTAAGCGATATTGATAGAGTCGTTGTTCTTGTTGGATGCCATGATCTGGCCAGCGAATATGGATGCCGTCGGCAGGCAGCTCGATTTCAGGTAAAACAGGTGTGACACGATCCAGATCGACAATGACTGAAGCCGAGGTTTCCACAATCTCACTGACCAGTTTCATTGAAGTCCAAACCCCAGCAAAACGTGACATGGCAATCGCATGGACGCCTAAATCGAGAATATGTTGCACCGAAGTCGGATAGAAAATTGGAATACCACAACCCATCATCACATGCTCGGATTGGTGTGGTACGGTAGACGATTTACAAGAATGGTCATCACCAAACAGGGCGACCACGCCACCATGTTCTGCTGTTCCTGCAAGGTTGGCATGGCGGAGTACATCACCTGAGCGGTCTACACCTGGGCCTTTACCATACCACCATGCACTCACACCATCATATTTGCCTTGACCTGCGAGATTGGCTTGTTGCGTGCCCCAAATGGCAGTCGCTGCAAGGTCTTCATTGATACCAGGTTGAAAGACGACATGGTGATCTTTAAGTATGCCTCCAATTTGCCGAAGGAAATTATCATAATTCCCGACAGGGGAACCGCGATAACCTGAAATGAAGCCGGCAGTATGCAACCCGTTCAATTCATCACGGCGAGTCTGTGCTAGAGGTAACCGAACCAGTGCCTGAATGCCTGTCATATAGGCCGAACCGTGATCACTGATATATTTATCGTCCAGTGATACATCTTTAGTAGCGATCATTTTTGGAGTAACTTTTGTCGCTATATTCATTTATGTCTCCTTAGAATTGTGTGTAGTTTTGGCTACTTTCTTTTTTCAACATCCAGTTGAATATTTGGAGTAAGTACATGTTTGAAAAAGACTGATCAGCGGCGTTTGCTAAAAAAACTGCTCAATCAATGTACATATTTGTCATTGTGGTTGATCCAGACTGGTGCAACAATGCGTAATTTAGAAAAAGATATTTACGTTATGCGCAAAAATCTTGATGGTGGATTGCTACATGCAATGCATGCCTTCCTGAAAGTGATTGATAGCGGGAGTTTCACGGCTGCCGCTGAACAGATGGAACTGACAACTGCGCAAGTTTCGCGATTAATTAGCGAGTTAGAAGGGCGTTTAGGTACAAAACTACTACAACGATCAACCCGCCAGCATGCCTTGACCGAAATTGGTGCAAACTATGCCGAGCAGTGTCGCCAAGTACTGGCGATGGTGGAGGAGTCCGAAGCACAAGCCATGGGCATGGCAGCCAGACCACAAGGGCGATTGCGCGTGTTGAGTATGGCCAGTTTTGGTCATCATTATCTAGCGCCGATGATGGCGGATTTCTGTCAAACCTATCCCGACCTGACGGTTGAATATCGGACTTCACAAAATGTGCCTGATTTATTAGGTAAGGGCATTGATGTTAGCCTATATCTCACTGAGTCATTGGCAGATTCACGGTTTGTGGCACGTCGAATTGGTACGATTTTTTCGGTGTTATGTGCATCACCTGCATATTTAGAAAAATATGGCGAACCTCAATCCTTGGATGATTTGCAAAAGCATGCCTGCTTGCGCTTGGTTAACCCTTCGATTACTCCGCAATGGCATTTGGTCAGTGAAAACAGCTGTTCTTATCAGATTGATATCAATGGTCCCTTGATTGCCGATACGCCTGAGTTGTTGCTGGATGTGGTACAACAGGATATGGGCATTGCATTATTGCCGACCTTCTCATCGATTGATGCGATTCGGGCAGGGCGACTGCGTCGTATTTTACCTGTTTGGCGCTCACCTGATATTGGAGTGTATACCTTATTGCCATCGCGTCATTTTGTGGATGCAAAAACACGGGCATGGCTGGAGTGGGTCGAGCAGCATATTTCGCCAAAAATACAGCAAGATACGGATTATTTTTTATAACTAATCTGAGAGAGCGTTAGAAAAAGAATAACAAGGATTAAAATAAAAAATGCTTCTTTAAAAGGAGGCATTTCGTACAGAGATAAACACTATATTTCAATAAATTGCATAGACGAGTCTCATCCCACGATCGGCATGGAACGAGAAAAAAGTGAGACCTAATGAATAGAGCAAGCTTAATTGATTAAGCTTGCTGCCAAACGATGGGTGAATCCGAATCTAGATATCACTAAGCACACTTTGTTTGCCAGTAGGCATTGCTGTAATTGGATAAGCTTTTTCGGTTTAAGACATGGCTAATATTTTGGCTGGCTTGCATCAGTTTTTCTAAATTAATGCCCGTTTCAAAACCCATATGGGAGAGTAAGTAAAACAGATCTTCGGTTGCAACATTGCCAGAAGCGCCTTTGGCATAAGGGCAGCCGCCCAGTCCTGCAAGGGATGAATCAAACACACGAATGCCTTGTTGTAAGGACTGGTAAATATTGGCAATCGCCATGCCATAGGTATTGTGAAAATGACCTGCTAAAACGGTGCTATCAAGTTCAGCCAGACAGGCTTCCCAAACTTGCTTTACCCGATCTGGTGTGGCAGTCCCAATGGTTTCACCCAAAGAGACTTCATAGCAACCCATGTCATACAGTCGTTTAACCACGTTGACCACTTGCTCTGGTGCAATTGCACCTTCATAAGGACAATCGACGATACAAGAGACATAACCACGGACACGGATATGCTGCGCTTTGGCTGCACGTAGCACATCAGCGAATTTTTCAAAACTTTCATCAATTGAACAGTTAATATTTTTACGGGTAAAGCTTTCAGAGGCTGCGGTAAATACCGCAACCTCCTTGCATTCCACCGCCTGAGCAGCCTCAAAGCCTTTGATATTGGGGGTGAGCAGGCTTAAATTCAGATCAGTACCTTGTGGGAGCTGCTTAAACAGTTCATCGCTTTGTGCCATTTGCGGCACCCATTTAGCAGATACACAGGAACCCACTTCAATCGATTTTAGTCCAGCATTTATCAGATCATGAATGAAGTTTAGACGTTGTTCGACGGTCAACGCCTGTTTTTCATTTTGCAGACCATCTCGGGGTCCAACTTCCACGATTTTGACAAACTCACTCATGCAACTTCCTCCTGTAAAGGCTGAAATTCCACCAGTTCATCGCCAACTTTCACCTGATCACCCACCTGAAAATAGGCATCAACAATCACGCCATCTTGTGGTGCGCGGATGGTGTATTCCATTTTCATGGCTTCAAGCGTCATCAGGATATCGTCTTTTTTGACGCTATGATTAGCACCGACCAGAACCTGAGTCACCACACCCGGCATGGGTGCTTTGAGATGGCCTTGATCTGCTTGACTATCGTCTTGATGATAATCTTGGCGAATATATCCAAATTTATGGCTTTGTCCAGTATGGAACAGGGTAATGCCATGCTGACTCTGGTTAAAAGACAGTTTTTGTTGGGTGCCATTGAGATGAATCACAGCTGTGTGTGCATCCAGTAATTGTCCAGAAAGCTGGTAAATCTCGCCGTTATATTCTGCATTAAAACCGTGTTCAGCCGAACTCAGCTTGACGTGAATATTCTGATCTAGATAGTTCAGTTTGATGGTTTGCTTAAAGGCAATATTTAAACGCCATAGCGGTTGTGCTTGCCATAACTGTTTTTGGCTAGAGCGATTGCTATTAAGTTTGCTTAAAAATTCGATAAAGGCGGTGGCGACCACCAATTCAGGTTTAATCTGTTCAGGCTGGAACAAGAAATCATGTTCACGTTGAATCAGGTTGGTATCCAGTTTGGCCTGTTTAAATGAATCACAGCGTACAATTTTTTCCAGAAAGGCAATATTATTCCCTAAACCATCGACGTGGAATTGACCGAGCGCATGTTGCATTTGGATCAAAGCCGCTTCACGGTTTTTGCCCCATACAATCAATTTGGCAATCATTGGGTCGTAATAGGTGGTGATTTCATCACCTTCAACAATGCCGCTGTCAACACGAACAGATTGGTTTTGCGTTGGGTAGTGTAGATAGTCAATTTTGCCGATGGCAGGTAAGAAGCCTTTTTCGGGTTCTTCTGCATAGATACGGGCTTCAAGGGCATGGCCATGAATCTGTAATTGATGTTGCAGTTTTGGTAGTGGTTCACCATCGGCGACACGCAATTGCCATTCGACCAGATCTTCACCAGTAATCATTTCGGTGACAGGATGTTCAACTTGTAGACGGGTGTTCATTTCCATGAAATAGGCGGTGCCGTCCTGTTCCACAATAAACTCAACTGTACCCGCACCGACGTAATCCACTGCACGGGCAGCATCAATCGCAGCTTGACGCATGGCATCCAATTTTTCAGTAGGCATTTGTGGTGCAGGGGCTTCTTCAAGTACTTTTTGATGACGACGTTGTACCGAACAATCACGTTCAAATAGATGTACATAATTGCCATGCGTATCGCCAAAGACTTGTACTTCAATATGACGCGGTTGAATCACATAGCGTTCAATTAGGACATCATCATTACCAAAGCTTGATTTAGCTTCACGTTTACATGAGGCTAAGGATTGCAAGAAATCTTCACTGCGTTCGACCAAGCTCATGCCTTTACCGCCGCCGCCAGCACTGGCTTTGATCAGTACTGGATAGCCAATTGCATCAGCTTGCTGTTTTAAAAACTCAGCCTCTTGATTGGTTCCGTGATAACCCGGTGTTAATGGCACACCTGCTTTTTCCATCAAGGCTTTAGAGGTCGCTTTAAGACCCATGGCTAAAATCGCATCCACGGGTGGGCCAATAAAGCAAATATTGTGTTGCTGACAAGCGAGGGCAAATTGATCATTTTCGGACAAGAAGCCGTAACCCGGGTGAATTGCTTGGCTGCCCGTATCAATCGCCGCCTGAATAATACGATCTACTTGTAAATAACTTTGTGTGGCAGGGGATTGCCCAATATAAATCGCTTCATCCGCCAATTTAACATGCTGTGCATTGGCATCTGCATCTGAATACACTGCAACCGTTGCAATACCGAGTTTTTTTGCAGTACGAATCACACGGCAGGCAATCTCGCCACGGTTCGCAATTAAAATCTTTTCAAACATTGTGATCGTCCTGAATTGTTGTTATTGGGGAGTGGAAGTCCACGCAGGTTGTTGTTTATTTAAAAAGGCATTCAAACCTTCTTTGGCTTCACTGCCTTGACGAACTTGAGCAATATGCTGTGCTGTTTGCTTGAGCAAATCATCACTCAGGCTTTGGTGACTGACTAGCTGAATTAACTGTTTCGATGCAGCCTGTGCTTGAGGTCCACCGAGCAGCAATGCATTAATAATTTCTTGAACTTTTTGGTCCAAGTCTTCTGCATCGGCGACTTCATGGGCCAAGCCAATCTGCTTGGCCTCGCGTGCCGAAATACGTTCAGCTGTTAAGAAGTAACGAGAAGCCTGCCGAGCACCAATGGCACGAATTACATAAGGACTGATGGTAGATGGCGCAAGACCAAGTCGAACTTCTGAGGTGGCAAATTTGGCATCTGTACTGGCGATACAAATATCACAGGCCGATGCCAAGCCCATACCACCACCAAAGGCAATACCATGCACACGAGCAAGTGTCGGTTGCTTTAAGGTTGCGAGTGCATTGAGCATCTGTGCAAGTTTTAAAGCATCGGCTTCGTTTTCTGCGGAAGAGGCTTGACCCGCCTGTTTCATCCAGTTCAGATCGGCACCTGCTGAAAAGCTTTTGCCACGTCCAGCCAAGACCACCACACGTACATCATCACGCTGATTTAAGCTGCTAAAGCAGGTATGTAATTCTTCAATCAGCGTCGTATTAAAGGCATTGTGCAGTTCTGGTCGGTTTAGCCAAACATAGGCCACTTGACCGTGTTGTTCCAGTTGTAAAAATTGATAGTTCATAGACACCTCTTACATGCGGAACACGCCGAACTTGGTCGGCTGAATTGGTGCATTCAGCGCAGCAGCAAGGCTCAGCCCCAGCACATGACGGGTTTGAGCAGGGTCAATTACGCCGTCATCCCAAAGGCGGGCAGAGGCATAATATGGATGCCCTTGGTGCTCATATTGTTCACGAATCGGTTGTTTAAATTGATCTTCTTCCTGTGCTGACCATTGCGCGCCTTTTTGTTCAATCTGATCACGTTTCAAGGTTGAGAGTACGCTGGCAGCCTGTTCACCCCCCATCACCGAAATACGTGAATTCGGCCATGTCCATAAAAAGCGTGGTGAATAAGCACGTCCACACATGCCATAGTTACCTGCACCAAAAGACCCCCCAATAATCAGGGTGAGTTTTGGTACATTGGCTGTCGCTACCGCCATCACCAACTTGGCACCATTTTTGGCAATGCCTTCATTTTCATATTGGCGACCGACCATAAAGCCAGTGATGTTTTGGATAAATAGCAATGGGATATTACGTTGAGTACATAGCTCGATAAAGTGTGAGCCTTTCTGTGCAGATTCAGAAAATAGAATCCCGTTATTGGCAATGATGCCAACAGGCATCCCATACAAAGAGGCAAAACCTGTGATCAGAGTTGAGCCAAAACGTGCTTTAAATTCATCAAAGCGCGAGCCATCTACGATGCGGGCAATGACTTCACGGACATCAAAAGGTTTACGCGCATCACTGGGCACAACGCCATAGAGTTCGTTGGCATCAAATAGTGGTTCATCTATTTGCTTGTTTAATTCATTGGGCTTTTTATTCAGATTGGCAACGATGTTACGGGCAATCGCAAGCGCGTGTTCATCATTTTCCGCCAAATGATCGGCAACCCCTGACAGGCGGGTATGTACATCTCCACCACCTAAATCTTCACTGCTGACCACTTCACCTGTCGCGGCTTTGACTAATGGCGGGCCACCAAGGAAAATCGTACCTTGATTACGTACAATAATCGTTTCATCCGACATGGCAGGGACATAAGCACCACCAGCGGTACAGCTGCCCATCACTACCGCAATTTGGGCGATACCTTGGCTCGACATACGTGCCTGATTATAGAAAATACGCCCGAAATGATCTCGGTCAGGAAACACCTCATCTTGCATCGGTAAGAATGCACCGCCCGAATCCACCAGATAAATACACGGCAAGTGATTTTGCTCAGCAATTTCCTGCGCACGTAAATGCTTTTTCACCGTCAATGGATAATAGGTACCACCTTTGACGGTTGCATCATTGGCGACAATCATGCAGGTCACACCATTGACTTGGCCAATACCAGCGATCACACCCGCAGCAGGAATGTCATCTTCATACACCTTGTAAGCAGCCAATTGACCAATTTCTAAAAAAGCAGTGCCGGCATCAATCAATTGATCAATACGATCACGTGGTAAAAGTTTGCCTCTGGCCAAATGTTTTTGGCGGGCATTTTCGCCACCACCGAGTGCGACTTTTTGAGCCACTTGTTTCAGATCGCTGACCAATGTTTGCATGGCATGTTGATTGGTTTTGAAGTCTTCACTTCGAACATTAATTTTGCTGTGTAATTGGTTCATAAGCTGCATCCTGAATTATGGTTATTATTTGGTTTCATTAAACAGTTCGCGGCCAATCAGCATGCGGCGAATTTCCGAAGTTCCTGCACCAATTTCATAAAGTTTGGCATCACGCCATAAACGACCAGCTGAAAATTCATTGATATAACCATTACCGCCGAGAGTTTGAATGGTTTCGCCTGCCATCCATGTGGCTTTTTCAGCAGCATATAAAATCGCGCTGGCCGCATCTTTACGTAAGCTACGGTCATGGTCGGCTTTGTCACAGGCCGCACCAACCGCATAGACCAAGGCTTTACAAGCTAGCCAAGTGGAATACATATCCGCCAGTTTGCCTTGCATCAATTGAAATTCACCCAAGGCTTGACCGAATTGTTCACGTTCATGCAGGTAGGGAATCACCACATCCAGACAGGCATCCATAATGCCTAAAGGACCAGCACTTAGAACCGCACGTTCATAGTCCAGACCACTCATTAGTACTTTGGCACCGTTGCCAACACCACCAAGTACGTTTTCAGCAGGCACTTCTACATTGTCAAAAAATAGTGGATAGGTATTAGAGCCACGCATCCCGAGTTTGTCTAAATGCTTACCATGACTAAAGCCAGGCATATTTTTTTCAATTAGGAAGGCAGTCATGCCTTTGGCACCGGCATGTGGATCCGTTTTGGCATAAACCACCAGTACATCAGCATCACCGCCATTGGTGATCCACATTTTTGAACCATTGAGTACAAAGTGATCGCCTTTTTGTTCAGCATGCAGTTTCATACTGACTACATCCGAACCTGCATTGGGTTCAGACATCGCCAAAGCACCGACAAAGTCACCTGAAATCAGTTTCGGTAAATATTTCTGTTTTTGTTGCTCACTGCCGTTACGGTTAATCTGGTTAATACACAAATTGGAATGTGCGCCGTAAGAAAGACCAATAGAGGCGGATGCACGCGAAATTTCTTGCAACACAATAATATGTGCCAGATAGCCTAGATTGGTGCCGCCATATTCTTCAGAAACGGTTAAGCCCATCAATCCCATGTCTCCAAATTTTTTCCAGAGATGAGCAGGGAAGACATTGTCCTGATCGACTTGTTGTGCGATGGGTGCAATTTCCTTTGCACAAAATGCAGCAACCGAATCTTGTAGAGCAATTAACGTTTCATCCAGACCAAAGTTCAAGCTACGTAGGTTCATTGTGTTGTCATCCCAGTGATTATATTTGTTGTTCCATTAAGCGTTGTTGTGTGTGCTTAGGAACTACCTTACAATGAATTTTTAAAAAAGTGAATAGTGATTCATAAAATGATTTACAATTCACTTTATTTGTTAGAGAATAAAATTTATGAGCTATAAACGATCAACTTTAATGCAGGAGCGGATGGAGCAAAATCGTAAATCGATTTTGAGTTCAGCCAGAAAATTAATTTCAGAAGGAGGGTTCAAAGACGCACAGATACAAACCATTGCTGAGCAAGCAGGGGTCTCAAGTGGTCTGGTGTATCGCTACTTTGACAATAAGAGTCAGGTGTTAATTGAGGTCTTGTCAGAAGCCATCAATACCGAACTGTTGGTGATTGATGCCATCACAGAAAGTGATCTGACCGCACAACAAAAATTGCACAAGGCAGTCGCGACCTTTGTAAAACGGGCCTTGAACAGTCCGCAGCTGGCATATTCACTCATGTTTGAACCCGTGGATTCAAGCGTTGAACATGAGCGTTTTCGGGTAAAGCAGTTGATTAAACAAAGTATTAAAAAAATCCTTGCAGATGGAAATGCAAGTGGTGAATTTGTTTTGGATGACTTAAACACAACAGCCATGTGTGTGGTCGGGGCAATGACCTATGTGGTGGTTGAACCGTTGGATCCAGCACAAAATACCAAGTTTGATCATGCGCACAAAGACTATTTTTCCAAACAGATTGCTGACTTTTGTGTGGATGCAGTACAGAAAAAGTAGGGCAGACAAAACGGTTTAACATCACAACAACAGACAGTTTGAAGAGTAGTTGCAGTTACAACAATTAGATCAGGTAAGAACAGAATTAAAAAAGAATCAAGGAGAATGATTCAATGCAACATGTACGGTTAAGCTATGCCTCTGGAACCAGCTCGCAGCCCCTGTTGGGGATGACGATTGGAGATAAATTTGATCAAGCCTGCCAGCAATATGCTGAGCAAGAGGCAATTGTCAGTTCACATCAGAACCGACGCTTAAGCTACAAAGAACTACAGCATGAAGTGAATGCATTTGCCTGTAGTCTGCTCAAGCTGGGTTTGAAAAAAGGGGATCGCTTGGCGATCTGGTCGCCGAATTGTGTGGAATGGACTGTGACCCAATTTGCTGCATTTAAAGCAGGCATTATTTTGGTGAATCTAAATACTGCCTATAAAAGTCATGAACTGGAATATGTACTCAATAAAGTCTCCTGCAAAGGCTTGGTTATCGCTTCACAATTCAAGACCACGGATTATCAAGAATTGCTGAGTAAGATTGCTCCAGAATTGGCATCCAATACTGATAAGGTATTGAATGCAGCTCGGTTACCGCATTTAAAATATGTCATTAAAATTGATGGGCAGCAGCATACCGGTATTCATCGTTTTAGCGATTTACTCGACACCCCAAATCAATCTCAACTCGATGAATTACAACGCTTAGCCAAGCAGTTGCAGTTTGATGAAACCATTAATATCCAATTTACCTCAGGCACAACAGGCAATCCGAAAGGGACCATGTTGACGCATCATAACATCCTGAATAATGGTTATTTTGTTGGTGAAGGGATTGGTTTAACCCCTCAAGATCGAGTCTGTATCTCGGTGCCTTTATTCCATTGTTTTGGCATGGTGATGGGCAATCTGGCCTGTATTACTCATGGCGCAACCATGGTTTATCCTGCTTCAGTGTTTAATCCGTTGGAAACTTTAAAAACCATTGAGCAGGAAAAATGTACGGCGGCCTATGGTGTGCCGACCATGTTTATTGCCATTTTGGAACATGAGCAATTTGCCGAATTTGATTTGAGCAGTTTAAGAACGGGCATTATGGCAGGCAGTCCATGTCCGAGAGAAATCATGCAGCGTGTGATTGACCGTATGCATATGTCAGAAATCACCATCTGTTATGGCATGACCGAAACCTCTCCAGTCAGTGTGCAGAGTTATATCGATGATTCAATTGATAAACGCGTTAGTACGGTTGGTCATGTTCATCCACATTTGGAAGTCAAAATTGTCGATTTAGAAGGCGAAATTGTGCCGCAAGGAACACTAGGTGAACTTTGTGTCCGTGGTTACTCGGTCATGGCTGGGTATTGGGATGAGCCTGAAAAAACCAAAGAAGTGATCGACGCAGCAGGCTGGATGCATACGGGTGATATTGCTGAAATGGACAGTGAAGGCTTTGTCAAAATCAAAGGTCGAATTAAAGATGTCGTGATTCGTGGGGGTGAAAACCTGTTTCCTAAAGAAATCGAAGACTTTTTATATACCCATCCCGATGTCTGTGATGTGCAAGTGATTGGTCTACCCGACATGCGTTATGGCGAAGAACTTTGTGCCTGTATTATTTTGCATGAACATCATCAAAGCAATGAAGACAGTATTCGCAGTTTCTGCAAAGAACATATTTCACATAATAAAGTACCACGTTACGTTAAATTTTTTGATGAGTTCCCAATGACGGCTTCAGGCAAAGCACAGAAATTTAAATTGCAGGAAATCATGCGGGTAGAGCTGAATTTGACTGCTGAAATTTTTGATTAAAACCGTATTCCTCCTCTGTGTATTGCGACTGAGGAGGAGCTTTGATGTCGTGGTTGTTATCTAAACATAGGATGTCAGGATCAAGAAATGAAGATTAGAAATGATTGGTCACGTGCGGAAATACAGGCTGTGTATGAGCAGCCATTGTTAGATTTGCTGTTTCAGGCACAGCAATTACATCGACAGCATTTTGCTGCGAATACGATTCAGGTCAGTACTTTGCTGTCTATTAAAACTGGTAAATGCCCAGAAGATTGTAAGTATTGTTCGCAATCGGCGCGTTATGATTCAAAACTGGAAGCAGAAAAACGCATTGCCGTCGAGAAAGTCATTCAAGAGGCACAAAAGTCCAAAGCCTCAGGTGCATCTCGTTTTTGTATGGGGGCTGCATGGCGCAATCCACATGAGCGTGATATGCCTTATGTATTGGACATGGTACGCGAGGTCAAAGCTTTAGGACTGGAAACCTGTATGACCTTGGGCATGTTGAATGCCTCTCAGGCGGAGCGTTTAAAAGATGCTGGTCTGGATTATTACAACCATAATCTGGATACCTCGCGTGAATATTATTCCCACATTATCAGCACCCGAACTTTTGATGATCGACTGGATACCCTAGACCATGTTCGTCAGGCAGGGTTGAAAGTCTGTAGCGGTGGTATTGTTGGTTTAGGTGAAAGCCGAGAGGATCGGATTGGTCTATTGTATGAACTTGCAACTTTGCCGCTACATCCTGAGTCTGTACCGATCAATATGCTGGTACCGATAGAAGGGACACCATTGGCTCAAGTAGAAAAACTGGATGTGATTGAATGGATTCGGACCATTGCGGTGGCACGATTAATCATGCCGCAAAGTTACATTCGACTCTCCGCAGGCCGTGAAGCATTAACCGATTCAGATCAAGCTCTGGCATTTATGGCAGGTGCTAATTCGATCTTCTCAGGTGAAAAGCTGTTAACCACTGCCAATGCGGGTGAAAATCGTGATCACGCTTTATTTCAAAAATTGGGCTTAATTATCGAAGCGAGCAAACCTTCTATAAAGCAGTTATCTGTTGATGCGATGCTGACCGTTTAAGGCTTTTAAAAATAGAGGATCAAATGGCGAAAGATTTTAACAGTCAGAAAGTGGTGGAACGCTATGATGATCATATCCGTCGTCTGATTCCAGGTTATGAGCTGATGCATCAACAAGTCGATGCGATTTTACAATCCGCTTTAAGTGCAGACGCAGAGATTTTAATTGTTGGTTGCGGCACAGGCTATGAGCTTGAATATTTATTGAAACGGCATCCAACGTGGACTTTTACGGCTGTTGATCCTTCTTTGAGTATGTTGCAGAAAGCACAAGCCTTGATTCAGGCACTGGGTCAGTCCGAGCGGGTGCAATTTGTTCATGGTGAAACAGCTGCATTGCCTACACAGCCAAAATTTGATGTGGCCTTGTCAATTTTAGTTGCGCATTTTGTGCCGCATGCGCTTAAACCGAGTTTCTTTGCTGAAATATCACAGCGATTAAAAGCGGATGGATTGCTCATGACTTATGACCTGATGGCCTGTGAAGAACCTCAACAATTGAAAGCATTGCCACTGCTGTGTCAGAGCAATGGTCTGAGTGCCGAGCAGAGCCACGCCATGATGGAGCGTTTAGCACAAGACTTTTTCACGCTCACTTTTGACGCCTATCAGCAACTTCTTTGCAGTACTGGTTTTCAACAAGTGCATTGCTTTAGCCAAGTTTTAACTTATCAGGGACTGATTGCCCAGAAAAGACAGGAGGATATTTTGACCTCGGAACTTTCTGGCAAGGCTGTTTTCTCTCAACAAGGAATTCAACATTAGAACAGCAACTTAATTTTTAGCTTTTAACTGAAGTTTTTAACAGTGGCTGCAATAGCCGCTGCTCGGTTCTGCTGTCTTGAAAAAAGTGGCTATTTATTTAAATAGGAGGTGAAAACTAAATAAATCAATGGTTTGAATTTTTAGAATAAAAAATGTGATGTGGTACATCTGTGCGACAAAGGAAAAACACAAACAAAGAATGATCTTAAAACGGGTTTTAAGATCAGCCGAAAAGGAAATTGATTTTAATGAAAAAGTTTATTTTAACGGTACAAAAAAGCATATTGGCAACGGCAGTTTTAACGGCCATGTCCTCTGCTTATTCGGGAACTGAAAGTGCTGAAATTGCACAACTCAGACAAGAAGTTCAAGAGTTGCGCGCCATGCTGCAACAGTATGTAAAACAACCTGCTCAGACACAATCGACAGCTCCAGTTGCTGTAGCTGCTGCGCCACAGGTGACGGAGGCACAAGCTCCAAAACTGAATATCAGCAAAGGCGGGGCTGAAGTCAATTTATATGGTTATCTCCGTGCCGATGCTTCTTATCAGGCCAAAGGTGCATCGACCATGTATAACAATATCAGTGGCGTACCACTGGAACATACTGCCGAGGAAGCCCAGCAGAAAGACCGCTTGCATTCAACCGTCAATGTCACTCGTTTGGGCTTAAACTTTAAAACACCGACAGCCGTTGGCGATGTTGGTGGTAAGCTGGAAATGGATTTCTTTGGAGGTAGCACACGCGATCAATTCCGTATTCGTCATGCCTATTTAACTTTTGATAAATGGTTGATTGGTCAGACTTGGTCAACCTTTATTGCACCTGAGTATTATCCAGAAACCATTGATGCGGGAACCTATGTCGGTGGGGCATTACAACGTTCACCTTTGGTACGTTATAGCGATAACTTATCAGCCAATACTAGTTTTTCTGTCGCGATTGAAGACCCTAAATATACCGCAACTTCCGACCCTGATAATGAAATGCGATTGCCTGCTTTAGTTGGGCGGTTGAACCATAAATTTGCCAATGGTTCACTGTTGTCAGGTCGTACTTTTATGGCCGAGAAAAAGACCAGTAATGATGAGGAATGGGCATGGGGTGTAGGGCTCGGCGGTAAATATCAGCTGACACCACAAACTTTCTTAAAAGCCGATTATTACCATGTTAAAGGTGATGGCCGCTTCCTGCTTTGGACCAATAACAGCTATATAATTGATGATAAAAATCATATTCAGAGCAATGAATTCGACACCATTTCAGCAGGTCTAACCCATCAGTTTAATTCGAAGCTTCGCTCAACTTTGGGCTACGGCTATATGAAAGCCAAGGATGACAATACTTTCGCTGAAATTCAAAAAAATAATGCAACTCAAAACAAGCAGCTTTGGCAAGGCTGGATCAATGCCATGTACAACCCGTATAAACCCATCACCTTGGGGGTGGAATATGTCTATGGCGAGCGTGAAACCTTTGACGGCCGTAATGGGATCGATAACCGCTTCAATATGATGGCGAGTTACGATTTTTAATCAAGGCCTTGAATAATCTGTTTTTCTTTAGGGTGCAGTATGTCGTTTTAAAAATGAACAAGAATTTATCTCATAGAGGAGATGATTAAATGGCAACATCGACGTTGAATGTCAATGCAATTATTGACCAAGCAAAATTTACCCCTTTTCACTGGAGCATTTTGCTTTGGTGCTTATTGATTATTATTTTTGACGGTTATGACCTGGTTATTTATGGTGTGGTTTTGCCTGTATTGATGCAGGAATGGTCACTCACCGCGGTACAGGCGGGTATGTTGGCCAGTACTGCCTTATGCGGCATGATGTTTGGTGCCATGCTATTCGGGGCTTTGGCAGATAAAATCGGTCGCAAAAATGTGATCTTGATTTGTGTGACGTTTTTTAGTGGTTTTACCTTTTGGGGTGCATTTGCATCGACGCCTTTTGAATTTGGTATTTTAAGATTTTTAGCCGGTTTAGGCATTGGCGGGGTGATGCCGAATTTGGTGGCGTTAACCTCTGAATATGCACCGAAACGGATACGCAGTACCTTGGTTGGCAGTATGTTCAGTGGCTATGCCATTGGTGGAATTATTTCGGCATTGTTGGGCAGTTATTTAGTCGAAAGCCAAGGCTGGCAAATTATGTTCTTGATTGCCGGTATTCCATTATTGCTGTTACCCATTCTATGGAAGTTTTTACCTGAGTCACTGACTTTTTTAGTGAAAAGCGGTAAGACTGAACAAGCCCATGCCATCATTCAAAA
Organism: Acinetobacter sp. Ac_3412; assembly: GCF_013072675.1. Taxonomy (NCBI): domain Bacteria; kingdom Pseudomonadati; phylum Pseudomonadota; class Gammaproteobacteria; order Moraxellales; family Moraxellaceae; genus Acinetobacter; species Acinetobacter sp. Ac_3412. Next base: position 255,247 of record NZ_LXUJ01000001.1, on the reverse strand, counting down.
AATTGCACCAGAACAGGCATTAAGCACTGAGACACGCTTATGCTTGAATGACGATCATCTGGATACAGGCAGTTCTGCCAAAGCTTTATTTCAACATGGACGTGCTCTAAGTACCTTAATGTTCTGGCTGTTATTCTTTATGTGCTTGTTGATGGTCTATGCATTGAGTAGTTGGTTGCCAAAATTGATGCTGGCAGCAGGCTATTCATTGGGTAAAAGTATCCTATTCCTGCTAGCGTTGAATGTCGGGGCCATGCTTGGGGCAATTTTTGGTGGGATACTGTCAGATAAATTCCACTTAAAGCCTGTGATTTTAACCATGTTTGTGGCAGGGGTATTTGCCTTGGTCGGACTCGGTTATAACTCTCCAGCCTATATTTTATATGGTTTGGTGACGATTGCGGGTGCTGCAACTATTGGTACTTCAATCCTTTTATATAGTTATGTCGCGCAATTTTATCCATTGAGTGTGCGCTCGACAGGTATTGGCTGTGCATCTGCAGTTGGGCGAATTGGTGCTATTGTCGGGCCAATTTTAACAGGGATGTTGCTGACCTTAGGTCTACCGCATAAGCTGAACTTTGTGATGATTGCCATCCCTGCGATTATTGCAATTTTTGCGGTGCTGGTGCTGAAACGGCATGAGTCAGACAGTGGAAGTAAAAGCACAGTCAATCCAGCGACAAACATCGCTGAAACAGGTGAAGCATAGCAATGCATCCTGATTGATAAAACAAAGTCGATGCGCCCAACGCATCGACTTTTGTATTCTGCCTTTGCTTAAGTCAACGGCATGATTCTGGTTTTCAGGATATCCATAAAGGTTTTTAAAATCATATTGTAGTTTTTGCCTTTATGGGTGATCAGACAGATCGGGGTACTGTAATGCATCACGTCCTGTAAAATAGGCTGCATAAAACCATCTTGCACCCATTTCCTTGCATAATGATCAGGTAAAAAACCGAGAAATTTTCCGGTTAAGATCAGAAATGCGATCCCTTCACGGTCACTGGCGGTTGCTGAACAATCCAGAAGTTGATGTAATTTTGTTGCCTCTGCTGTCGTTGCATAATTGGGCAATACCGCATGCCACTGTTTTAAGTCCGCTGTTTGTATGTCACCTAAATGTTGAAATAGCGGGTGATTTTTACCACAGTAGAGCAAAGACTTTTCGCTATATAAATCAAAATAATCTAAGCCAGATAATGGCGTGACCAAAGGGATTGCACCTGCATGTAAGCGATTGTCCAAGACACGACATTCAATATCGGACAAGGTACTCATACTGATGTTAATCACCACTTCTGGATTTTCATCCGCCAATAGCGCAAGGGTATTGGTGATATAGGCGCTAGGCATGGTGACTAAATTATTAATAATCCCAATATTAAATTCACCTTTGAGTTGATTATGCATTTGATTGATTTTGGCTCGAAAGTCTTCAATCGAAGCATTCAACACTTCAATATATTCCAGAATTTCACGACCATCATCGGTCAGGGCAAAGCCCGCTCGACCTCTTTGACACAGCCGAATTCCGAGCCGATTTTCCAGATCACTCATATGCAGACTAATCGCAGAACGACTGATGCCAAGTAGACTTTCCGCAGCGCTAAAGCTGTGGCAGTCACACACCGTTTTAAAAATTTTGAGCAGTTTTATATCAAAATCAGTCACTTGATTTAATTTTTTAGGCTTCATTTAGTTTTGCTTTTTTATATCTAAACTCAAGACAATTTGAATTTATCAAAACTATAACGCGCTGTACACTCCAAACATAAACCCAAAACAAGAAGAGTGATTATGTTTGATATCGACACCACAAATGACCGTGATGATGCATTGGAAGCCAGTCCGTCAGACGTTGCTATAAAGTTAAATTATCAAGCACATTGGATGCCGTTTACCGCCAATCGTAACTTTCATCAAGACCCACGCATTATCGTGGCTGCCAAAGGTTCGTCTTTGATTGACAGCACAGGACGTGAGATTTATGACTCATTGTCAGGATTATGGACTTGCGGTGCAGGGCATAGCTTGCCTGAAATCCAGCAAGCGGTGAGTCGCCAATTGGCAAAACTGGATTATTCACCTGCCTTCCAATTTGGACATCCATTGTCTTTTCAATTGGCTGAGAAAATTGTGCAGCACATGCCAGAAAAGCTACAGCATGTATTTTTTACCGATTCGGGTTCTGAGTCTGCAGATACTGCGATCAAAATGGCAAGAGCTTATTGGCGGATTAAAGGTCAACCGAGCAAAACCAAATTGATTGGACGTGCTCGTGGCTACCATGGGGTCAACGTGGCAGGTACCAGTCTGGGAGGTATTGGTGGCAACCGTAAAATGTTCGGTCAATTGATGGATGTGGACCATTTACCACATACCTTGCAATCGCATCTCAGTTTTAGCAAAGGCTGCGCTGAAACAGGTGGAATTGAACTGGCTGATGAAATGCTCAAGCTGATTGAGCTACATGATGCATCGAATATCGCCGCAGTGATTGTTGAACCTGTTTCAGGTTCGGCAGGTTGTATTGTGCCGCCAACAGGTTATTTAAAACGCCTGCGAGAAATCTGTGATCAACACAATATCCTGCTGATCTTTGATGAGGTGATTACGGGCTTTGGCCGCATGGGCACATGGACAGCGGCTGAATATTTCGATGTAACACCTGATCTGCTGACGTTTGCCAAACAAATTACCAATGGTGCCATTCCATTAGGCGGCGTTGTCGCAAGTCGCGAAATCTATGATGCCTTTATGCAACAAGACTTGCCTGAACATGCGGTTGAATTTACCCACGGCTATACCTATTCAGGGCACCCCGTTGCCTGTGCCGCTGCTTTAGCCACTTTAGATGTATTGGAAAATCAAAACCTGATCACTCAATCAGCGGCTTTGGCTCCAAGTTTTGAAAAGCTGATACATGAGTTAAAAGGTGCACCGAATGTGATTGATATTCGCAATTGCGGTTTGATTGGGGCATTACAGCTTGCGCCACGAGATGGCGATGGCACCATTCGTGGATTTGAAATTGGTATGAAGTTGTGGAAAGCCGGTTTCTATGTGCGTTTTGGCGGAGACACCATTCAGTTTGGTCCAATGTTTAACAGCACCGAAACGCAATTATCACGGTTGATCAATGCTGTGGGTGAAACCCTTTACCAAGTGAAATAAAGCTTGGGTGGGTACCTGCCAAAAGCAAACGGAAAATAAGATACAGAGACAAGGAATACAGATGAATAATTTAGAACATTTTAATGCCAATGCGTTCAGCAATACGGATTCAGCTCCAGCCTCAACCCCTCAATTGATTGGGCATTTTATTCAAGGTGGTTTGGTCACCAAATCCAGTCGAAAACAAGCGGTCTATAATCCGGCAACCGGTGAGATTAGCAAAGAAGTGGCATTGGCAGATACAGCGCTAGTGAATCAGGTAGTGCAGATTGCAGAACAGGCTTTCCCTGCATGGCGCGATACGCCAGTAATCAAACGTGCGCGGGTGATGTTTAAGTTCAAACAATTACTTGAAGAAAATGCTGAAACCCTGTGTGAATTGATCGGGCAAGAGCATGGCAAGATTTGCCATGATGCCAAAGGTGAATTGCAGCGTGGCATTGAAAATGTGGAATATGCCTGTGGTGCACCTGAGTTTTTAAAAGGTGAGTATTCTAAAAATGTTGGTCCAGATATTGATTCTTGGAGTGAGTTTCAACCTTTAGGTGTGGTTGCAGGGATTACCCCTTTTAATTTCCCTGCAATGGTGCCGTTGTGGATGTTCCCGATGGCGATTGTCTGTGGCAATTGCTTTATTTTAAAGCCTTCGGAAAAGGCTCCTTCAGCCGCACTCTATTTGGCTGAGTTACTTAAACAGGCGGGCTTGCCAGATGGCGTATTTAATGTGGTCAATGGTGATAAAGAAGCCGTCGATGCTTTACTGCATCATCCCAAAATCCAAGCCATCAGTTTTGTGGGGTCAACGCCAATTGCAGAATATATTTATCGGACTGCCACCTCGACAGGAAAACGCTGTCAGGCCTTAGGTGGTGCAAAAAACCATGCGATCATTATGCCCGATGCCGATATTGATAATGTGGTGACCTCCTTATTAGGTGCAGCCTTTGGTTCATCGGGTGAGCGTTGTATGGCCTTGTCTGTTGCGGTGGCCATTGGCGATGAAGTGGCCGATGTGGTGATTGCCAAGCTCAAGCAAGAAATGCAGCAATTGAAGTTTGGTCATTATGCCGATGCCAGTAATGACTTTGGACCGCTCATTTCGCAAGCACATAAACAGAAGGTACAAGCTTATATCCAAAGTGCCGAGCAACAAGGTGCTAAAATTGTGGTGGATGGACGAGATGCTAAACCTGTCGGTTACGAACATGGATTCTTTGTCGGGCCGACCTTGATTGATCAAATTTCAGCAGAGATGACCAGCTATCAACAAGAAATTTTTGGGCCGGTATTACAAGTGATTCGTGTCGAGACCATGCAAGAAGCCATGCAGTTGATCAACGACCATGAATATGGCAACGGCACTTGTATTTATACCCGCGATGGTGAGGCGGCGCGTTATTTTACCAATAACATCCAAGTGGGCATGGTCGGGATCAATGTGCCATTACCTGTACCTGTTGCCTATCACAGTTTTGGCGGCTGGAAGCGTTCACTGTTTGGTGATCTGTATGCCTATGGGCCAGATGGCGTGCGTTTCTATACCCGCCGTAAAACCATCACCCAACGTTGGCCATCCGCACAGATTCGTGAGGCGAAACAATTTGCCATGCCAACTTTAAATTAATTTTTGCTCAAGGGGAGACCATTGGTTTTCCCTTTTTATTTTTATAGGAATTTAAACATGTAATTAACGGTTTTTTAAGACGTATTTTTAAGGAATAAAATATGAATAGCGCAAAAACAACAAAATTAGGTGAAGGACTTTCGAACCGCCATGTCACTATGATCAGTATTGGTGGTGTGATTGGTGCAGGTTTATTTGTCGGTTCATCCGCTGCAATTGCCAAAGCAGGTCCCGCTGCTGTACTGGCTTATATTATTACCAGTATTCTGGTTTTTTTAGTCATGCGTATGCTCGGTGAAATGGCCGTTGCACAGCCTGACACAGGTTCATTTTCAACGTATGCCCGTAAAGCAATTGGCCCTTGGGCGGGTTTTAGTGTGGGCTGGCTGTATTGGTGGTTCTGGGTTTTGGTGATCCCAATTGAAGCCATTGCAGGTGCCGAAATTTTGCATGCTTGGTTTCCACAGGTATCCAGTGCCATTTACGCCTTTGCATTTATTATTCTGCTGAGTTTGGCAAACTTCTTTAGCACCAAAAGTTTTGGCGAGTTTGAGTTTTGGTTTGCGCTGATTAAAGTGATTGCCATTCTCGTATTTATTGTGATTGGCGCATCTGCCGTGTTTGGACTGTGGCCTTTAGCTAAAGATGTCAGTGGTGTGGGCAATCTCTTTTCCAATGGCGGCTTTATGCCACATGGTATGGGCGGTGTGCTATCTGCAATTTTAATCTCAGCATTTTCCTTCTTTGGCATCGAAATTCTTTCGATTGCTGCGGCGGAGTCTAAAAATCCTGAAGAAAAAATCAAACGAGCAACCAATTTAGTCTTGTATCGGATTATTTTATTCTTTGTGGTTTCAATTTTCCTCGCGGTTGCCTTGGTCGATTGGCGTTCACCTGATTTACAAAAATTGGGTACTTTTCAGTATGTTTTGGTCAGTCTGAATATTCCTCAAACCAAGTTAATTATGGACACTGTGGTATTTATTGCGGTGGCAAGCTGTATGAATGCGGCTGTCTATACCTCTTCACGTATGCTATTTGCTTTAGGGGCTCGTCAAGAAGCACCCAAAATGGTCACAAAAATTAATGCAGCAGGTGTCCCGACCATCGCAGTATTTGCTTCGACATTGATTGGATTGGTTTGTTGTGCAGTGAATTATTTATTTCCTGGACAAGTATTTGGATTTCTACTGTCAACCACGGGTTCGATTGCATTGGTAGTTTACTTGGTGATTGCCGTATCACAGCTCCGTTTGCGCACCCAATTAGACAATGTTGGGGCTGCTGTGCCTTTTAAAATGTGGTTATTTCCGTGGCTGACTTGGTTTGTGATTGTGGTGATTATGAGCGTACTAGGCTATATGTTCCTGTCACCTCAATATAGCTATGAAACCACTTTATCTTTGAGCGTAACCTTCATTGTCGTGATCTGTGGACTGATCGTGACCCGAAAGAAGAAAAGTAGTCGAACAGTAGCGTTGCACCTAGACTGATTGAACAGCATGATAAGGCCTATGCGTTGAAGTTTAGGCCTTATTGTTTTTATAGGAGAAATAGGAGCAACCTGCACACGAGAGCATGATGATGGCAATACCCGAGATTTGATACGGGTTGAGATGTTCTTTTAAGATGAGCCAGCCAGCAAGGGCACTGACCGCAGGAGAGGCACTCAGTAAAATTCCAAACACTTTCGGTTCGAGCTTTTTCATCGCAAAGATATCCAGTAAGAACGGAATGGTACTGGAAAGTAGCGATACCAAAACACAGAGCAGCAAAATCCAATAAGAATGAAATAGCTGATTCAGATCAGAGATGCCAAAGGGTAGCGCAAATAGAGTTGCCACCAACATGCCTATCGCCACCGTATTGCTGCCGCCTTTGGCGACTTTAGTACCGTAAATGATATACATGCCCCAACAGAATGCTGCGGCAAGCGCATAAAACATGCCGATATAACTGAAATTCTGATTGGTACTACCCAAAGGTAATAACATCAGCCCAATAAACGACAAAGCACCCCAGAGTAAATCCTGTTTCAGTTTTGACATGACAATGGCAACGGTGAGTGGACCCAAGACTTCAATTGAAATGGCAATACCAATCGACAAATGGGAAAATGCCTTATAGATCAAAAGATTCATGAGACTCAGAATCAACCCATAAATGATCAGGTTTTTCCAATCCATTTGGGGATGAAAGCTACGCCAAGGTTTGAAAATTATCCAAAGTAATAGAGCTGAGAAACTTAAGCGAATCAGCGCAACTCCTTCAGCACCAAAGATCGGAAATAGGGTTTTGGCAATTGCAGCCCCAATTTGTACCGAGGCAAGTGATAGGCATGCTGCAGCCAAAGCAAATTCTTGTTTATTCTGAACAGACGCACGCATGTCGATGACCTAGAGCTTGATCATGAGATTTTAGTTCCTGAAGGATGATTAAATTGCGCTTATTGATTGAAGTCTGTGGGTTATTCACTCTATTATCGAAGAAAGATGAGGAATTAATTCATGGCAGAACTTTCACTCGATCATTTTGATTATGCAATTTTAAGAATATTGCAGCAGGATAATAAAACTTCACATCGGCAGATTTCGGAACAGATTGGTCTATCTCAGGCATCGGTACAACGGCGTATTGTTCGAATGGAACAGGAAGCGATTATTGAAAAGAATTGTGCGGTACTGAATCCAAAGCGATTTGGAGAGAAGGTCACATCCATTATCGAGGTCCGTTTAAGCGAGGATCGTTCCGTGGTGATGGATCGGGCCAAGCAATACTTTGCTGGCGTAGACGAGATTCAGCAATGTTATTTCGTCAATGGCGGGGTGTCTTTTATTATGATTATGCTCTCCAATAATCTATCTCATTTTGAAGCCTTAGTCAGAAAGCATTTTGCCGATAATCAAGATGTAAAAACCTATCGGACCTTAATCGTTTTAGATCGGGTCAAAGTCAGTTTAGATCTTTGTTTTTAGTTCAGATTGAACTGCTGATTCAGTTTCACTTGGTTGAGGTGTGAATTCATACAAGAGTGTTGCCTTGACCTTCTAAACCAAGTGCTATTTTACTGTGATCAACGGTTCTGTGGAAAAAGCTCAACAGCATTTTCAATCAAGCATTGACGTAAGATACTAAAGGCAAAAGTCATGTCTTGATCCTGCACACAGGCAAATCCAAGCAATAGGCCTGATTGAATTGGGGTATCGACACCTGAATAATATTGTGACAATGGGCGGACATTGACGCCGCGCGACAGTGCCAGTGCAGATATTTCAACATCATTGGCGTGATCAGGTAATTTGAGTACCAGATGTAGTCCAGCATCATGATTAAACGCATGTACAAATACATCGCCCAGATAGCGGTGAATCAGTTCAATCAGAAACTTCCGTCTTTTACTATACAGCAGACGCATCCGGCGGATATGTGCTGCATAATGTCCTTCACGAATAAATTCGGCTAAGGCACGTTGAGTGAGTAAGTGACCGCCTCGATACAGTTCAGCCGAAATTGTGCGTAAGGGCTGTACCAGTTGTTTCGGAACGACCATATAGCCAATACGCAAGGCAGGGTAAATGGTTTTACTAAAGGTTCCAATATAAATCACAGGCGGATTGTCTTCCAAACCCTGTAATGATGGATAAGGCTGACCTGAAAAACGGAACTCACTGTCGTAGTCATCTTCAATAATCCAGCTACCATGCTGTTGAGCCAAATCCAGCAATTTTCTACGTCTAGGTAAACTGAGATGCGAACCCAAAGGATATTGATGAGACGGGGTGACGAAAATCAGGCGTGGTGGGGTAGCTGGATGTTCTTCTGGAATAATGCCTTCGGCATCGACAGGCATCGGAACAATATTGAGGCCATTGATACGCAGAATATTCTTGGCACCCCAATAGCCCGGATTTTCAATCCAGACATGATCATTTAAATCACATAAAGCGCGTGACACCAGATCAACCGCCTGATGGATGCCTTCGGTAATAATAATCTGGTCTGTTTCACAATTGACTGAACGGGCAATGCGCAAATAATCCGCCAATGCATGGCGTAATTCCATACATCCTCCAGCATTGCTGTAGATCAAATTGGCAATTTCAGGCTGCCGACTGAGACGCGATTTGATCCGATTAAATTCGGCATGCGGAAATTCGGTGACATCAGGCGCACCGGGGACAAAGGCACCCCACTGATACGGGGAGGCAGCGGCATGTTGCAGCAAACTCGCCCCACGCTGAGAAAGCGTTCGTGTTGTATCTTCTGTGCTTGCAGCAGCATAGCTTGGTGTAGTGCTGACCTGAATATAACTTTCAGGTAGTGTCTCTGAGACCCAAGTGCCTCGACCGGTATGCGCTTGAATATAACCTTCAGCACGTAATTGCTCATAGGCATTGAGCACGGTATTACGTGAAACGTGCAGCTCATTGGCCAAATCACGTGATGCTGGAAGACGAGTATTGGGTGCAAGAATGCCTTCCAAAATGGCATCTCTTAAACAATGAAAAACCCGAGCGGGTAAAGTCCCTTCACTGGCCTGTTGTAAATGCTGTAACAGGTAGTCTCCTAACAGGGTACGCAATTGGCTCTCTCCTTTAGTCCAAAAGTGGCTCTCGTCTATTCCTTATAAAAGGTACACATTAAGTACCCATAGCGCATTTTAGCCTTGTTTCAGCAATACATTGCCATGAAGCAATTTAAATGCCCAAAAAGATTATTGTTTTGTCGTATAGAGGTAACAAAATGGATGCAAAGCATATTGCAATAAATGCTCGTAAACAGCAAGCAACCCCACGCGGTGTTGGCGTGATGTGCCAATGGTATGCTGAACGTGCGAGCAATGCGACTTTGTGGGATACGGAAGGAAACGAATATATTGATTTTGCCGGTGGAATTGCAGTTTTAAATACGGGGCATCGCCATCCAAAAGTCATCGCAGCAGTGGCTGAACAACTGAATAAATTTACCCATACGGCCTATCAAATTGTACCGTATGAAAGTTATGTGTCTCTGGCTGAACGGATTAATGCTCGTGCGCCGATTGATGGCCCTGCCAAAACAGCATTTTTTACCACAGGCGCTGAAGCTGTTGAGAATGCAGTGAAGATTGCGCGTGCTGCAACGGGTCGTCATGGCATTATCACCTTTGGTGGTGGTTTCCACGGTCGTACTTTTATGACTATGGCGATGACAGGCAAAACAGCCCCTTATAAACGTGACTTTGGTGTCATGACCGCAGGCGTATTCCATGCCCGTTATCCAGTGGCGTCTAAAGGAATCTCTGTGAATGATGCCTTGATTAGCCTGGAAGAAATTTTTAGTGAAGATATTGCGGCACATGATGTGGCTGCAATTGTGCTAGAGCCTGTACAAGGTGAAGGCGGATTTAATGTTGCACCAGTTGAGTTTATGCAGCAACTGCGCAAGATTTGTGATGAACTCGGTATTCTTTTAATTGCTGATGAAGTGCAAACTGGTTTTGCGCGTACTGGGCAACTGTTTGCGATGCAGCATTATCCAGTCAAAGCAGATTTGATTACCATGGCAAAAAGCTTGGGTGGTGGTTTTCCTCTGTCAGGTGTGGTCGGTCGTGCTGAAGTGATGGATGCACCGAATCCAGGCGGTTTAGGCGGTACTTATGCGGGTAACCCACTTGCGATTGCCGCAGCCAATGCCGTGATTGAGGTGATTGAAGATGAACAGTTATGTGAACGTGCCAATGTACTCGGTGATGAATTAGTAGAAATGCTCAAAGCGGCACAAAAATATTCAAATGATATTATTGATATTCGTGCATTGGGTTCGATGGTGGCAGTTGAATTTGGTGATCATGTCACGGGTCAACCGAAACCAGAAGTGGCGAAAGCCATTCAGCAATATGCCATGGAGCAGGGTTTATTACTTTTAACCTGTGGCAAGCATGGCAATGTGATTCGTTTCTTATATCCATTGACGATTCCTGTGGTTCAGTTCAATCAAGCGCTGGTGATTATTCAAGATGCAATTGCAGCGCAACAACCTGCATTACAAAAGCTCGCAGGAGCTGAAGCATGATTGATCTCAACTTGCAGGCTTTATTAAATCATCCAGATATTCGTTTTGATGCGGCGCCAACTGAACATTATTTTGTAGTGGATGATGCGGCGACAGGACAAGCTTTGGCTTGGGTCAAAGCATCTGACCAAGCCGACGTTGAAGCCGCGATTGCGCGTTCAGCCGTAGCTCAAGCTCAATGGCAGCAGCAGACTGCTTTGGTACGTGCCGATATTCTGCTGGCGTGGTATCAGTTGATTTTGCAACAACGTGAAGCTTTGGCACAAATCTTAACCGCAGAGCAAGGAAAATCGCTGGCAGAAGCACGCGGAGAAATTAGTTATGCAGCCTCGTTCATCCGTTGGTTTGCAGAACAGGCGCGTCGTGTCGATGGTTCCGTGTTAACACCTGTTCAATCACAGCAGCGTTTGATTGTGCTTAAGCAAGCGATTGGAGTGACCGCAGCGATTACGCCGTGGAATTTCCCAGCCGCAATGATCACTCGCAAAATTGCACCTGCTTTGGCTGCGGGGTGTTCGATGTTGGTCAAACCTGCGGAACAGACTCCGTTAACTGCCTATGCTTTGGCGGTACTGGCAGAGCAGGCAGGCTTACCTGCTGATCTATTTATTTTGATCAGTGGTGATGCGGTGGCTGTCGGGCAAACTTTATGTGCAAGTGATACGGTACGTAAACTCAGCTTTACAGGCTCAACCGATGTTGGTCGTATTTTGATGAAACAATGTGCGCCAACCATCAAAAAGCTTTCTTTAGAGCTGGGTGGCAATGCCCCTGTGATTATTTTTGATGATGCAGATGTTGAGCGCGCCGTACAGGGCATTATGGTCAGCAAGTTCCGTAACAGCGGACAAACCTGTGTCTGTGCCAACCGTATCTATGTTCAGGACGGGATTTATGATGCGATTTGTGAGCGCTTAAAAATCGCCGTTGAACAGCAACTTCGTGTCGGGGATGGACGTGAAGAAGGAGTGACACAAGGTCCACTGATTGATCAAGACGCAGTTGAAAAAGTGCAATCGCATATTGCCGATGCGGTGAGTCACGGCGCTTCAATTGTCGTCGGTGGTCAAGTGCATGCCTTAGGGAAAACCTTCTTTGAACCGACCATCTTAAGAGATGTCACTCAGCAAATGAAAGTTGCCAAAGAAGAAACCTTTGGTCCATTAGCGCCGTTGTTCCGTTTCAATGATGAAGCTGAGGCTGTTGCGATGGCCAATGATACGGAGTTTGGCTTGGCGAGTTATATTTTTACCCAAGACATGGCACGCCAATGGCGGGTAGGCGAAGCACTGCAATATGGTATGGTCGGTGTGAATACAGGGCTGATTTCCAATGAGGTCGCACCTTTTGGTGGAATTAAACAGTCCGGTTTAGGTCGTGAAGGTTCACAATTTGGGATTGAGGAATATCTGGAACTGAAATATATGTGTGTCGATATTTCTTAATTGAAAATGATTGATGGTCTGAACGAGCGTACTCCTTTCTTCAGACCTTTTTATTCATTCAAGCACTTCAGCGATGAGGTGCTTTTTGCATTGAAAATGCGGGGTAATTTTTGAGATCTATTGCATCTCGATTTTCATACTTATTTAAATGGTACCTATGTTTTCAACCAAATTGGTTCTCGGTTTTATTCAAAAATCACAGAAAATGAAAAGTGCAAAAATAAATATGGATAATGGAATAACGGACTTATGAAAAAGAAATTATGCTTAGGACTCAGCGTTTGTATGATGACCTTCGGGACTCAGGCACAAACACCACAAGCGGATATCATTGTGATGAATGCAGATATCCGAACTTCAAATCCAGCCAAACCGAAAGCACAAGCATTTGCAATTAAAGATGGCAAGTTTCTGGCTGTTGGTAATAATACCTTTATTCAAAATATGGCAAGTCCAAAAACACAGGTGATTGATGCCCAAGGCAAAACAGTCCTACCTGGTTTGACCGATGCACATACTCATTTATTGGGTGGTCTGGAACTTTGGGAAGGTGTGGATCTATTTGGGATCACCGATCGGCAAGAATGGTTTAAATTGATTGCCAAACGAGATAAAGAACTTGCGAAAGATGCGTGGTTGGTCGGTGGGCGTTGGGATGTCAGCGCCATGAAGGACAATCGTATGCCAACACGTCAGGAGCTGGATGCAATTGTGCCTGATCGACCTGTGGTGTTACAGGATATTGATTATCATACCGTTTGGGTAAACAGCAAGGCGATGCAATTGCTGGGAATAGATAAAAATACCAAAGCACCAGAAGGTGGTGAGATTGTTAAAGATCCACAAACAGGCGAGCCGACAGGAATCTTTAAAGAAACGGCAGCCAATCAACTGATCTTAGCCAGCTCGCAATATACAAAAGCATTACTCTCAGGCAAAGCCGCAATCCCAGTGGTTGAAAAAATCGTTGCTCATTTTAACAGCTTGGGAATAACCTCGGTACATGATATGTGGGCTGAACTCGCTACAGTGTATCCTGCTTTGCTTGAGTCACAGAAACAGTTACCGATGCGGATTCGTTTTGGATTAATGGCTGGGGAAGATCAGGCAACGCTGGCACAACTGCAAAGCTATGCCAAACAACGGGATCAACTCAATCAACGTTTTATCCAAAAAGAGCAGCAGTGGCAGAAAGGGCCGCAGTTCCGTTTTGGTTATATGAAATATTTTGTTGATGGTACGCTGATGAGCTATACCGCAGCATTGAATGAACCTTATGCAGATCGACATCATTTCAACATCGAGCCCATTACCTCACAGCCAAAATTGAATGACATCGTGAGAAATGCCAATGACGTGGGCTTTCCTGTGGCGATCCATGCCATCGGTGATAAAAGTGTGGATATGGCATTGAATGCGATTGAAAACAGCCCGAAACATCGCCAACTGCTGAATCGGATTGAACATATTGAAGTTACCACTAAAACGGCAATTCCTCGCTTTGCTGAATTAGGCGTTGTCGCTTCCATGCAGCCAGACCATGCGATTGCTGGTAATTATCAGGAGTTGCGTCTCGGTGAAGCACGAATGCCGTATAGCTATGCGTGGCAGTCGTTATTGAGTAGTGGTGCGTCGATGGTGTTGGGCAGCGACTGGCCAACGGCCCCTGAAAATCCAATGCTACAGTTAAGTGATGTCGTGTTCCGCGAATATAACGGCAAGACGCGTTATAGCGATAATGCCTTGAGTTTAGATGAAGCCTTGTATGCCTATACCCAAGCACCAGCCAATGTTGCAGGCTGGGGCAATGAAATTGGAAGTATTAGTGTAGGAAAATGGGCGGATTTTGTGGTTTTACAAGGGGCTTTGCAAACGCCATTAAATAAAGACATTAAAGACTGGAAAGTGGCTCAAACTTGGTTTGCGGGTGAAAAAGTTTATGACGGCAAGCTGAACAGTAAATAATAAATTGAGTGAAATAAAAAAAGCCTACGGGCTTTTTTTATTTTTCGCATATTTATTTTTAACTAAAACTAAAATAACTTTGTTTAAAAAATAAATGGTTCCTATATTTTTATTTAAATTGGTCCTCGGTTTTATTGCAAAAGTACGGACAATCAAAAGTGAAAAACAAACATGGATAATGGAATAAAGGATTTATGAAAAAGAAATTGTTGTTATGTGTCGGTGCTTCGATGATCGCTTTCAGTGTGAATGCACAAATGCCACAAGCTGATATCATTGTGATTAATGCTGATATTCGCACTTCAAACCCAGCGAAGCCCAAAGCACAAGCATTTGCAGTTAAAGATGGAAAGTTTTTAGCTGTTGGCAATAATGCTTTTATTCAGAATATGACTAATAAAGAAACTCAAGTAATTGATGCTCAAGGTAAAACAGTGCTCCCTGGGTTGACTGACTCTCATACACATCTTTTAGGTGGCCTTGAATTATGGCAAGGAGTTGATCTGTTTGGTATTAATGATAGGCAAGAATGGTTTAAATTGATTGCCAAACGTGATAGAGAACTCAAGAAGGATGCTTGGTTAGTCGGTGGGCGTTGGGATGTCAGTGCAATGAAGGATAACCGCATGCCAACACGTCAGGAGTTGGATGCCATTGTTCCTGATCGACCAGTCGTATTATTAGATATTGATTATAATACTGTTTGGGTAAACAGTAAGGCAATGCAGTTGCTGGGAATTGATAGAAATACCAAAACACCTGAAGGCGGTGAGATTCTCAAAGACCCGCAAACAGGTGAACCAACGGGGATTTTTAAAGCGACGGCTGGAATACAATTGATTTTGAGAAATCCTAAATACAGTGACTCACTACTTTCGGGTAAAGCGGCACTTCCAACCATTGAGCAAATCGTTGCCCACTTTAATAGTTTGGGGATTACTTCTGTACATGATATGTCGACTGAATTAGCCAGTGTTTACCCAGCTTTACTTGAATCACAAAAGCAATTACCGATGCGTATTCGTTTTGGGTTAATGACGGGTAAAGAACAAGCCTCTCTAGCACATTTTAAAACTTATACTATGAAGCGAGATGAATTAAATCAAAATTTCATCCAAAAAGAGCAGCAGTGGCAGAAAGGGCCACAGTTTCGTTTCGGCTTTATTAAATATGTTGTTGATGGAACGTTAATGAATTATACCGCTGCACTGAATGAACCTTATGCAGATCGACTTCATTTTAATGTTGAGCCGATTACGTCCCAGCCTTTACTCAATGATTTAGTAAAAAGAGCGAATGATGCGGGTTTTCCTGTTGCCATTCATGCCATTGGTGATAAAAGTGTAGATATGGTGTTGAATGCGATTGAAAATAACCCAAACCATCGTCAGTTCATCAACCGAATTGAGCATATTGAAGTGCTATCTAAAGCAGCGATTCCTCGGTTTGCTCAATTAGGCGTTGTTGCTTCAATGCAGCCAGACCATGCTATTTCTGGAAACTATCAAGAAGAGCGCTTAGGAGAGGCACGAATGCCTTATAGCTATGCGTGGCAGTCGTTATTGAGTAGTGGCGCATCTATGGTTTTAGGGAGTGATTGGCCAACTGCCCCTGAAAATCCAATGCTACAGTTAAGTGATGTAGTATTCCGCGAATATAATGGCAAGACCCGTTATAGCGATAATGCCTTGAGTCTGGATGAAGCCTTATATGCCTATACCCAAGCACCCGCCAATGTCGCAGGCTGGGGCACTGAAATCGGTAGTATTAGCGTAGGGAAATGGGCAGATTTTGTGATTTTACAGGGTGCTTTACAAACGCCATTAAACAAAGACATTAAGGATTGGAAAGTGGCTCAGACTTGGTTTGCGGGTGAAAAAGTTTATGACGGTAAGCTGAATAGTAAATAATAAATTGAGTGAAATAAAAAAAAGCCTGCGGGCTTTTTTTTATTTTTAGCGACTTGATTTTAAATCATGGCTAAATGTATTTTGCTTAAAAAGTAAATGGTTCCTATATTTTTATTTAAATTGGTTCTCGGTTTTATTTCAAAATTAAAGACAATGAAAATTCAAGAATAATCATGTACTAATGGAATAAGTGAATGATAAAAAATACAGTGATGTTAGCGATTTTTACATCAGCAACTTTCTCGGCAATAGATGTGCAAGCCGCAGAACAGAAGGCTTTAAAGGATCAGTTTACTGTCAGTGGTTCGCTGGCATTTTTAACAGATTATTATTGGCGTGGAGCATCTTTAACTCAAGGCCAGCCTGCCTTACAAGGTAATTTAAGAGTAGATCATGATTCAGGATTGTATACACAGCTTTCTGCATCAAATGTACAGTTAGATATTGGTAGTAGCATAGAGCTTGCATATTACCTTGGCTATGATTACCACTTCAATGATCACTTAAGGCTGAATTTACAGTACTTAGATGTCAATTACCCTGGTGCAGACAAAGCTTTGCCACAGGTCGATTTTGAAGAATATTCAATTGGGCTATTTACATCAGGGCTGTTAAATCAACAAGATCAATTGAATCTATCATTTTATTATTCACCAGACTACACCCTCGAAACAGGGAAGATGCTGCGTTATGAGGTCGGTTATCGCTATCCTGTCGCTGACCAATGGAATGCTTATGCACAGGCTGCCTATAACCAGTTCTCAAGTAACGAGGCCTATGAATTACTGTGGGCAACTGATGAAAAGAAACATTTTTATGATTATAAAGTAGGCGTCGATTTTAACTATCAGGATTTTATTTTTGATCTGTATTATGCCGATGGCAATGTGAATAAGGCCTTGAAAAATGCCGATTCAACTGTGGTGTTTAGTTTGACTAGAACATTCTAATTGATCACTTTAAGATTTATAAAATCTACTCTTGTAAAATAAACAGCCTTAGGTCCAATGTTTTGAAAATATAGATGAATTCATCTTATTTTTAGCATAGACCTGAGGCTTTTTTTATTATGATGAGAAGAGAAAATAATAACGTCATCATCATATTTTTCCGCCGAATAAGACCAACATGTTTTACCTATAAAACAGAAAAATAAGGGTAGGAGCCAATTCAAATTTAAAGCTGATTTACAGTGGTTTAATAATAGGCAATTGAGCACTTTAAAAAATATAATTTTATTCTTTTTCCTGTTGGTTATTTTATTGAAAAATAATGCTTTTTAAAGTCTTTCTGAGTGGCTGTGAAATTGGTTCCTAAAGCAGTGTTGAAATTGGTACTCGTCTTTTCTTGAATTATTTATCAAAGTGGATACTAAGGCGACTCTAAAGATATTTAAAAAAGGGATGTGCAAGACAATGAGAGTGAATGCAGAGCGATTATGGCAAATGCTCATGGAAATGGCAAAAATTGGTGCGACTGATCAGGGCGGCAATACCCGTTTAGCACTCAGTGATGAAGATATTGCAGGTCGAGCTTTACTGCTGGAATGGGCAGAAAAAATCAATCTTTCAGTTCATTATGATGAAGTCGGAAATCTGATTTTACGCCGTGCAGGTCGAAACGAAAGTGCTTTACCGATTGTGATGGGGAGTCATCTTGATACACAACCTAAAGGCGGTCGCTTTGATGGAATTTATGGCGTGCTGGCGGGTATGGAAGTTTTACAGCGTTTAGCTGAAGAAAAAATAAGCACGGAACATCCACTTGAGCTTGTGGTTTGGATGAATGAAGAGGGTGCACGTTTTACCCCAGCGATGATGGGTTCTGCGGCTTTCGCGGGTGTTATTCCCAAGCAACAAATTTATGACAGCACAGATAAACAAGGTGTTTCCGTTTTTGCGGAACTGGTGCGTACTGGACAACTTGGCAATTACCCATTGGCTCGTCCATTCCAAGCCTATTACGAAGCGCATATCGAGCAAGGCCCTGTACTGGAAAAAAACGAGATTTCAATTGGTGTGGTGACGGGTGGACAAGCGATTCTCTGGCTGGATGTTGAAACCAAAGGTCGTGCTGCACACGCAGGCACTACGCCAATGAATCTGCGTAAAGACACCATGGTCGGGACTGCTGAAATGATTGTGGCTTTAGAGCAATGCATTTTGGAACAATTCCCAGAAGGTTTGGTGACATTTGGTGAAATGCAGGTCGCGAATTCATCACGTAATACCATTCCTGGTCAAATCCAGTGGACCATTGACTTACGTAATCCAGATGATGCCCAGCTCAAAGCAATGGAACAAGCAACGCATCAACTATTGCATTCACTCGCAGCACAACGAGATTTAGAGATCAGCATTTCACAACATTGGTTAAGCCCAGCGACCTATTTTGATCGCGTTTGTGTTGCAACTGTACAAGATGCTGTGGACAGCTTGGGATATAGCAATCAGACCATTGTCAGCGGCGCAGGCCATGATGCAATCAACATTGCCAAACACTGTCCGACGACCATGATTTTTATTCCATGTATCAATGGACTCAGCCATAACGAAGCAGAAGACATTTATGCGAATGACGCTGCACAAGGTGCTGATGTCTTGCTGAATGCCATTCTAAATTATGACAAACAACATGCTGCGCAAGATTCATCAGCGCATGCAGCAACTATTTAACGATTTTAGCCAAGAGCAAAATGTAGGAAATGCAGGCTTCTAAAAGAAGTACTGCGAATATTGAGGACGGACAACGATGAACTCTAAATTACCAGTAGAAATTGATATTCAAGATATCTGGCAAAAAGATAAAGACCATGTAATTCACCCATGGACTGATTTTTCGACATTTAAAGACGAAGGCTCTTTAATTATGTCTAAAGGCGAAAATGTCTATGTCTATGATGCACATGGCAATAAATACCTAGATGGTATCGGTGGCTTATGGTGTGTCAATGTCGGCTATGGACGTAAAGAAATTGCAGATGCGGTTGCTGAGCAAATTATGCAATTGCCTTATTACTCTCCATTTGGACATCAAACCACTGCGCCAGCAGCGAAGTTGGCGGCCAAACTGGCAGAGCTAGCACCGGGTAACTTAAACCATGTGTTCTATGGTTGTGGTGGTTCAGTTGCCAATGATACCGCTGTGCGTTTGATTCATCATTATTTTTATCAAATTGGCAAGCCATCTAAGAAAAAACTGATTGCACGTAAGGATGCTTATCACGGCAGTACTTATATCAGTATGACCCTAACAGGGATTGAAGCCGATCATGTTGGCTTTGAGATTCACAATCAATTAGTCCATCACGTTTCATGCCCGAACCCATACCGTAAGCCTGAATCTCAATCGATGGAAGATTTCTGTAATGAAAAAGTACAGGAACTGGAAGATACGATTTTGGAGTTAGGCCCAGATAACGTTGCAGCATTCTTTGCTGAGCCAATTATGGGTGCAGGCGGTGTGATTGTTCCACCAGAAGGCTATCATGCCAAGACCTTAGCCGTGTGTAAAAAGTACAACGTGTTGTATGTGTCTGATGAAGTGGTGACTGCATTTGGTCGTTTGGGGCATATGTTTGCTTCAGAGGCGGTATTTGGCATCGTTCCAGACATCATTACTTGTGCCAAAGGCTTGTCTTCAGGTTACTTGCCATTAGGTGCAACCATTATCTCTGATGAAATTTATGATGCGATCAGCAAACCACACCATGAAGGCGGTCTGTTAACCCATGGTTTCACTTATTCAGGTCATCCAGTGAGTTGTGTTGCTGCACTGAAAAATATTGAAATCATTGAAAAAGAAAATATTTGTGAGCATGTGCAAGACATGGGCGCTTATTTTGAGGAACAGTTAAAAACCTTGGCTGATCTTGA
Source organism: Acinetobacter sp. Ac_3412 (assembly GCF_013072675.1). NCBI lineage: Bacteria > Pseudomonadati > Pseudomonadota > Gammaproteobacteria > Moraxellales > Moraxellaceae > Acinetobacter > Acinetobacter sp. Ac_3412. The sequence continues at coordinate 235,194 of NZ_LXUJ01000001.1, read as the reverse complement.
AATCGTCGGTGAAGTACGTGGCAAAAAATTCATGATGTGTATTGAAAACTTACGTAATAAACAAACCAAAGAACTCTTCGATCGTTCGGTAGGTGTTGGAAAACGTATTGCCAATCATTGTCAAAAATTAGGGCTGATCGTGCGTCCAGTCGGTCACATGAATGTGTTGTCTCCACCACTGATCTTGACCCGTGAGCAAGTTGATTTTGCAGTGAAGACTTTACGTCATGCAATTCAAAATACCATTCAAGAGCTGAAAGCCGAAGGGCATTTATAAGCTGAAAAATCAGTATTTATTTCCCCTAATTTCAACTTGCCTTAAGGGGTGAGTTGAGCTCCTCAACCACAACAGGCTGAGGTGAAACAAAAGACATGGACCGAAATGGCTGAGTAATTAAGGTCGATACCGTTTTAAGTTGCACTGAAATAATGGCAATCATAAAGCTTAAAGCAGATGTATCACCCGAAGGCGAGTAAGCAGATGAAGAATTATATCAATGGAAAGTGGCAGGCAACCACAGGTACAGCACAGATTGCAGTCATCAACCCGAATAATGAAGCGCAGATTTTGGATTATACCGCTGCTTCTACACAGGATGTTGATGCGGCTGTTGCTGCTGCGAATCAGGCGCTCGATGCTTGGAGTATGACCACACCTCAACAACGAGCAGAATGGTTAAACAAAATCGCTGACCAGCTTGAAACTGAGAAAACTCGCCTGATTGAACTTTCGCATCGAAATAATGGCAAGTCATCTGAGCAAGCGCAGGTGGATGTTGAAAATAGTATCAAGTGCTATCGCTATTATGCAGATTTAGTGCAGAGCATGGCGTTTAGTCAAACTACACAATGCGAGGATGGGACTGAACTCACCCATCAACAGAACCCTGTGGGCGTGGTTGCATTAATTACGCCGTGGAATTTTCCGTTAATCACCAGTGCATGGAAAATTGCACCTGCTTTAGCCGCAGGTTGTAGCATTGTTTTTAAACCCTCTGAACTGGTGCCTTTACCTGAATATGCTTTTACTGAAATTTTAGATCAAATCCAGTTTCCACAAGGGGTGTTTAACCTGATTCTTGGGGATGCTGTCGCAGCACAACATTTGGTGGTGCATGTGGATGTACAAAAAGTCTCATTTACGGGCAGCACTGAAGTTGGAATTCATGTGATGCAGGCTGCGGCACCCTCTGTCAAACGTGTGACTTTGGAACTCGGTGGTAAATCACCGATTTTAATTCTGGAAGATGCTGATTTAGATGAAGCAGTCGATAAAGCATTGGGTGGCATGTTCTATAACAGCGGTCAAATGTGTTCTGCGACATCACGCTTATTGGTGCATCAATCCATTGCCAAACCTTTCTACCAAAAATTGAAAGTCGCCGTAGAGTCGATGCAGCTTGGCACGGATCTTACCGGACCCTTCGCGATGGGGCCGATGACCACGCAAAAGCAATTCAATAAAGTGCATGAATACTTAGACATTGCGCAGAAAGAAAAACTTCAGGCATTGGTTGATCTGAATCAAATTGCTTTACCGAGCAAAGGTTTCTTTATTCAGCCACACGTTTTTATTGATGTACCTACTGACAGCCGACTGTGGAAAGAAGAAATTTTTGGTCCTGTGATGTGTTGCCGTAGTTTTGCAACCGAGGATGAGGCTGTGCGCTTAGCCAATGATTCTGAGTTTGGTTTAGCTGCAACTATCATGACGGGTTCTGTGGCGCACGGTAAAAAAATTGCTAAACGCTTGCGTTCAGGCCACATCTGGATCAATTCATTCCAGATGATTCAGCCTGGCTCATTGTGGGGTGGTTTTAAAAAGAGTGGTATTGGGCGTGAACTCGGTGAGTCTGGCATTCAAAGTTATTTAGAGGAAAACGTCATTACGATTTAACCATTTTAAACAGGTTATTGGATCGAGAAAGGGACTTCTCTTTTCAATACAACGCCGACTCGGTGAAAAAAAACAATGCACTAAATAAGAGTTTGCATTGATGTAGGAGAAATATGCATGGAAAGCGATAATAATCGGAAAGGGCTTTCACTTTGGCAAGTCGTTGTTATTGGTGTGGCCTATATGGCGCCCGCAACGGTATTTGATACCTTTGGTATTATTTCCAGAGTGACAGAAGGACGTGTCCCACTGGCCTATGTTTTGGCGTTGATTGCAATGCTGTTAACCGCTTTTAGTTATGCGCGATTCAGTAAATTGTCACCCAAGTCAGGATCTGCTTATACCTATACAACAGATACCTGTGGTAAGACGGCTGGTTTTTTTGTGGGCTGGTGTTCGTTGATTGATTATCTGCTGATCCCGCTGGTCAATGTACTATTGGCGTCTTTCTATCTGAATGCATTGATGCCTGATATCTCCTATACCGGATGGGTGCTCATCATGGTGGGGCTGTTAACCTTGATTAATAGTTTCCGCATCAATATTCTCGCCAATTTTAGTTTCATCTTTATTCTGGCCACGGTTGCCATGATGCTGGTGTTTATCTTTTTGGTGGTCACTGGCATTGGTAATTCTCACGGCTATGGCAGTGTGATGACGCTCACACCACTATTGAATGGCAATCCTGAATATCTGACCTTACTGACAGGTGTCTCACTGGTTTGTTTCTCATATTTAGGTTTCGATGCTGTTTCTACTTTGGCGCATGAAAGCAAGAACCCGACCAAGACCATTCCGCGTGCAATCATACTCACCACCTTATTGGGCGGGATTATCTTTATTACGGTGTCTTGGTTTGTGCAATTGTCTTTCCCTTCACTGGAACAGTTTAAAAATCCAGATGAAGCTTTACCTGAAATTGCACTCTATGTCGGTGGGGTATTCTTCCAGTCTGCCTTATTAACTGTACAAATCATGAATGCTTTTGCATCAGGTTTGGCCTCGCATGCCAGCGCATCGCGGTTGCTGTATATCATGGGCCGAGATGGGGTATTTAACCAAAAAGTATTTGGTTCCGTGAATGCTCGATTAGGCACACCTTTATATTCGATCTTTTTTGTCGGACTGATTTCGTTGCTTGCGATTGTCGTGGACTTAGCAACAGTCGTCAGTCTGGTGAGTTTTGGTGCCTTGATTGCTTTTACGATGGTGAACTTTTCGGTATTCATGAAATTTTTCGTGATCCGCAAAGAACGGGCTGGATTTAAAAATATTTTCTTCAATTTATTGCTGCCATTGGCTTCGGTGCTGTGTTTATTAGGGTTGTGGTTACATCTCGAAAAATCAGCTTTGGAGTTTGGCGGGATATGGCTAGCCACAGGTGTTTTGCTTTTGCTTTATAAAAAATTGAGAAAGCAGCCGATTTCCTTTGGCGCAACCACCTGAAGGTTTACTCAGTTAAAAAATGTTTCTAAGGATTTAAAAGTTGTGGAAAAACAGGATATGCAACAAACAATGAATACACCAAAGCAAGATGGTTTTCAGATGCCAGGCGAATGGTCGCCTCAAGAAGCGGTGTGGATGATTTGGCCTTATCGTACCGATAACTGGCGCGCCAATGGACAACCCGCTCAGCAGGCTTTCGCTCAAGTTGCTGCGGCAATTACTCAAACCACACCGGTGTTTATGGCCGTACCCTCTGCTGAAATGGATAAAGCCCGCCAAACGATGTCATCGCAAGTGACACTGGTTGAAATGGAAAGTGATGATGCGTGGACGCGTGATACGGGGCCAAGTATTGTCAAGAATGCTAAGGGAGAACGAAAAGGGATTAGTTGGGTGTTCAATGCGTGGGGCGGCGAAAATGGCGGCTTATACTTTCCATGGGACCAAGATCAATTGATTGCTCAGCAGATTTCAGCACGACATGATCTTGAAACCTATTCGACCTCTCTCATTTTGGAAGGTGGTGCGATTCATGTGGATGGTGAAGGGACATTATTGACGACCTCAGAGTGCTTGCTTAATCCAAACCGAAATCCAAATCTGACGCAGACTGAAATTGAAAATACCCTCAAAGAATGTCTCGGCGTAAGCCAATTTATCTGGTTACCTGAAGGGGTATTCAATGATGAAACTGATGGGCATGTCGATAATATGTGCTGTTTCGTGCGCCCTGGTGAAGTTGCGTTACATTGGACGGATGATCCTCAAGACCCACAATATGCACGATCTGTGGCGGCATTAACGGTGCTGGAAAATAGTAAAGACGCACAAGGACGAAGTTTAAAAGTTTGGAAGTTACCATCACCAGGACCTTTATATGCCAGTGAAAATGAAACGATTGATGTTGAAAAAGGCAATGCTATTGAACGTTTTGAAGGTAATCGTTTAGCGGGGTCATATGTGAATTATCTGATCAGTAATCGGCAGATCATTTTCCCTTTACTGGATGAACGCACCGATGAGGAAGCTAAAGCATTGTTCCAGCAGATGTATCCTGATTATTTAATTACGGGTGTTCCTGCACGTGAGATTTTATTAGGCGGTGGCAATATTCACTGTATTACCCAGCAAATTCCAGCATAAATTGTAGCAAAGACAGCGATATAGGTGCTATATCGCTGTCTGGAACAATCTAAACGGTTTTTAACTGGCAAGTTTTAAGGTAATGACACCCGTGACAATGACACCGACATAAAAAAACTTCTCCATACTTTTTCGTTCACCCCAAAAGAAAATGCCCATTAAAATAGTACCGATCACACCGATACCCGTATAAACAGCATAAGAAATTGAAACATCAATGTTTTTCATCGCCATATGTAATAAAAACAGCGAAGCTGAAAGTGACACAATGTAGAGTGGAATCGCAGTTCGGTATTTTTTATGAATCAGGTCACGAATACTTTTCACGACAAATATTTCTAATATCCCAGATGCAATTAACAATAGCCAGCTCATGCTTTAGTCTCCGATCTGTTTTAATTTGACCACACCAATAATGATCATCACAATTGCAATCACGGAAATAAAATTGACTGGATTCTCAATAATATAAGTGTCAAACAGAAACGTTCCTAAGGTTCCAAGAACAACAAAAAAAACATAGGCATAAGAGGGCTTCATTTTTTTTGCTGCTAAGAATAAAAATAGGAAACTTCCGACAATAAAGAAAACCGTAAATGACCATTCAAATAAGTTTCGAGAATACTTTAGGCCAATGGCCCAAAGTATTTCGAATGAACTCGCAATGAATAAATATAACCAAGCCATAAGAACTCACCGTAAGTAGATTAATGAACAAATAAGCAATCCGTGCAGATGCTATTTGGGAATTTGCTGGGTAATACAATGAATATTGCCGCCACCTAATAAAATCTCACGTGCAGGAACGCCAGTGATTTGATAATCAGGATACATTTTGTGGAACAAAATATAGGCTTGATCATCGGTTCTTTCATCCAATAAAGGAAAGATAATCTGCTGATTACTGATCAGATAATTCACATATGATCCCGCTAAACGATTACCTTCAAAACGTTCAATGGCATTGCCTTTTTCAACATCAATGGTTTCATTTTCACTGGCATACAAAGGTCCTGGCGCGGGTAATTTCCACACCTTCAGCTTCCTGCCTTTTGCATCAGTTACTGATTCGAGAATGTCTAATGCCTGTCTTGAACTTGCATACTGTGGATCATTCTGATCATCTGTCCAATGTAGTGCCACTTCGCCTGGACGGACAAAGCAACACATGTTGTCGATATGCCCATCGGTCTCATCGTTATACACACCCAATGGCAACCAAATGAATTTCTCAATGCCAAGTAAGGTGGAAAGTTCATGCTCAATCTGCGCTTGTGTCATTTCTGGATTACGATTGGGATGCAGTAGACACTCTTTGGTTGTTAATAATGTTCCTTCACCATCGACATGAATGGCACCACCTTCTAAGACCATGCCAGACTGATGTAATGGGATGGAATGAAAATGGGCGACCTGACTGGCAACCTCAAGATCTTTATCCCAATTATCATACAAGCCACCATTTTTACCACCCCATGCATTAAAGACCCAATCAACAGCGACATTATTGTCTGCTGGATCTTTCACGATGGTTGGTCCGGTATCTCTCATCCACGCATCATCACTTTCAATTTCAACTAAGGTGACATGGGCGGGAATCGTGGCTTTTGCTTTATTCATTTCAGCATGGGGAACTGCCATAAATACCGGTGTGGTTTTAGAAATCGCTTCAGCGACTTTGGCAAAGGCTTGCTGTGCAGGCAATGCACCTTGTCTCCAGTTATCGGTACGATAAGGCCAAATCATCCAAACACATTGTTGTGGCGTCCATTCTGCGGGCATTTTATACATATGATTTTTCATGTGCTTAAACTTCATATCAGGTTTCATTGATCCGATATTAGTTCAGATATTTTGAATGTTAAATAAAGGAGCTATCAGTTTTTTTGAAATCTCAAGGTTTAAATACTGGTTAAATTGCCGATTTAAAGAGAACGGAAAAATAAAATAAATAAAGATATGAATGAGTTGACGCGAGTTCGAAGAAGCATAAAACAGAGTTTTTTTTCTAAGCTATGGACAATAACTTATGAATAAATGACCTAAAATGTATAGGAAAATGAAGAAACTAGTACTATTTTCATCTCACGAATATGTAGCTGTATTTAGCTACAGAGAAAGAACAATAGAGAGTGTATATATGCATGATGTGTAGAATAAAAACGATTCATCAGTTATCCAATCTCATTATGTGCTGAATACCAGTTTTAATTGGTTTGAATATTATATTGTTGTGGTTGATATGTGATCTATGAGATGTATCATCAGATAGGTTTGGATTTTATATTAAACTCTAAAATAAATTTATAATTTTGTCCTAATCTGTTTTTATTTTATGTTTAATTTGTTGGTTAGGCATTTAGCGTGTTTTATCGTATAAAGAAAAGACTGTATTGTTAATTTATTAGGTTTTTTATGTCCACTTAATGTGGGTAATTTTTAATATGATCTTCCTTTTGTTCTTGAGAATTGATAGTGAAGAAATGGGTGTGTAAGAACTGTGGTTTATATAAGAAAGTTATTCCAAGTAGTATTAAGTCAGGACGAAAAGTTTTTTTTATACATGATGCTGATAATATCGGTAAGCTAAATAAAATAATAAGTAAAGGGACGGTTGTTAGCCGTAATCAAGATGTTTTGATCATACTGAGTGAGGGCGTTTTATTCATGATTAAAGACAGCGATGTCTATCCAGAAGATGCACCTGTATATTTTGTCTATAACATGTTTGGGACGTGTGAATGTTAAGTACTTTATTGGCTTTATTTTAGCTAAAATTATGGTTTTTATGCGTTTTATAGGGATAGAAATTGGCACAAAAAGTCAAATTAAAGACGCAGTGTCAAGATAAATCATCGGCAGTCTATATAATGCTCAGGAAAGTAGTCCCGAAATTTATATCAATAAGCAGCTATATAGTACTATTCAGGTTTTGATTTAATTCAGAGTGAAGCTGGTTTTATATTACATAATTTTCGGGGGAGACGATGAGAAGGATGATGTCGAATGCCCAAATTTGTTGTAATGAAACAAAACTTTAATGCACCAGTAGACCTTATTTTTCATCTTTTTTCAAAACATCGAACCTTTAATACGGTTTTATGGCCGCTACAATCGGTTGTGATTAAAGCTTCTACGGATGATCACAATACAGATGGTGTGGGTTCAATACGAAAGATGGGCTTCGGGATCTTTAAACCGATTCAAGAAGAGATCACGCAGAGTTTGCCCAATCAGATGATTGAATATCAAATGCTAAAGAATTGCTTGTTCAGTTATCATTTGGGGCGATTGGAGTTTGAAGAATTAGATGGACGTACCCATCTGGTTAGAGAGCAAAGTCCCATTCCTTACAGAAATAACCTTGATGCAGTTGCAGACATCGGCAAACCATGGGCTAAAGAAAATTGCAGCTAAAATTAACCAGTTTCAAATTAAGGCCTTATAGCCAATGAGTAGCTGATAAAAAATAGAAAACAACATAAGTTTGATCGCGATACGTTATAGCTACTGTAGGATAAGTAAATCGACAGATTTGAAGTGGTATTCTGATCAAGGAGAAAGCAATGGATGTAATGGACAAGACCATCATTATTACGGGTGCTTCAAGTGGGATTGGTGAACAAGCTGCCATACAACTGGCGCAAGCAGGAGCTACAGTTTGTCTGATTGCGCGTCGTTTAGATGAGTTGCAAAGAATTCAAACCGGCATTCAGGCTCAAGGGGGACGAGTCTTTATTTATCAGGCCGATTTGACTGATGTAGAACAAGCACAAAGCTGCATCGCTCAGATTTTGACTGAACATCAGAACATTGATGTTTTGGTGAATAATGCAGCCCGTTCCATTCGCCGTCCGATTCTTGAATCGCTTGATCGTCTACATGACTATACACGTACCATGCAAATTAATTATTTTGCAGCAGTGAATTTGACACTGGGTTTATTGCCGCATTTTTTGGCCAATGGCGCAGGGCATATTGTCAATATCTCGACCATGTCCACTCAAGTGCCAATTCCGTTGTTCTCAGCTTATCTCGCGAGTAAATCTGCACTCGAGTCTTTTTCCCGTTCATTATCCATGGAACTGAAAGATAAAGGCATTGATGTCAGTATTGTGTATTTTCCAATGGTCAGAACGCCAATGTCATCCAAGACCGCAATCTACAAACACATGAAAATGTTAGATACACCTGCTGCTGCAGGTTGGATTGTGAAAGCGATTCAAGAAAAATCCTATCGTGTCAGTAGTAAAACAGGTTTGGTTGCCAATGCAGTATTGAATACAGTACCTACATGGATGATGAATTTGTCGCGTCCTTTATTCGATGCAATGGATAAACGTTTAAAAAATAAATTAAAGACAGATCAAACCTGATAATTGAAGTCTGAAAATCTAAACAAAAAAGCAGCTTTCGCTGTTTTTTTGTTATCCCTTAATAGATAAATTTAGAAATTTTATCTGCACTCTGAATCACTGTATCGGCAATTTCATTTCTAAAATAATGTTCATCATAACTGCCTAAAGGGCAACTGACAGAGAGTACCGCCGCCATTTGATGGGTGGATTGTTTAAAAATCGGTGCAGCACAGGCTGCCATATCGTGATTGTAATGTCCCCAACTGACCATAGAACGTTGGGTTTTGACAAAACTGAGGCGTTGTAACAGCTCTTTGAGGTTTTTAGGGGTGAGTTCTGAGAATGTATCCCATTGATTAAAGTGTTTATAACGGTCACGAATTTCCGTTTCGCTCAGATCTGCCAACATCATTTGTCCAATCACGGTGGCATGTGCGGGCCAGCGCGTGCCGAGCCCAATATTGCTGGTGAAGGTGCCATTCGATTGAATGTTATTGATAAAGACAATATGCGTGCCTTCCAGAATGGATAAATGCACCGCCAGTTGGGTTTGATCACGCAGTTCTTTCATCAAAGGTGTAGCTAAATCTAATAAGGATTGTTTAGACAAACTATTAAAGCCGAGCTCCATGACTTTTGAATCGAGTGCATAGGTCTTTTGTGACGCCTTGCGTAGAAAGCCACATGATTCCAGTGTGTAGATCAGTCGAAAGGCACTGGAACGGTTGACATCGAGAACTTCGGCAATTTCAGTAATGGTCATTTCTTGGGTTTGTTGATTAAAGGCTTGCAAAATTGCCAAGCCACGCACTAAGCCAGGGACTAAATAGCGATCATCATTTTTTGTCAGTTCAGATTCTTGAGAGTCTGTTTCAATGCTTGAATTCATCAGTTTAATTTTCCTACAAAAAAACGCAAATCATAAAAATTTAATTTTCTTAGAATTCTATTCTAACTGCAAAGCATAACGAAAAGATAGTTTTATATATGAAACAAAATTTCCCAAGTAAAACGTAAAAGAATGTGTAATAAATATCAAATTAATGATTTTTAAAGATTTATATTGTTTGACATAAAAAACAGCATCGGAGTATTCTTTATTAAAGTTTGTTATATCAAATATTGTTTTATATATAAAACAAATGAGGATGCAAGGATGAGTTGGATCTCAGTTTGTCAGCAAGACGACGTGACCGAAGACGAGCCGAAAGCCATTGAAGTCGACGGTAAGAAAATTGGCGTATTTTTCATCGATGATCATTACTTTGCCATCGAGAATGTTTGCCCACATGCCTTTGCCTTGTTAACAGAAGGCTTTATCGAAGATCAAACAGTGGAATGTCCATTGCATGAGGCGATCTTTGATATCCAGACAGGTGAGTTGAAGAGTGGACCTGGATGCCGTGATTTGTGCACCTATCCTGTACGTGTTGAAGGGCAGGACGTTCAAATTCAACTATAAGTTTTATTTTAAAGGATGGAATCTCATGAAAACTTTTAATGAGAAGCTAGCGAACTGGATTCATGCCACGCCAGCGACTGAAGCAGGGATTAACAATATTCAGATACCGGGACAGGCAGAGCTGCTGGTTTGGCAAACACGTTATAAAGAGCCAACTGTCTATGAACAGGATTTTGTTCAACATCTCATCAAAGCCTTTTCTATAGGCGTCACTGAACTTACTGATTTAGTCCAGTCTTTAAACCAGCAAGGTTTTCGCTGTGAATCTGGTGAGCTTTGGACTTCTGAAAAATTCTCAGAAGAAATGCAACGTTTAGGTTATTAATTCAAGGAAGAATAGTGATGAACGCAGCAGTATCAGTTACTCCAAGTGTAGAAGAGTATTTAGATTTAGGTTTACGTGATCAGTGGCATCCTGTGTTAGCAAGCTGGGAAGTGGCTGCAAATCCAGTCGGTATTACCCGTTTAGGCGAAAATATCGTGGTTTGGCGTGATGCGGAAGGTCAGATTCATGCTTTGGAAGATCGCTGTCCGCATCGTGGCGCACGTCTTTCTTTAGGTTGGAATCTGGGCAATCGTGTTGCTTGCTGGTATCACGGTGTTGAAGTTCGCCATGATGGTGTGGTGGAAGATGTGCCTGCAGTACATGATTGTCCAATGAAAGGCAGCTCATGTGTCAAAAGCTATCCTGTGATTGAGCAGCATGGTGCAATTTTTATGTGGTTTGGTATTGATGCCAATGAAGCGCCTAAGCCGCTAGATTTTCCTGAACAACTGGCAAGTGAAGAATGGAGTTCATTCTTATGTCAGGCGGACTGGAAAGTGAATCATCAGTACGCGATTGATAATGTGATGGATCCGATGCACGGTAGCTATTTGCATTGCACCTCACACTCAATGGCAGAGGGCGACCGTACTGCGGAAATGAAACACCGTTCGACCCCAAATGGTTTTATTTTTGAAAAAGAAGGTCAAGTCGGTGTGAATTTTGACTGGGTTGAATATGCCAATACCGGTGCAAGCTGGTTACGTCTCTCAATCCCGTATCGTAAAGATTTTGGTCCAGGCGGTGAATTCTGGATTGTCGGTTATGCCACACCAATTGATGAAAAAAATACCCGTGTATTCTTCTGGCGTTGTCGTAAAGTCAGTGGCTGGCAACGTCATGTGTGGCGTTTTCTGTATCGTAACCATTTAGAAAAATTGCATTGGGATGTGTTGGAGCAAGATCGGATTATTTTAGAAAATCTTGCACCAAATGCACGTCGCCATGAATTTCTCTATCAACATGATGTCGGTCTTTCACGTTTACGCCGTTTAATGAAAAAAGAAGCGGAAAAACAGTTAAAGAAAATTGCAGCACTCAATAGCTCAAACCGTATTGAAATGCAGGAACAAGTCCATGGTTAATGTCGCATTGTTACAGGACAAAAAAGTCCTTGTCACAGGTGCGGCAAGAGGCTTGGGTCGAGACTTTGCACAGGCGATTGCGGAAGCAGGTGCTCAAGTGATCATGGCAGATGTCTTGACAGATCTGGTGCAAAGCGAAGCAACAGCATTACGGGCACAAGGTTTAAGCGTTGATGCAGTCAGCATTGATCTGGCAAATGCGAACTCGATTGAACAGGCGGTTCAACAGGCTGCTGAGCATTTAGGTGGCATTGATGGTTTGGTGAATTGTGCTGCACTGGCAACCAATGTGGGTGGCAAAAGCATGATGGATTATGACGCTGATCTGTGGGATCGGGTGATGAACATCAATGTCAAAGGCACGTGGTTAGTCACAAAGGCATGTGTGCCTTATCTCAGCGAATCGAATGCAGGCAAGATCATTAATGTCGCTTCGGATACCGCCTTATGGGGTGCGCCGAATCTGATGGCCTATGTGGCAAGCAAAGGTGCCTTGACTGCAATGACGCGTTCCATGGCGAGAGAACTTGGGCCTTTCAATATCTGTATTAATACGCTTTCACCGGGATTGACTTTGGTTGAAGCAACAGCCTATGTGCCACAAGAACGTCATGATTTATATGTGAATGGTCGTGCGATTCAACGTCAGCAATTACCACAGGATTTGAACGGAACAGCCCTTTATTTGCTATCAGATTTGTCCTCGTTTGTGACAGGACAGAATATTCCAGTAAATGGCGGTTTTGTCTTTAATTAAGGAGTAATCTCATGATTACAGGGATTGAGATTTTAAAGTTTGGCGTTGAAGACAGAGCTGCTTCGAATAAATTTTTGGCAGATTTCGGTCTCAAGCAAAGTCAGTCAGATATTGAAGGGACAGATCTTTACCAGACACAAAATGGCAGCAAGATTTACTTATTTGATTGTGATGATCATCGTTTACCTAAAGCAATCGAGTCAGGTTCAACTTTACGTGAAGTGACTTGGGGGTTAGATGATGCGGCACAGGATTTGGCAAATTTAGCACTTCGTCTGAATGATGTGGAGGGTTATCAAGCCAGTACGGATATGGTGCAATGCATAGATCCAAATGGTATGACCATCCGTTTTCAAAAGAGTTTTACCCAAGAGCTGCCTGCATTAAAAACAGAAGGCATTAACCAGTACGGCAATGTACAACGTGTCAATGCAGCAAGTCCTGTATATGACAAAGGACAACCTGTTGCGATTGGACATGTGGTTTTTTTCACGCCTGATTTAGCAAAGACGGAACAGTTCTATATTGAAAAGCTTGGTTTCTTCTTATCAGATGCTTATCGCAATCGTGGTGCATTCTTACGCTGTCGCGGTAAAGGTTTCCACCACGACCTGTTCTTGCTTTCAGTACCAAATAAACCTGCTGGACTCAATCACGTTGCATTCGTCGTTCGTGATATCCATGAGGTGATTGGTGGTGGATTGCACATGAACCGTTCTGACTGGTCGACTTTCATTGGCCCAGGACGTCATCCGATTTCTTCAGCTTACTTCTGGTATGTCAATTCACCGCTTGGTGGCGCATTTGAGTATTACACCAACGATGACTACCTGACTGAAGAATGGCAACCACGTATCGAAGAACATCGTCTGGAACTCTTTACAGAATGGGCGATTGAAGGCGGTCTGGATGATCATACCCGTCGTCAGGTTAAACCTGCATAAGTACAGATCAGGCAGGGAGAACAAGCTATGGAAAGAATCGTAATTGTGGGTGCAGGACAAGCAGCAGGTTGGGCAGTCAGTACTTTGCGCCAGAATGGATATTCAGGTGAAATTCATGTGGTCTCAAATGAAGACCGTGTGTTTTACGAACGCCCACCATTGTCAAAACAGGTACTTTCAAAAGAAGCCACTTATGAAAGCTTGCATCTGTTTTCTCCAGAGCAGGTGCAGGATTTTAATATCCAATGGCACAAGCCTGCAGTTGCTACTCAGGTAGATCGCCAGCAGAAGCAGGTGGTTCTGGAAAGCGGTCAGGTTTTACCGTATGACAAATTATTGATCGCCACAGGTAGCCGTGCCCGTGTGCCTGTGAACACATGGCAGTTTATTCCCAATGTGGTGACTTTACGTAATGTTCAGGATTGTGAGCGTTTAGCCGAAATCTTGCAGCATTCGCAAAAGTTAGCCGTGATTGGTGGTGGCTGGATCGGTTTGGAAATTGCGGCGACCGCACGTAAACAGGGTAAAGAAGTTCATATTTTTGAATACGGTGATCGTCTTTGCGCACGTAGTGTCAGCCCTGATGTCTCTGCTTTTCTGAAAAGTATGCATGAGCAACAGGGTACTCAGATTCATTTAGACAGTAAAAATCTGCATTTGATTGAAGCGGGTCAGCAAAAAGTTGAAGTGGTCAATCATCCCAATGTGAGTGAGTTATTTGACTGTGTGGTTGTGGGTGCAGGTGCAGATATTGCCAAAGAGCTTGGCGTGAATGCAGGCTTGGATGTGAAAGATGGCATTGTGGTGAATGGTTTTGGGCAGACTTCTGATCAGGATATTTATGCCGCAGGTGATGTTGCAATTCATCCCGGGCTTGGGTATTGCATTCAGTCCTGGGCTAATGCACAGAATCAGGCCATTGCCGCTGCAAAATCAATGTTGGGTATTGAAACCGAATATAGCGATATTCCTTGGTTATGGTCAGATCAATATCACTTTAATATTCAGATATTGGGCACCTATCAACCTGAAAAAACCGAGCAGATTGTGGTTCGAAAAAGCGCAGATGATCAATGCAGTTATTTGTATTTAGATGATCAAAGCCGTTTGTTGAACATGATTGCCATTAATGATTCAAAACTGGTCAAGCTGGCAAAGCGTTGGATGCAGTCCAATACCGAGTTAGACCCAAAACTATTAGCAGACCCTGAATTTAATGTCATGAAATTAAAACCATAAACATTAAATCCGGTTCATGACTCAATCGAAGGAATGAAGTATGAGTAATGAAGAGAAAAGTGGATTAAAGCATTGGGTTCCTGCTTTCGTCCTGATGGTATGTGTCGTTCTGGCATTCTTCGACAAAATTAGTATCGCGGTCTTGTTTGCTGACCCGCACTTTCAAGGTGCGATGGGAATTGCAGAAGACAAGGCAAAACTCGGATGGCTCATGACCAGCTTCTTGTTGGCTTATGGTTTTTCATCGGTGTTTTTAAGCTTTCTAGGTGACATTTTTAATCCGAAGAAAATGCTGTTTTGGAGCGTTGCATCGTGGGGCTTGCTCATGTTTTGTATGGGTTTTACCACCAACTATACTGGCATGTTGATCCTGCGCGTTTTGCTTGGTCTGGCTGAAGGACCATTGTTTGCACTGGCTTATGCCATCGTAAAACAAACCTATACCGACCGCCAGCAAGCGCGTGCTTCGACCATGTTCTTATTAGGAACCCCGATTGGTGCATTCCTCGGTTTTCCAATTACCGCTGCCGTATTGGCAAAGCATGATTGGCATACCACATTCTTTGTGATGGCGGGTTTAACGGTCATTGCTTTACTTGCGATTGCATTTGGTCTACGCAATTTACAACTCAAGAAAACCATTGAATTGGAGTCGACTAGCAAACGCGTCAATTTCAAAGGGCACATTCATAACACTAAGGTACTCCTACAGAACCGTGCCTTCTGGCTGGTGTGCATTTTCAATATTGCATTGATGACCTATCTCTGGGGCTTAAACAGCTGGGTGCCTTCTTATCTGATTCAGGACAAGGGCTTTAACCTCAAAGAGTTTGGTGTTTATTCAAGCCTTCCATTTATTGCCATGCTGATTGGTGAAGTGATTGGTGCTTTCCTTTCTGACAAGTTAGGCCGCCGTGCCATTCAAGTATTTAGTGGTCTGTTGGTGGCAGGCATCTTTATGTATGTCATGGTCATTATGACTGACCCAATTCTGGTGATCGCAGCGATGTCTTTAAGCGCAATGGCTTGGGGCTTCGGTGTCGCAGCAGTATTCGCTTTACTTGCCCGTGTCACAACTGCCGATGTTGGTGCAACTGCGGGTGGAATTTTCAACGGGATGGGGAATTTTGCTAGTGCAATTGCACCTGTTCTGATCGGTTATATCGTGATGCAAACACATAGTTTTAATTTAGGAATTACCTTCTTGGCAGCCGTCGCTGTGATTGGATCGTTCTTCTTAGTTCCTTTATTGAAACGTTATTAATCAAAATATTGAACAAAACCTAGGAGTTAAAACATGACTACTCAACAATTCGAATCATGGACACAACCTGAAGGTACAAATTTACAAGACTGGTTGAATACACGTATCGCACGCTTTGAAACACGTAAATATGATTTCGATGCTTTGAAGTTCCAAGCGGACTACGACCCAAAATATCGTCGTGCACAAATGCGTTATATGGGTACTGGTGCAACAGGTGTGGTTAATGATGGCAATACGGTTCCAGCAGAAAACTTTACCTTCTCAACCATGGTACTCCCAGCTCAGTGTGAAGGACCTTTGCATATTCATCACGATGTTGAAGAAGTATTTTTCATGTTGCGTGGCGAAATTGACCTGTTTATTGAACATAACGGGGAAAAATTTGAGACCAGATTGAAAGAGCGTGATCTGATTTCAATTCCACCGGGTATTTATCGCGGTCTGTTCAATCCGGGTCAGGAAGATGCCTTGATGTGTGTGATGTTGGGTGCTGGTAAACCAACCATTCCGAACTATCCACCTGAGCATCCATTGTCGCAAATCAAACGTTAATCCGGTTGATTTTATAAATGTTGAAGGAATGACATGATGACACTGATTGAGCGTTTAGCGAAATACCCAATCAAAACTATTGCAGTAAATGGTCAGATGCAAGCCTATCGTGAAGCAGGTCAAGGCCAGCCGCTGATTTTGCTACATGGGATTAGCTCAGGTTCAGCTTCTTGGATTAATCAGCTGGAGACACTCAGTCAGCATTTTCATGTCATTGCTTGGGATGCACCGGGTTATGGCTTATCCGATGGTTTAAACACAGATCAACCCAATGCAGCCGATTATGCGGAGCGAGTATTGGGTTTGATGGATGCGTTGAACATTCCAAAAGCCGTTGTAATTGGTCATTCCTTGGGTGCCTTACAGGCCAGTGCTTTTGCTCATCTTTATCCTGAACGGGTACAGACCTTAGTGATTGCCAATGCAGCACAAGGTTATCAACGTTCTGATGAAGAGACCAAAGTACAGGTTTATCAAAAACGCCCGAATATGTTGAAAAGTTTGGGCAATGCAGGCATGGCTGCCAGCCGTGGACCGCATTTGATTTATAAACAAGAACCTCAGGCACTGGCTTTGGTCAGTGAGGTGATGCGTCAACTGACATTAGACGGTTTTACCCGAGCATCTTATTTGTTGGCCTATGACGAAATTCGAAATTATTTAACAGAACTTACTGTTCCTTGTGTGGTGATTGCGGGCGACAAGGATGGAATTACGCCTGCGCAAGCGATCAAGGAACTTGCTGTAGAAATGCAATTGAGCCGATGTCATCTCATTACAGATGCAGGTCATCTGAGTTATGTCGATCAACCTGAACAGTTTAACGACATTGTTCTATCGGTACATTAAGACTTAAACGAGAGATATGGATATGAGCTTCCAAGTTGAAGGAAAAGTAGCAGTTGTAACAGGTGGCTCGTCAGGCATTGGTTTGGCTGCAGTCGAAATTTTAGTTGCAGAAGGTGCCAAGGTGGCGTGGTGTGGTCGAGATGAGCAGCGTTTGGCGGCATCAAAACTGTATATTTTAGAAAAATATCCGCATGCCAACATCTTCACCAGTATTTGCAATGTTTTGGATAAAGAAGATGTAAAACGTTTTGCACAACAGGTAAACCAAAATCTGGGCAATGTCGACATGCTGATCAATAACGCAGGTCAGGGGCGTGTGTCTAATTTTGAAAATACCCAAGACGAAGACTGGATGAAAGAAATTGAACTGAAGTATTTCAGTGTATTACATCCAGTACGTGCATTTTTAAATGATTTAAAACATTCGGCATGCGGGTCGATTACCAACGTGAATTCTTTGCTGGCACTGCAACCTGAACCGCACATGATTGCGACTTCATCTGCACGTGCAGCATTGCTGAATTTAACTCATTCACTGGCGCATGAATTTACACAGTACGGCGTTCGTGTCAATTCTATTCTGTTGGGCATGGTGGAATCAGCACAGTGGAAACGCCGTTTTGAAACCCGTTCTGATCCCAATGCGACTTGGGAACAGTGGACAGGCAACATTGCCAAAAACCGTGGTATCCCAATGCAACGTTTAGGTAAGCCAGAAGAGCCAGCACGTGCCTTGGTGTTCCTAGCATCGCCTTTGGCATCCTATACCACAGGTTCGACACTTGATGTCTCTGGTGGATTTAACAAACATTTATAAGGTGTTCACATGAAACAGTTGATGATGATTGGTTTTGGAGCGATGGCGGCAGAAGTGTATGCCCACATGCCACAAGACCTGCAACTTAAATGGATTGTGGTCCCTGCACGCAGTGTCGAAAAAGTACAGGCACAGGTTGCAGCTGATGTGCAAGTGATTAGTTCAATCGAACAATGTCAGGGGACACCTGATTATGTGATTGAAGTGGCAGGCCAAGCTGCTGTGAAAGAACACGCGCAAAAAGTTCTAGAAAAAGGCTGGACCATTGGCCTGATTTCAGTAGGGACGTTGGCGGATAACGAATTTTTAATTCAACTAAAAACCACTGCTGAACAACATGATGCGCATTTGCATTTACTAGCGGGTGCGATTGCAGGGATTGATGGTATCTCTGCAGCCAAAGAAGGCGGTTTGGAAAAGGTCACCTATAAAGGCTGTAAGAGTCCGAAAAGCTGGCGTGGTAGCTATGCAGAGCAATTGGTTGATCTCGATCAGGTCAGCGAAGCAACGGTTTTTTTCCGTGGTACAGCCAGAGAAGCAGCCTTGAAGTTTCCAGCCAATGCCAATGTGGCAGCCACGATTGCACTGGCAGGACTGGGTATGGATGACACCATGGTTGAGCTGACGGTTGATCCGAGTATCAACAAAAACAAGCACACCATTGTGGCAGAAGGTGTATTCGGTGAAATGACCATTGAATTAGTCGGCGTGCCGTTGGCAAGTAACCCAAAAACTTCAACTTTGGCTGCATTGAGTGTGATTCGTGCTTGTCGCAATAGTGTTGAAGCAATTCAGATTTAAAAGGATTTGACATGATCAAGGAAATTTATATCGCTGGTGAATGGCGATTAGGTAAAGGCGGGATGATTCAAAGTTTATTTCCAGCAGATCAATCGGTGAATGCTGAAATTTCAACGGCGAGTCTGGAAGATGTCAATGAAGCCATCGAAAAGGCAGATGCAGCTTGGCGTAAAGCTGAGTGGCGCAACAGCATGCCGCATGAACGTGCCCGTATTTTATATAAAGTGGCAGATATCATTGAAGCGCGTGTGGATGAGCTTTCAAAGCTACAGACCCGTGATAATGGTAAGCCATTGGCGGAAACACGTGCTTTGACCATGAGTGCTGCGGCAACAGCGCGTTATGTGGCAGCAGCCTGTGAAACCTTGAATGATGAGTTGACCACGCAACGTGCCGCAGATTTTATGACCATGAGTGTGCATGAACCTGTGGGCGTGGTCGCTGCAATTACCCCGTGGAACTCACCAATTGCCAGTGAGGTACAGAAATTGGCACCTGCGCTTGCGGGTGGTAATGCGGTGATTTTAAAACCGGCAGAAGTGACTTCTTTAATCGCATTGGAATTAGCCAAAATCTTTGAAGAAGCAGGTTTACCAAAAGGTTTGCTCAGTGTACTGGTCGGACGCGGTTCGGTGATTGGTGATGCAATCGTAAAGCACCCTTTGGTGCGTAAGATTTCATTTACGGGTGGAACCACGACGGGTCGTCATTTGGCACATCTTGCCGCAGATAAACTGATTACAACCTCTTTGGAGTTGGGTGGAAAATCACCAACGATTGTATTGCCAGATGCAGATATTGAATTGGCAGCCAAAGGCGTGGCTTACGGCATCTTTAGTTCGGCTGGACAAGCTTGTATTGCGGGTTCGCGTTTATTTGTACACAGCAGTATCTATGATCAATTTCTCAGTCGTTTGGTTGAAATCACCAAAGGCTTACGTGTCGGACATCCAGAAACCGCAGGTGTACATCTCGGTTCTTTGATTAACCCGAAGCATTTGGCTTCTGTCGATGACTATGTACAGCTAGCGAAACAAGAAGGTGGTCAAGTCCTAGTTGGTGGTCATGCCTTAACCGAAGGTGAGTTTGCCAAAGGTAGTTATTACTTGCCAACCATTATCACGGGTTTAAGTAATTCAGCACAAACCTGTCAGGAAGAGATTTTTGGCCCTGTGCTGGTGGTGATGAAATATGACGATGAACAAGACTTGCTTGCCCAAGCCAATGACAGCTGTTTTGGGCTTGCCGCAGGCATCTGGACTGAAAACTACCGTAAGGCATGGCAAATTGCCCGTGCTTTAGAAGTCGGTACGGTCTGGATCAATACTTACAAGAAATTTTCGATTTCTGCGCCATTTGGTGGCTTTAAAGAAAGTGGTATCGGGCGGGAAAAAGGTCGATTAGGCATTTTGTCTTATATGCAACAAAAAAGCATCTATATGGGATTAAGCGAGCAGCCAAATCCTTGGGCGAATTAATACATTCATGGAATGAACAGTTTTTGAGGAATATACAAATGACAGAACGTGTAAATGTCGGCGAAGCTATCGCCCGTGTTTTAGAAGCACATCAAGTAGACAGTATTTATGGGGTGATCTCGATCCATAACTTACCGATTGCCGATGCAGTGGGTCGCCGTGAAAAAATCCGTTTTGTGGCGGCTCGCGGTGAAGCGGGTGCGGTGACGATGGCCGATGGTCACTCGCGTTTTAAAGGACTCGGTGTGGCGCTCACCAGTACTGGCGCAGGTGCAGGTAATGCAGTTGGTTCACTGATTGAAGCAATGAATGCAGGCAGTCCTGTTTTACACTTAACTGGGCAAGTGGAGCGTGAATATCTGGATCGTGATGCCAGTTTTATTCATGAAACCAAAGATCAGCTCACGTTCTTACGTGCATCCAGCAAAGCTGCTTTCCGTATCACCAGCCCTGACAATGCAGTGGGTGTGATTCGTGAAGCGATTCGTGTAGCTACGACGGTACCGATGGGGCCAGTCAGTGTTGAGTTACCGATTGATGTGCAAGCAGCCGAAATTGATTTACCGCTAAACTTAGGGCCAGTAAAAGCCCTTGAATTGCCACAAGCTGAACAGGTCGAAGTTGATTTAATCGTTGAAGAACTGAAAAAAGCCAAACGCCCCGTGTTTTGGATCGGTGGCGGGACGCTAAATAGTGTTGCGGAAGTCAAAGCGATTGCTGATCTTGGTATTCCTGTGGTGTCATCAACACATGCGCGTGGTGTATTGGCCGATGATCATCCGCGTAGTTTAGGTGCATTCCATAACTCGGCTGGCGTTGAGCAGTTGCTTAAAGATGCTGATCTATTGGTAGTGGTGGGCTCGCGTTTACGTAGTAATGAAACCAAAACCTATTCAGTGCAGTTCCCTGACAATATTATCCAGATTGACGCCAATCCTGTGGCACAACAACGTAATTACAAAGTGCGTAACTTCATCTGTGGCGACGCCAAAAATGTATTACAACGTGTATTGACGGGCTTACAAGGCGTATCCAAAGTCGATGCAGACTATGATGCCGCGGTGGTGAAGGCAAAACAGGCCGCAATCGATGCGCTACGTACCCAGTTAGATCAGTACGCTTTAATCTGTGATCACTTACGTGCTGCATTACCACAAGATGGCATTTTCGTACGCGACATTACCATGTCTGGTAGTACTTGGGGCAGTCGTTTATTCCCAGTACAGGCACCGAATCAAAATATTCACTCTTTAGCAGGGGCCATTGGTCTAGGTCTGGCAACGGCAATTGGTGCATCGATTGCCAATCCCGACAAGAAAGTGATTGGCTTGGTCGGTGATGGTGGTTTGATGTTAGGTATTGGTGAAATTGCAACCATGGCGCAAGAAAATACCAATATGGTACTGATGATCATGAATGATGGTGGTTATGGCGTGATGCGTGGTATCCAGAAAAATTACTTCGGTGGTCGCCAGTATTTCAATGAATTGCATACCCCAGACTATAAAGTTTTAGGCGAAGCCATGGGGGTGAAGAGCTGGAAAGTAGGCAGCGCGGATGAATTCAAGAGCGTGATTCAGGAGGCCGTTGCATTCCAAGGGCCAAGTGTGATTGAGCTGGATATGCATTCAATTGGGCCATTGAACTTCGCAGGGCCACCACAGAAAAAATTGTATTAACCCCTCTGAGCATTGGCAGCCCGTGCTGATGTGAAGACCGTTTTATGGGCAAATTTTTTTGCTCATAAAACGATAAAAACTATGTTTTATAGGTAAAACAAAAACAACACCAACAGGATCGTTGGAACAAAAACCAAGGAATCAAGAGATGAAAAAGACCTCTATAGCCATGCTATGTACTGCATTTTATTTGGGGACCACATCCCATGTTTTTGCACAAAGCTCAGCGCTAGAATGGAAAAGTGAAGATGGAACGGATTCAATACAAGTCGGTGGTGTGGTTCGACTCAACCAACGTTATGAAAATTGGGAGGGGCCCAATGGCGGTTTTGGTAAGCTATATTTTGATATTTTCAGGGTTGACCTAAAAGGTAAATTTGACGATGCCTATTTCAATGCCAGTTATTTATTCCAAGATCAAGAGAAACGCTCGATTGAGAAAGCTTATGTTGGCTATAAGCTTGATCAAAATAACAGTATCGAAGCTGGGCTGGTGTATAAACCTTTTGCAATTTATCCTTATCCGCAAAATGGCTGGACCTATCATATTCCATTTTTCTTGGGCTACGGCAACAACATTGCACCGGGTTTGAACTGGAATTTTAATAACAAGGATTGGGATATCAAACTGGGCTATTATCCACAAATGCTGGAGACCAGTCTGCGTTATTCACCTGAAAGTGCCACCTATGATGATTTGGCCGAGAATGCCTTTCCAACCCAAAAAGCCTATCAAAATGAAAAGCGCCATCAATTGAATACACGTATTGTACGCAAGCTAGAAACCGAATTCGGTAAGCAAGAGTTTGGTATGTCAGGTGCTATTGCGCAATTGCATAATAAAACTACCGATAAAAATGGTCAGTATTATGCGGTCGGATTACATAGCGATAATAATTACAAACGCTTTAATTTACAGAGCTCTGTGATTCATTATCAATATGATGCCAAAAACCCAGAAGGGGTCAGCAATGACATGACCTTGATGGGCAATAATGGCTTTACCCCTGCCTATTTCATTGCTTCGGAAGCCACCGTGGCCAGTTTAAACCTAGCTTATACCTTGCCTGTGCAGGACATGGGCAAACTCAAAGCCATCCGTTTCTATAATGATTATAGTTATATGGACAAGAAACGTGATGACTGGTCGGCTTCACAAATGAATACCACAGGGATGATGTTTATTGCTTCGCCGTTTATGGTGTGGGCAGATTATACTTGGGGTAAAAATGCCAATATTATTGGTGGGGCTTCCAATGCCACAGGTTTTAGTTCCACGGTTTCGCCGTATAGCGACCAGTGGTTATACCGCATCAATCTCAATATTGGCTTTAGTTTCTAAACCTTCCGATGAATCAGTGGTTAGAGTGAGTCATCTCTATGATTCACTCTTTTTATTTTGAGAGGTTTTAAGCAAGGTGATTTTTTCGATATTCAGATGGAGAGATATTCTCCCATTGTTTAAAGGCACGGCTGAAGGCACTTTGTTCGGCATAACCCAGTAATAATGCGATTTCTGTGAGTGAGAGTGCTGACTTGGTCAGGTAGGTTTTTGCCAGTTCTAAGCGAATGCTTTTGACCAGATCACTGTACTGTAAATTATAGCCACTGAGTTTACGATAAAAGCTTCTTAGCGACAGGTTCATCTGTTTGGCAATATTTTCCGCAGAAGGTTCGCCAATTTTAAGCATATTCACAATCAGCAACTGCAAGTCCTTCAAGAAGGTATCTGGATTGGGAATACTTTTGAGCAGGGCTTCTGCTTGTTGGTCTAGCAGTTTTTTTAAATGTGGATCACGACTTGGGATCGGCAGATGCAGAATTTCAAGCGGCAACCATAGTCTTAATACATCTGAATCGAAACTGACGGGACAGCCATATACCTCGGCATAAGGGGTGATATCAACAGGTGCAGTGGCGGAAAATTCGATTTTTAAGGGACAAATCTCAGGTTGTTGCAAGATCTTACGGATGGTACTCAACACACCAAAGGATGGAATTTAACTTCTTGTGCCAAGCCATATGTTCTTGGCACATGCAGCATATGACTTGGCACTTAAAGACGCTTAATTCGAGGGTTAAAACGGATATTGCCGTTCAATCATTGGGCTTTGCTTTGTTCAAAACGATGTTGCAGCACCGTGGTCATCTGCTGCAATAGATTGGCGACCAGTCCTTCTTTATTCCAAGCATAGATGGAAACGGTCATGGCTTGTGCTTTACCCAAGGGTAGATATTCCCGTACCCGATGACCTGTGGTGGTGGCGACTGGCAAAAGTGATAAACCGAGACCTGTTTCAACCCCGACCAATACACTGGCCAAACTGTTGCTGGTAAAGGCGATATAGCCATGTTGGCGGTTACGTTCAATCGCTTCAAACATCTCATCTCGATAGAGTCCACCTTGTGGGAAAGTCACCAATGGCAGGGGATCAGACCATTCTCCACCATGATCGATACTTTCAAACCAGGCCATTTCCTCAGGGAAGCTGGCATGATGATCTGAACTGGCCGCTGTTTCTTTGACGATCACTATATCAAGTTGCCCATTGCGGTAACGTTCCATGAGATCACGACTGAGCCCCGCGGTCACATCCAGCCGTACCGTACGGTGTTGTTTGCTAAAGGCACTTAAGGCCAAAGCCATATCGCTATTCATAATATCTTCAGGCAAACCAATTCGAATGGGAATCGTGCCTGATGGATCACCCAAAATCATCTGGGCTTCTTGTTGCAGGGCTAAAATTCGCCGTGCATAGCTAATCAAATATTCACCTGAGCTTGTGAGTTGTAAGGGACGACTATTGCGATCAATCAAGCTCTTGCCCACAGATTCCTCCAGTCGGGCGAGTTGTTGGCTGACCGTGGATTGAGTCATATGCAAGCGCTCGGCAGCTAAGGTAAAGCTACCAGCTTCAAAAATATTGACAAAGGCGCGGAGCAAGCGCGGATCAAACATATCGAATTACTCGGAAGACCAGTGTTGAAAATGGAGCTTTGAATTTTGTATTCATAATCTTAATACATTGGATTAAATAATTTAATTTTTAAATAGTAATAAAGCTGATTATCCTAAACATAGATCTTATTTTTGATTTACTAATTTGGGCTGATTCATGGAGGGCTTTATGCACAAATCATTTCTGTCGGCTGTATGTGCGCTGGCTTTGACCGCATGTAGCTACGCAACTTCAGGAGATGCTATGCCAGACAACGCCTTACATACTGCGGCTGCGCGCAATAATGTCGTACAAATCCAGCAGTTGCTCGCTCAACCCATTCAAATTGATGCACGTGATGCATCAGGCTCAACCGCTTTAATGATTGCAACACGTGCCAATAATGCCGATGCTGCACAAGTCCTGATCGATGCAGGGGCTGATGTAAATGCCAAAGATCGGATTCAGGACAGTCCTTATCTTTATGCGGGCGCACGTGGCTATTTGAAAATATTAAAGCTGAGCTTAAAGCACGGTGCGGATTTGAAAAGTACTAACCGCTATGGTGGCACAGCTTTGATTCCTGCGGCTGAACGAGGTCATGTCGATACCGTACGGACACTGATTGAGGCGGGTGTGGATGTCGATCACATCAATAACTTAGGCTGGACGGCGTTATTGGAAGCGATCATTTTAGGTAATGGTACTCAACCTTATCAACAGATTATCGATTTACTCATCGCAGCAGGAGCCAATGTCAATATTGCTGATGGCGATGGAATTACGCCGCTTGAGCATGCCCATGCACGTGGCTATACCGCTATTGAAAAAGCTTTATTGCGTGCAGGCGCAAAAGCAACGTTATTGGAGCATTAAAATGCAGCAGGATCATGATTTTTTGCGCCAGGCGATTGAACTGGCGTATCAAAACTGTGAGCAAGGTGGACGCCCCTTTGGTGCTGTCTTGGTGAAAGATGGCCAAGTGATTGCGTCAGGTGTAAATGAAATACTGAAAAGCAATGATCCAACCGCGCACGCAGAACTGTTGGCAATACGTGCCGCAAGCCAACAATTAGGGACAGCTAATTTAGAAGGCTGTGCTGTATATGCTAGCGGGCAGCCTTGTCCAATGTGTATGGCAGCCATGCGTATGGCAGGGATTAACCGTGTAACGTATGCACATTCCAATGATGATGCGGAGGCATATGGCTTATCGACAGCGGCTATTTATGCGGATTTGGCAAAACCCTTTGCTGAGCAGTCTATGATGATCCGTTATGCTCCTATAAGAATTGATAACAAGCCTGATTTATATGGTTATTGGACGTCTATCTCATGATTGATATATGGTTAAAACCATGAGTGCAATCAAGCATCGATCATTGTTGATCATTACCGTTGCTTTGGTTGGATTGAATCTTCGGCCATTTATGACCAGTGTTGGGCCTGTTGCCAATCAGATTCGTGCCACTACCGGTTTGAGCCTACAAGGCATTGCGCTATTAACCCTGGTACCGATGTTGTTGATGGGACTAATCGCCTTTGTTGGCCCAGCTCTGCAAAATCTGTTTGGTGAACGTCGTGCGATTGTTGGCGCATTGCTGATGATCTGCGTGGGCTGTGGTTTACGCTTTTTTACTGTACATGGCTGGGCTTTAATCTTTACCGCTGCCGTGATTGGCTTTGGCGTTGCTATGATTCAAGCAGCTTTTCCCAGTCTGATTAAAAGAGAGTTCCATGAACATCTGAGTCCGATGATGGGACTTTATTCAGCCACGTTAATGGGTGGTGGAGCGCTTGGAGCATTGCTTGCACCCGTGGTGACAAGCAGTAGCGGTGACTGGAAAATCGGGCTGGCTGTTTTTGTATTGCCTGCATTGCTGGCGTTGATCTTTGCAACGTGTGTGTTGACTCAGACCGCACAGCAGCATAAAAAAATGCCTTCGGTGATGCGGCTGCTCAATCAGCCAAGAACATGGTTGCTGATCTGCTGTTTTGGTTTAATCAATGGCGGCTATAGCTCGATTGTGGCTTGGCTTGCACCTGCTTTTCAAGCACAAGGTTGGGCTGCAACAGCCAGTGGCAATCTGATGGCTGTGCTAACCCTGAGTCAAGCAGGGGCAGCATTGCTGTTACCTTATTTATCCCGAAAACAGCGAGATCGTCGAATCTGGGTGGGATTAACTCTAATCTTGCAACTGATTGGTTTTTCAGGCTTGGCTTTTTTTGCAGATGTTTGGCCTTACCTTTGGGCAATTACCGTAGGAGCGGGTTTAGGGGGATGTTTTGCTTTGTTGATGATCGTGGTACTCGACCATTTGTCTGATCCTGCCCATGCGGGACAACTTTCAGCCTTGATGCAAGGTGGAGGATTTTTACTGGCTGCTATTGCCCCTTGGTGGGTTGCAGTATTGCATGACATAACGGGAACTTATGCAGCCGGTTGGATCTGGCATTTATGTATGGTGGTGATTGTTGCAGGATTGATGATTCGACTTAATCCAGCACATTATGAGAAAGTGATCGATTTTTAGATAAGCAAAGCAAATCAGCATATTGCTGTAATTGAGCTTGATCATAAAAAACACATCTTTTGATGTGTTTTTTATGAAACATAAGTACAGAATTTTTACTGCATAAAAACTTAAATGATTTCAATATCAACATATTGCTGAATTAAATTGTCATCCAGCATATGCACATAATCTAAAAATGCTACATTAAAACTGCCCACCGTTTGTGCATGGTCATAGGCCAATTTACCTGCAATGGCAAAATGAATATGTGAGGCGAGAGCAGCAATGCTTGGGGTACTGACCGCATGATAAGCTGCGGTTAAGGCACCTAGGGCACAACCTGTTGCAGTAATTTTAGGTTGTAAATAACAGCCCCCATTGACTTGAATCACAGCATCGAGTTGTTTCGAGATAATGAAGTCTGATTCACCTGAAATTGCAATACATTCAGTATGTTGCAATAGGCTTTTCGCCTGTGCATAAACCTCATGACTATTTAAAGTGCTGTCTACACCTTTAGACTGAGTTTGGCTGCCTGCTAAGGTACTGATCTCAGAGGCATTGCCACGAATGATACTCGGCTGGAACCTTAACAGTTGATCGACTGTTTCACTACGCCACTTTAACACTGCCCCATAGCCAACTGGATCAAGTACCCACGGCACTTGATGTTGTTGCGCAGTTTGAGCTGAAATCAACATCGCTTGGGTTTGTTCTGTGGTTGGTGTTCCGACATTGATACTTAAGGCAGCACTAATTTTGGTGAAATCTTCGGCTTCAAAAGGGTTATCAATCATGGCAGGTGAGGCACCTGCTGCAAGCAAGATATTCGCCACATAATTATTGGCAACGCTATTGGTCATACATTGCACTAAAGGTGTTTGTTGCTGCAATGCACGCCAAGCATCGATAACTTGATCAATGAGTTGTTGTTTTTGTAACATGTGATATCCAGAATAAAGTCTTTATTAACGAGTGAAATAATGGTCTTGATGTTTACATCGGCGACAAATCAATGACACATAATCTGTCGCATCATAATCCACGATCAAGTCATTTGAGCCGCAATACATACAACGTTTAACCGAGTAAAAACTTAAGCGAGGTTCTATTTTTCGCCAAGACTTCCAGACAGGCTGAATAAATATACTCTCGTCGTAACCCAAAAATTTAAACAGTAGGACTTCACTCATTTTACTAAATGGAATCATGTACGGTCTTGGTAAGGTCGTGGTTTCCCAACGCTCGGTCAAAGCACGTTCACGATATTGTTCCAAAGTCTTTTTGAGCAAACTGGTATTGATAAATTTATCATTTCTGGGTTGCAACGCATTTTGTTTATGTAAATATTCTAAAGCGGTTTGGATTAGGTAAAAAATCTGTCCCACAGCTAAACCTTCCATTAAGCGGTAGCAAAAGGCTTGAAATGGTCGATTACCTGCAATTTGAATGCCCCAAGTCCGACAATAGAACTGCATAAACTGCACAATTTCTTGATAGAGCACGAGATACAATGCATCTTTGACTTCATCGGTGCTTTTAAATGGAATACCTTGACTCAAGTTCTCATAGAACCAGTGGCGTAATTGCTGAGTTACACTAAACAAGCTAGGGTCGGAATAGCCATCTAGTCGGATGTTGAGATAGAAATGCTCAGTTTCTAAGCTCGGATCTTTTGGCTTAAACACGCCTAATTTAATTAATTCTTGAACTAAATGATTCTGAAACAAGTAATTGGGAGTAAATTCGCGATATTTAATATTCTGCCAATGAATCAGTTCATCATGCTGTACATCTTCACGTGCATAGCTATCTAAAAGGCTCAATAAGAATAATTTATGTAAAAAACTAAGTTGATTCAGACTATAAATCACTTCGTCTTTGATTTTATATTTGCGTTGTTCTTGTAAAATTGTTTGTTGGGTCTGTTTTTTCCGAAGGGCTGTACATTGAGCACAGTGACAATTCAGCTTGCTATCACTTTTAAAGACACGATGCTGGCAGTGGCTGCATTCGTGAAATTGAAATTCTTGGTTGTATTGCTCTGCTTCAACCCAAAACATAGAGGCTTGGCATAGAGGGCAATGGCTACTTTCATCTAACTGTTTTTGTAGAATCTGTAAATCCATTGATATTAAGCCTATAACCTTTAAATAGAGAATTATACATGCTGAATCCAAGGAGTGATGCAAAGATTATATACAGATAAAAATTAAGACTAAAATGAGACTTAATTGACTGAATTTTATATAAAAGATAATCCTACAACTTTGCTTTTTTTAAATTATGGTAAATTTCTGCACCAATTAGAATCATAACTCAATATGAATTGAACAAAGTAAAAGCAAAGGGGAAAACATGAATAATCGGATTTGGATATAAACCGTTATTGGCGTAATGATGTGTTTGGGCAGTATTTTCACATACGCAGACTCAATCGAAGGGTATTGGCGAAGTATTGATGATCG
Source organism: Acinetobacter sp. Ac_3412 (assembly GCF_013072675.1). Classification (NCBI taxonomy): domain Bacteria; kingdom Pseudomonadati; phylum Pseudomonadota; class Gammaproteobacteria; order Moraxellales; family Moraxellaceae; genus Acinetobacter; species Acinetobacter sp. Ac_3412. Next base: position 205,172 of record NZ_LXUJ01000001.1, on the reverse strand, counting down.
AACCGGAGAACAATTGACCATCATTGAAATAAGAAAAGCTCCTGACAATACCTATCGTGGCAAAATTGTTTATATTTACCCCAATGCACAAGGCGTCGTGGTCACACATTGTGTGAATTGCCCGCCGCCGCCATATACAGGGAAGCCGCGTTTAGGCTTAGAAGTGTTAACAGGGCTGATTGAGGACCCGAAAAAACCAGATAACTTTATCAATGGGCGGATTGTCGAAAGTAAAACCGGTAAAGTTTATAAAGGTAAAGCACGTTTAACGGCTGATGGAAAGCGTTTGCATATGCGTGGTTATGTCGGAATTTCTGCTTTAGGCCGTACTGTGGTGTGGATTCGCAAGGACAGTGCCAATCCCTAATCATTTATTTTTAATTATGTGAATTGCTTAAAATTTTGTTTGATTTTAAGCAATTAAATATGCTTTGGTTGTGTTGACTGTTTCTATACATTCGCATAAAAATGAAGTGATAGGCGGATCAATTTTGCATTACGGAGCGAATTATGCAAAAAAACTCACTCATGAAAGGAATCATGGGCATCTCTTTGGTTGTATTCACCACAACGAGCTTTGCTTCAACTCCTGAAGGATTTTGGAAAAGTATTGATGATCGTACAGGCGAGCAACTGTCAATCGTAGAAATTAAGAAAAAACCAGATAATACCTATACTGGAACCATTGCGTATCGCTATCCTGTTCCAGGCGGGGGGAATGTCTTGACGCATTGTGTGAAATGTCCTGAACCTTTTAAAAATAAACCGATTCAAGGACTACAAATTGCGTGGGGATTGAAAGAAGATCCTAAGAATCCAAATCAATATATTGATGGTCGAGTACTAGAGCCTAAAACAGGCAATATCTATAAAGGAAAAGCACAACTGAGTTCGGATGGAAAACGTCTGCGTATGCGTGGTTATATGGGAATTTCGGCCTTGGGGCGTACTCAAGTCTGGATTCGTACCGATAGTGCCAATCCTTAAATAATAATTGTTTTTTTAGAAAGCCTAAACGACTCGTTTGGGCTTTTTTATTTGTACTAAAGAATACATATATTGGGGTCAGATTGAGCGGTTAGATCAGTTATTTCTTATACAAATGAACGCTAGCGTACAGTGTAACTTGGGTAAAAGTGTGATAATTTCCGTGCATTAAACCTATAAAGATGAATAGGTTACTTTTTTAAGACGGGGTTAATATGCTAAATCGTATGCTCATGAACGGAATCATGGGGCTCACTCTTGCTTGTGCAAGCGCAACGACTTTCGCAGCTTCTATTGAAGGCTACTGGAAAAGTATTGAAGAACGTACTGGTGAACAACTCTCAATCGTAGAAATCCGTAAAGGAAATGACGGCCGTTATCATGGAAAGATTGTTTATCGTTATCCAAACTCTCATGGTATTGCGCTGACGAATTGCACCAAATGTGCAGCACCGAACACCAATAAACCGATCCTTGGGCTGGAAATTTTATCAGGCTTTAAAGAAGATCCGAATAAACCGGATTCATATATTGATGGTCGCGTTCTGGAACCAACTTCTGGCCGTGTCTATAAAGGCAAAGGTGTCGTGACTGGAGAAGGCAAACGTTTACGTATGCGTGGATATATGGGCGTTTCAGCATTGGGTCGTACTGTCGTTTGGTTACGTACTGATAATGCAACACCTTAATCGAAAATAAAAAAACCTCGAATTCGCTTCGAGGTTTTTTTTGGGTTAAAGTAAGTGATTAAACAGGGCATGGTAAGTTTTCGTCCTCCTGACCGATTTTTTTGGCTGCAATAAGTGCTTGGACTTTTTTACTCGGCAGTTTTTCTTTGCCAAGTGCATCATAGGTATTCACGATATTAGTCACTTCTAAGGTTGTCAGTTCAATTCCTTCTGCTGTTAAAAAAACGGAAATTACATGATGATCGACGCCAGCTTTAGCCAGATCATGGATTGCTTTGATATTTTCTAAACGATATAGGTGTGCTTTTAATTCCATCGTCATAACCCTCACTTGTTTTATTGTATTTACCTAGATTGGCATATAGGGTTAAGCAATAACCGTGCACAAAATGTAAAACTCAGGAAAAAAATGTAAGTTGCGCGATAGAACGCAATTGGTTCTGTATTTTTTATTTAAGATTGGAAAACGATGTTGTAATTTTGTCTAAATGATCGGGCAATTTGCAGATCAAATTTGAAAACCTGAATAGTAAACCCAATAAAATTATTAAAACTGATACCGAGCCGTAAAGACAGGTTTTATAAGTTGGCGTATGATCTGATAGAGTTTCACCGATGCTTGTGACAAAAGTGATTTGTCACAAGAATTTAGGCGAAATAAGGCATGATTTGTGCAACCGAATGACTTTAATCAAGAAGTCTTGCCAACAAGACCATCTAACCGACATGATGAAAGATAAGGAATACTGATGAATATTGCGGCACAACCTCCCGTACAAGCAGATCAAACCATTTACCTCAAAGATTATCAAAAACCATCTTTCTTGGTTGAATCCATTAACCTAGATATCCAAGTCTATGATGATCATACAATTGTTGACTCAACCTTAGTGATGAAACGTCAAACGACTGGTGCTTTGGTGCTTTTGGGGCGTGATCTTGAATTAAAGTCGATTCAACTGAATGGGCAAATCCTGAGTGCAGCGCAATATGATTTAGACGATGAGCAATTGCTGATCACTGATGCACCAGATCAGGTCATTTTGCAAACTCAAGTGGTGATTCACCCTGAGTCAAATACGCAGCTTGAAGGTTTATACAAGGCGGGTGATTTATTCGTAACTCAGAATGAGCCCGAAGGTTTCCGTAAAATTACCTTCTATCCAGATCGTCCAGATGTTCTCGCAGAATTTACCACGCGTGTAGAGGCCGATAAGAAATATCCTGTTTTACTTGCAAATGGTAACTTATTAGAAACAGGTGAGGCTGGTGAAGGTCGTCATTTTGCGATCTGGCAAGATCCGACCAAGAAACCAAGCTATTTATTTGCCTGTGTAATTGGTGATTTGGCGGTACTTAAAGATCGTTATACGACTTCTGAAGGTCGTGATGTTGCTTTAGAAATTTATGCAATCGAGAAAGATATTCCGAAATGTCATATCGCCATGGAAGCATTAAAGCATTCGATGCGTTGGGACGAAGAACACTATGGTCGTCCTTACGATCTCGATAACTACATGATTGTCGCTGTTAGTCAGTTCAACATGGGTGCAATGGAAAATAAAGGTTTAAATATCTTTAACACGTCTTGTGTGCTTGCCGATGAGGAATACACCACTGATGCTGCGATCATGCGAGTACAGTCAGTCATTGCTCATGAATATTTCCATAACTGGACAGGCAACCGAATTACCTGTCGTGACTGGTTCCAGTTGTGTTTAAAAGAGGGCTTAACGGTTTTCCGTGATCAGTCGTTCTCTGAGGATTTACAATCAGCAGCCGTACAACGAATTGATGATGTAGCGGTATTGAAATCGCATCAATTCCCAGAAGATGCTGGCCCATTATCGCATCCGCCTCGTCCAGACCATTTTGTCGAAATCAATAACTTCTATACCGCGACAGTGTATGAGAAGGGTGCTGAAATCAACCGCATGATGGCAACTTTATTGGGTAAAGAAAAATACCGTCAAGGGACTGATGAATATTTCCTACGCCATGATGGGCAAGCGGTCACGGTTGAAGACTGGGTTGCGGCATTGAGTGCAGGTTCAGGTGTTGATCTATCTAACTTCCTCACTTGGTATAACCAACCTGGTACGCCAAAGTTAGAAGCTAAAGGTGAATATGATGCTGCTGAACAGACTTATCGTTTAAGCTTCAAACAAAGCTTGAAAGCACATCCAAAATATCCAAACCTCAAAGCAGTGCCAATTCCTGTGGCTCTGGCATTATTTAATGCCAATACAGGTGAACAATATACCTTGCACAGCAGTGATCTGTTTGTGAATGATGTTAAAGATGGCGTGTATTTATTTGATCAAGATGAAGCAACAATTGAATTTACAGGTGTGACGGAGCAACCTGTGGCTTCGTTATTACGTAATTTCTCAGCCCCTGTGAATTTAGTCTTTGATTATTCCAATGATGATCTTGCCTTCTTGATTCAGCACGAAACCAATGGCTTTAACCAATGGCAAGCGACACAAACTTTATTGGAACGTATTCTTTTAGAAGACCATAAGGTAGATACCTATATTCAAGCAATTAAAAATACCTTGCCAGACTTAGTGAATAAAGATCCGTTATTAGCATCGCGTTTATTTGATGTACCAAGTGAAAACTATTTAGGTAGTCGTATTGATCAAGACTATGAGCCGGAATTGATTCGTGAGAAGCGTGAAGCTGTGCTGGATCGTTTAGCACGAGATTTAGGTTCATTCTGGAAAGATACTTATTTGGCCTTAGATCCAGACCAGCAAAAAGAGTTTTCTTTGGCTATGGGCGTGCGTTCATTAAAGAATATCACTCTGAATATGTTGGCTCGTCAAGGTGATGAGTCTGTGTTTGATTTGGCTTATACCCAATATCAACAAACAGGCAATATGTCTGAACGTTTAGGCGCATTACGTGTTTTAGTCTGGAATGATGCACCGCAAGCGCAGGCTGCACTTGCAGATTTCTATAATCGTTTTAAAGACGAAGCCTTGTCTTTAGATCAGTGGTTTAGCATCCAAGCTTCAAATCCATGTGCGACAGCGGAAACCATTGAATATCTCACCAAACATGCGGATTATGATTTGGGTACACCAAACCGTATTCGTGCCGTAAGTGGTGGTTTGGCAGCAAATCCAGTCAATACGTGGAGCTTTGGTGTTGATCATTTCATTGAGCTTGCAGCTTATTTGGATGAGAAAAACCCAATTTTAGGTTCGCGTTTATTACAAGTCCTATCACGTTGGTACACCTTGGCTGAACCACAACGTAGTCAGGTGCAACAAGCGCTTAAAGCATTGCAACCTAAAGTAAAATCTAAAAATGTCGTGGAAACATTGAACAGCTTATTAAGTATTTAATAGGCTAGTTAAATGTATTAAAAAAGGATGCTGTCAGGCATCCTTTTTTATTTGACAATTAATATTGTCAGAAATAGTATGGAAATCATTCGAACGCAACGGATGTCTGCCATGGAAATAAAAACAATCACATTACCGACACGTCAAATTGAAGTTGAAGTGTATGCATCTTCATCAAGCTCGGAAAAAGCACCAGCCATATTATTGCTGCATGAGTTATTCGGCATTCTCGATGTTTACCGTGAAGATGCTCAAGACTTGGCAGATCGTGGCTATTTGGTTTATGTGCCTAATCTATTTAATGGCGGTGCAGTTAAATACTGTATTCGTGCCATGGTAAGCAAAGCGGGACGTATCAATGCAGCTGACAGTGAAGTCAATCAAGAAATTCATGTCTTGTTAGATGCATTAAAGGCAGATCCTCGATCCAATGGTCGTTTAGGCATGTTAGGGCAGTGCTTAACGGGGGGCTATGTGATTCAGATGGCGAAGCGGGAAGATATGCTAGCACCTGTGGTTTATCATCATTCTCTGGGGATTCAAGGGGCGGGTGTTCCAAACAAAGAGTCTCTGGATGAAGTTCGCATTCTACAAGGGCACTGGGCAACCGTAGATCCATTTTGCCCAACAACCAAGCGTAATAAATTGATCCAGCAATTGGGTGATCGGGTTGAAGCTTATACCTATAACATGCCACATGGTTTCCGCAGTGTTAGTCGGGGGTTGCCTGAAGCTCAAGTGGTGTGGCAGCGGACTGTCGATTTCTTTGAGCGAGAATTAAAACAAAACACAATATAAATCATTGGAACAACAGGTTATTATTGACCAAGATTCATTTATAGAAATAAAAAAGAGAGGGGAATATGTCTCAACAATATGCATACGCGGGCTTCTGGATACGTTTCGGTGCCGCGATTATTGATTCAATCATTGTGATGGTTGCCATGATTCCATTAACCATGATTTTTGGTGGTGGCAATACCACAGTTGCTTCTGATGGTTTTTCATCATTCCAATTTATGTCTACGGCAGATTGGATTTGGCAAATTCTCGCCGCAGTATTTTATATTTTCTGCTGGATTAAATTTGCAGGAACACCCGGTAAGCGTTTACTTCGATTAAAAGTGCTGGATGAAAAAACGGGTGAAAATGTGACTGTCGGGCAGGCTATCATTCGCTACATTGGCTATATCCCTGCAACATTAGTATTTTTTATTGGTTTAATCTGGGTGGCTTTTGATTCTAAAAAGCAAGGCTGGCACGACAAAATGGCCAAAACTGTAGTGGTAAGAGAGCTTTAATTTAGAGCGAAATTTTATCATGTAATAAAAAATTCATACGATAGGGCTTGTGAATCAATTCGCATGTCCTATAATGCCGTTGAGTTTATTCACGGAGATCCTAAATGGGAAGTTGTTCGAGGTTCGGGTTTAATAAAGGATTAAGCCAAAGCGAATACTGAGCAAGCGAGCTATTTAGGTCGGCTATCTTGCAATGAGATAGCTTTGCTAGAAATTATCTAAACCCTCCTATAAAATTTTGCTGTATCCACAAAATTTATTGTATTGACTGCATCCTGTTTAGTTTCTCACCTAAAATGGGGAGAAGCCTATGTTTTTACATGCTTCCATTCAATGGCTTGCTGTTCTTAACGTATTTATTTTATGTGGATTATTGCTGACTCAAAAGAGTAAGGCGGGTCCACTCATCAACACCGATGATGTCTCTATTACAGCAGCGCAGCAGTGTCAGCTAGAAAGTACTTATAGCTATAACAAAGACGGCACTTGGTCTTATCAAGTCGTACCTGCTTGTAATCTCAACCAAAATTTAGAAGTATCTTTGGGCTATCACTCAAGTAAAGATCAAGATCAGATTCATGGCTTTTCGATTCAAGCGAAAAGCATTTTAAAGCCAATGGAGAATGACTGGGGCGTTGCCAGTAGTTTACAGCTATCCCGTGATGATGTTGCTCATCATGGGGATTTAAACTGGTTTTTGAATGTTCCTGTCAGTTTTCAACTTTTAGATCAACGTTTAGCATTGGATACCAATCTCGGTTATCAACAGACCGATGAGCGCCTCGTTCGCTGGGGAATTGCTTCAACCTATACGGTGACTGAGCATGTCGGTGTAACACTTGAAACATATAATCAAGATCGCCAAGCGCCATTTTTCCAGACAGCGTTGCAATATAGTTTGATTCCCAATGTACTTACTTTAGAAGCCTCCTTTGGCGATCGTCTACATCGTTTAAAACAACATTGGTTTGGACTCGGTTTAAGTTATACGCCATCATCATAATGCGCTTAAATTCAGTTGATCCATCATTAAATCATTGATAAGAATATAGGTATAAGATGCAATTAAAATTTTTACAAAATATTGATTTATCGAATATTGCGGACACATTGGTCAGCCTGTCCGTTGCTTTTATTCTCGGTGCATTAATTGGCTTTGAACGTCAGTATCGACAACGCACCGCAGGACTCAGAACCAATGTTTTGGTGGCTGTTGGTGCTGCAATTTTTGTCGATATTGCCACTAATTTAACTGGTGCAGAAGGCGCAGTCCGCGTGATTGCCTATGTGGTTTCAGGTATTGGTTTCTTGGGTGCAGGTGTGATTATGCGCCAAGAAGGCAATATTCATGGTTTAAACACGGCTGCAACTCTCTGGTGCTCAGCCGCCGTGGGCGCTTCTGCGGGTTCAGATCTTATTATTGAAGCAATACTGGCAACGGCTTTTATCTTGGCAGCCAATACGCTGTTAAGACCGATTGTTCATGCCATTGATCGTCGTCCAATTGATGACGATACCGAGGTTTTACATGTCATCTATATTATTTGTGACCGTAGTCAGAGTAAGGTGGTGATGGATGAATTGAATTTAACCTTGCAACACCATAATTATCCTGCCAAAGATATTGAAGTAACCCCTTTTGGTGACAAAGAGGTCGAAATTGAAGTCACTTTAATTGCTACATCAATTGATGCAGAAGAAGCGCAGCATATTACTAATCATCTGAATGCCATGCCGCAAATTCGACAGGCATTTTGGGATAAAAATACGATTAATTAAGCCATTAGAAATTGTTTCTATATCACGGCATTGGGATACATTGTCTCATTAATGATATATAAAATGTCTATTGTTTCACATAAAATGACGCCAGCTTGATAACAATGAGAACAGTATGAGTTCAGAAGCACATTCAATCAGTTTAATTGCGCCAGTGGTCTTGCTTGCCGCTGCTGTAATTGCCGTTCCAATTTTTAAACGTATTGGCTTAGGTTCCGTCCTTGGTTATTTAATTGCAGGCCTGATTATTGGCCCATTTGGTTTTGCATTTTTTCATGATTCGGCTTCGATCTTACACATTGCAGAACTTGGGATCGTGATGTACTTATTTGTGATTGGTCTGGAGATGCAGCCCTCACATTTATGGAGTTTAAGGCGTGAAATCTTTGGACTAGGCACCTTGCAAATTGTTGCCTGTGCTTTGGCATTGACTGGCGTCGGCTTACTGTTTGGCTTTACTTGGCAAGTTGCCTTTATCGGTGCAGCGGGTTTTGTCCTGACTTCTACGGCCATTGTGATGCAGCTGTTGGGAGATCGCGGTGATATCGCTCAGCCACAAGGGCAAAAGATTGTTGCCATTTTATTATTTGAAGATTTGCTGATTGTACCTTTATTGGCAATTGTTGCTTTTATGGCGCCAAATCATGTAGTGGAAAGTACTTCGACCCGTTTAGAAAGCATTGGTCTTGGTCTGATTGCGATTGCAGGTTTGATTGCTGCAGGGTATTGGTTACTGAATCCGTTATTTAGATTGCTTGCCGCGGCAAAAGCCCGAGAGGTGATGACGGCGGCAGCACTTCTGGTGGTTTTAGGTGCAGCATTGTTGATGCAAGTCAGCGGTTTATCGATGGCAATGGGTGCTTTCTTGGCAGGGGTATTGCTGTCTGAATCGACCTTTAGACATCAAATTGAAGCGGATATTGAACCCTTCCGTGGCCTGTTACTGGGACTTTTCTTCCTCGGTGTCGGGATGTCACTGGATTTATCCGTCGTTGCACAGAACTGGAAGCTCATCATCAGTGGTGTTTTAGCCATGATGTTTGCCAAGGCTCTGATGATTTATATCGTGGCACGAGTCACCAAAAGCTCTCATACCGAGGCACTGGACCGTGCATTGCTAATGGCACAAGGTGGTGAGTTTGCTTTTGTCCTGTTTGCAGCGGCAGTCAGTGCTCAGGTCATTGATAATTCAGTCAAGTCGAATTTGACGGCGATTGTGGTGTTATCCATGGTATTGACCCCGATTTTAGGCATTGTGTTTAAACGTTTTACCGAAACCAAAGATCAGATCAATTTGGACAATGTCAATATTGCTGAAGGCTTGAGTGGCAGTGTACTGATGATTGGCTTTGGTCGTTTTGGTCAAGTGACCAGTCAATTACTATTGGCAAGAGGGGTGGATGTCACCATTATTGACAATGACATCGACATGATTCAAAACGCGGAAAAGTTTGGTTTTAAAATCTATTATGGCGATGGCTGCCGTTTAGATATTCTGCATGCTTCGGGTGCATCTACCGCTCAAGCCATTGTGGTTTGTGTTGATAGTAAAGAAACGACTAATCGTATCGTGGAATTGGTCACGCATGAATTTCCATTGGCCAAGTTGCTGGTTCGTTCTTATGACCGTGAACATTCACTCTATTTAGTGAAGCATAAAGTGGATTATATGATTCGAGAAACCTTCGAGTCTGCGATCAAATTTGGCGGCGTGATCTTGCAAGAATTAGGCGTTGATGAAGACGAAGTACAACGCATTACGGATGAAATTCGTGATCGTGATGATGAGCGTTTTGAAACAGAAATCGCTGCGGATGATGTCTATGCAGGTGTAGGCTTACAATATACACATTCACATCCGCGTCCAACAGCACCATTAATTCGCCCTAAAAAAGCAGCACGTATTTTAAATGATGAGGAAGCACAAAAAGATTTAGAGGAAAAGTAATCTGCAATGCTTTCCGTGCATGCTTTGAATAAGCCTTAGTTCAACTAAGGCTTATTTTTTGCTTTAAATCTAAAGAGCATCAATACGAAGATGCCCAATAACAAACCCCAAAATGCTGAGCCAATGCCCCAGAATTGGACACCAGAAGCACTACATAAAAAGGTGAGTAGCGCAGCTTCACGTTCTTCTACATTTGAAAAAGCGACTGCAATGTTATGGCTGATCGTCGCAAATAGGGCAATCCCTGCAAGTGCCACAATAAAGATTTGCGGGAATGACATCAGTAGGCTGACGAGCGTTGCTGCAAAGAGCCCCATTAAGATATAGAACAGGCCGCAGCTAATGCCTGCGATATAACGCTTACTTGGATCGGGATGCACTTGATCATCTAAACTTACCGCTGCACTAATTGCCGCTAAGTTTATTGAGAAACAGCCGAAAGGCGCAAAAATAGTATGAGCAACACCTGTCCAACCGACCAATTGATTCACATGCGGGTGGTAGCCATAGCTTTTAATCATGGCAATCCCTGGCAAGTTTTGTGAAGTCATATTAATCACAAACAATGGCAAAGCTAGGCCTAAGATCGCAGACCAAGAAAAAGAGGGCTGCATCCATACCGGTTGGGTCAGTGACCACGTAATCGACTGGAGTTTAAAGTCAATAAACAGTGGGCAGATTGCTGCACCTAAAATCACCGTCAGTACAATGCTATAACGTGGAAATAAGCGTTTTGAAACCAAATAGATCACAAGCATACTGAGAATAAAGCCAAGATGGCTTTCTAAACTGCTAAAAATCTGAATACCAAATTTTAATAAAATACCTGCCAGCATGGCACAGGTCAGACTTTGTGGAATATGGGCCAATAGTTTTTGGAAGATTCCTGAAAAACCAACAATTGCAATGGCAATACCACAGACCAAGAAAGCACCAATCGCTTCATATAAATCATAATGCCCAGTCGAGGCAATGATCAGTGCAATCCCCGGAGTTGACCATGCGGTAGCAACGGGATATTTATATTTCCAAGATAGAATCAAGCCCGAGAGACCAATCGCAAGTCCCAATGCCCAAAACCAAGAACTGATTTGCGCGGTATTAGCACCTAAAGACTGTGCACCTTGGATGACGAGGATGGCGGAAACACTAATCCCGATTAAGAACGTAATAAAGCCAGCAAAAACTGCTGGAATTGAAAAATCTTGGAGGAGACGTTGCATCTATGCATCTATACTTGTTTAAAATTTGTTGAAAAGTATATCGTTAATGCGTCTTAAATCGTAGTTCTAAAATGATTGGATAAATTGATCATTCGATCAAATTTATGCTTAGCTGAGCGTCGAAGTTGCCAATCTTAAACCGAAACCAAAGAATAAGATGCCGACCAGACAAATACCCGCGGCTGCCAATTTATAATTATGTTTGAAAAAACTGGCCAGTTTAATTCCAGAGAAAATCAAGGCGGTTAAATAGCTAAAACTTACAATTTGGACAATCAATGCCAATACTAAAAAGCTTAATGCAGGATAGGCATAATCAGGTTCTACAAACTGTACAAAGAAAGACAGGAAAAATAGAATTGCTTTGGGATTCAGTAAGCTGATACTGAGTGCTGTTCGATAAGGATGAACTTGATCAAGTTTCGGTAAATCAGCAAGCTCGGCATGATGTGGCGGCTTATTCCAAGTTTGATAAGCACCTTGCAATAATTTAAAACCTAAGTATGCGAGATAACAAGCCCCTGTTAATTTAAGAATAATAAACAGGATCGGGAAGGCTTTGAGTAAGGATGCTGCACCTAATACCGTACACAGGATTAAAATGGAATCTCCTGTAAATACACCACAAGCTGCCGCATAACCAGTACGAATGCCATAACGAGAAGCTACGGACATGACATAAAGAGAGTTAGGGCCAGGTAATAACACAATTAAGATTGTACCAATAATATAAGTGGTTAAATCTGTTATACCGAACACAATGAGCTCATTAAAAAACCGATTTTCGCTAATATAACAAAAATCGGTTTTTATTGGTGAAAAATCGACTAATTAAGGTTTGATTTCAGCATCAATACCAAAAGACTGACGTAACAACAAACTCAGTTGATCACGGGCTTTGATAAAGCCATCAATACCCCCTTGCAGTAATTGGAAAGCCATCAAATCTTGCTCAAGTTCAGCTTTAAAACTCTCTTTGCTTTGTGCTGCACGTTCAATTTTTTCTGCGTGTTGCGCAAATTCGGCACTCAGTTGAGCTTCAACAAGCTGTTGGTCTTGTTCCAACTGTGCCAACAGATTCGGGGCAATCGTCAGTAAGTCACAACCTGCTAAACCAAGCACTTGTGCAGTACTGCGGAAGCTTGCGCCCATTACTTGTGTCGGAATGGCATGCTGTTTGTAGTAATTATAAATTTTCTTCACAGACAGCACGCCAGGATCTTTGGCAATTGGATATTGCTCGACACCTTCAGCTTTTTTATACCAATCTAAAATACGACCTACAAAAGGTGAGATCAGCGTGACTTTCGCATCAGCACAAGCCTGAGCTTGATGCAAACCGAATAACAAAGTCAGATTACATGGAATACCTTCAGCTTCAAGCACTTTTGCAGCCTGAATACCTTCCCATGTTGACGCGATCTTAATTAGGATACGGGATTGTTCAATGCCGTATCCTCGATAGAGCTGAGATAACTCACGTGCTTTGGCAATTGTCGCTTCAGTGTTGTAAGAAAGAGAAGCATCAACTTCGGTAGAAACACGACCATCGATCAATTTTAAAATTTCGACACCAAACTTCACAGTCAAAATATCAATGGTACGTTCAATCAGTTCATCACGTTGATAGCCTTCCTGCTTAGCTTGAGTATAAGCATCTTCTATCAGCTCGCGGCTTTCTGGTTGTTCAGCCGCAGCGGTAATGAGTGATGGGTTGGTCGTTGCATCGAGTGGGCGAAATTTTTCAATCGCTTCTAGATCACTACTATCAGCAACAACGGTGGTTAAATTTTTTAATTGGTGTAATGCGGTCTGAGTCATTGATATAGCGTTCTTACTTAAACAATATTATTGGTAACTTCTGTTATAACACAATCTACATGAAAGCAAAGCCCTGCATTTGTTTGCAGAATTGTTTATCTGGCGACCGCTTATCCCTCATTGTGTTTACGTTGCTGTCGGATATGATCGATTAAGTATTTGGCAGCGACCCCTAATTCACTTTCACGGCTCCAGACCAGATCAACATAGTATTCAAATTTAGGGGTGAAATCATACATATCCAAAATCTTCAGTTTCTTTTTGAGTTCTGGATTTTCATTGAACATTTGCAAGGGCAACACACCCCAACCTAAATTACGAATAATCATCATACACGCTGAATGATGATTGTCGGTACGCCAATAGTCCTTTGAATAAAGCAATTCGGGCTTGATGCTATGATCTCGGCTTGCAACTACAATTTGACGTATTTGTACTGCTTGCTCAAAAGAAACTTTGTCGAGGAGCGCCAATGGATGATTTTTTGCAATCACAGGCACAAGCGCTTCCCGTTTAAGTTCTACAAATTGTTCACGACTATCCAGTTGTTCTCGCTCAAACATCAATGCAAGTTGTGCAGATTGATCAAGTAACATCTGTAAAGCATCTTCTTGTGGTGCTGAAAAGATATTAATCGCCAGACTAGGGAATTGCTGTTCTAGCAGGGTGATATAGTCGGTCCAGTTGGTATAAAGCAGTTCTGAAACTACTACAATATTTAAGGTTGACTCCAAGCCTGTACTCAGTGCATGCGCATGCTGCTTCCATTGATTCATTTCAATCAATAATTGTTGTGTTTTCTCATAGAGCACAGTGGCTTCTGCTGTCGGAATAGGTTCACGTCCAACCCGTTCAAATAAATTGAGATTGAGATCAATTTCTAAATTGGCAATCGACATACTTACAGCAGAAGGGACTTTGCCTAATTTACGTGCCGCAGCCGAAAATGAACCTGTTTCAATGACGGTTTGAAACATGATGAGTTGTTCTTGATTAATATTCATCTGTCAAAAAAACTGAAAGAACCTAATTGGATTGATCAGTATTATAAAAATAAAATGACACTTATCCAAACAAGAGAGTGTTATGAAATGTTGATTTCCAAAAGAAGACTCATTCATGCAATTAGCTATGAAGTGATTTTATTGGTCATCATCGCGATTGCTTTAAGTTTTATTTTTAGTATGCCACTAGAAGTAACTGGTATTTTAGGTACGATCATGGCGGTCATTTCTGTATTCTGGAATATGATTTTTAACCATTACTTTGAGAAAGTAGAACATAAATATCAATGGGAAAGAACCATTCCAGTGCGTATTATGCATGCGATTGGGTTTGAAGGCGGCTTGATGCTTGCAACTATTCCAATTATTGCGTACTTGATGAAGATGAGCTTTATTGAAGCCTTGATTTTAGATTTTGGTTTGACCATGTGTATCTTGGTGTATACATTCATCTTCCAGTGGTGTTATGACGTGGTAGAAGATCGTTTCTTCCCAAATGCAAAACTTGCATCATCATAATTGTTTGATGAAAAGCATTCTTCGGGATTAACTGAAGAGTGCTTTTTTATTGCTTGCAGCTCAGCATGATTTGATTACAGTATTGATAAAGTCAGATTGCTCAAGTTTATTTAATATCGTGAGGGCAAGTTTTAAATAATATAAGAAACAATACCAAAATTTAATGACGCTAGGTCGTAGGAGAATAAAAACATGCCAAGTGTGCTTATTGAAGTTAGGCAACAATATCCAGTCGCAGTTGAACTGGAGATCATGGAGGCAGTGCATACGGCACTGAGAGATGCTTTTAAAATCATGGCCAGTGATCGGAATGTACGTTTAATTGTGCATGAAGCACATCGCTTTCAATGCCCGCCTGAAAAGGCAAAACCAGAATGTTATACCTTGATTAGTATTGATGCATTTCTTGGACGCTCTTTAGATGCCAAGCGTCAGCTGTATAAATTGATTGTGCATAATCTTGAGCCGATAGGCATTCCCAAAGATCATGTGAAAATTATGCTTCGAGAGTTGCCTTCAGAAAATTTTGGTGTTCGTGGTGGTCAGGCAGCTTGTGATGTTAATTTAGGTTTTAAAATAGACGTATAAAATATGATTATTAAAAGAAAGCTCTGTCAGGGCTTTCTTTTCTTTGAATAGAAAAATAGCCTAAGCAAAATTAAATCATATTAATCAAAAGGCGAATTTCTTCTTTATCTAAAAAACATCATGCTAAAATAGGGAACTTATCTTTTTAGATTGCACGATTTTCTCTATGTTTCAACAAGAAATCTCTCAATTAAACCTACAACAATTCAAAGCGGGTGACAAACGCTGGATCGGTTCCTTACTTGGATCATCAGCTGCATTATTATTTAAAGAAATTGCCACTCAAAATTCGAATCTGTATGTGATTATTGCAAGGAATAATCAACATCTTGCCCAGCTTGAAAGTGAGCTTGAATTTTACGGCATAACGCCTGTTATTTTCCCTGATTGGGAAATTTTGCCTTATGACCGCTTGTCTCCGCACCAAGATATTGTTTCTGAACGTTTGGCAATTTTATCGAATATGCCACAAAAGGGTATTTTACTGGTTTCTGCCAGTACCTTAGCGCAACGTGTTGCACCTTATTCGTGGGTTGTGGGTGAGCACTTTGATATCAAAGTCGGGCAGAAGTTAGACCTCGAAGCACAAAAGAAACAATTGGTTCAAGCAGGCTATCGTTTAGTTGACACGGTGTATGATCATGGTGAATTTGCAGTTCGCGGTAGCATCATGGATATTTTTGCATCTGGACAAGATGAACCGATTCGAATTGATTTGTTTGATGATGAAATTGAAAGTTTAAAGTTCTTTGATCCAGAGACGCAAAGAACCACAGAATCATTAAAAAACTTTACGGTGTTGCCTGCAAAAGAGTTTCCACTCAAAGAAGGGCGTTCTACCTTTAGAGATCGTTATGCAGAAAGCTTTCCAACTGCAAATCCCAAGAAAAATCCAATTTATCAAGATGTGTTAGAAGGAATTGCCACACCTGGTTTGGAGTTCTATTTACCTTTATTCTTTGAAAAGAAGGTGATGGAAGCACAAAGTATGCTTACGACATACTTACCAAATAATTGCGTTGTCATTACAAATAATGAAGTTGAGAACGATTTAATCAATTTCTGGAAAGAAGTTGTACGACGTTATGAAGATCGTCGTCATAACATTGATCAACCGATTCTGCCGCCAGAAGAATTATTTTTAATGCCAAATCATGTGTTACAGGCATTGAATCAATTTCCTCGAATTTTGGCTTCAGCAGAAGCTTTCGAGACCAAGGCGGGTGTACTCAATGTCGCGGCTGAACAACCACCTAAACTAGCAGTTGATCCGAAAAAAGAACAACCGTTTGAGGCAGTAAAACATTATATCGACCAAGCCAAGCATCCTGTTTTATTGGTCGCTGAGAGTGCTGGTCGCCGTGAGACCTTAAAAGATGCGTTGCGTGGTGTATTGGGTGAAATTCAAAACGTAGACAGTTTTGCTCAGTTCCAAAAAGATAAGTTGCAGGTTGCGATTACCAGTGCGCCACTAGATCGAGGGCTGTTGCTGAGTAATCAGCTGTCGGTGATTTCGGAAAATCAACTTTATGAACACCGTGTGGTGCAGCGCCGTCGTAAGCGTCAGCAAGAAGTATCTGAAGAGTTCTTGATTCGTAGTTTAACCGAGCTGAGTATTGGTGCACCTGTGGTGCATATCGATCATGGTGTAGGGCGTTATGCAGGTTTAATTACGCTAGAAATCGATGAGCAGGATCATGAATTCTTGCAGCTTGATTATGCAGATGGTGCGAAAGTCTATGTGCCGGTAACCAATTTACATCTGATTAGCCGCTATAGTGGGGGTGATCCTGATTTAGCCCCATTGCATAAATTGGGTACGGATACTTGGAGCAAAGCGAAACGCAAAGCTTTGGAACAAATCCATGATGTTGCCGCAGAGTTATTACATATTCAGGCCCGTCGTCAATCCAAACCTGGTTTTGCTTTTGAGCTGGATCATACGGGATATATGCAATTCTCCAGTGGCTTTGCCTATGAAGAAACTTTAGACCAAGCTAACGCAATTGAAGCAACCATCCATGATATGCAGCTGGCCAAACCGATGGATCGTTTGGTATGTGGGGACGTAGGCTTTGGTAAAACCGAAGTGGCAATGCGTGCAGCATTTGTTGCGGTACAAAATAATAAGCAAGTTGCAGTTCTGGTACCGACGACTTTGTTAGCACAGCAACACTATGAATCCTTTAAAGATCGTTTTGCCGATACAGCGGTACGTATTGAAGTATTGTCGCGTTTTGGCAGCAATAAAACCCACTTAAAAATCATTGAAGATCTTGCAGATGGCAAAGTCGATATTGTGGTCGGCACGCATAAAATTCTGCAAGAAAATATCCAGTTCAAGAATCTTGGACTTATGATTGTCGATGAGGAACACCGTTTTGGTGTCCGTGATAAAGAACGGATTAAAGCCTTACGTGCCGATGTGGATATGTTGACTCTAACGGCGACCCCGATTCCACGTACCTTGAATATGGCATTTTCTGGGATGCGTGATCTCTCGATTATTGCAACACCACCCGCACGTCGCTTAGCAGTGAAAACCTTTGTACAAGAGCATACTGATGATTCGATTAAAGAGGCGATTTTACGTGAGTTACTACGTGGCGGTCAGGTGTACTTGTTGCACAATGAGGTGGATACCATTGAGCGTGCTGCTGAAACCATTCGTAATTTAGTGCCAGAAGCAAGGGTTGCTGTAGCGCACGGGCAAATGCGAGAGCGTGAACTAGAACAAGTGATGCAGCAGTTCTATCACAAAGAATATAACGTGTTGGTGTGTTCAACGATTATTGAAACGGGTATTGATGTGCCGAATGCCAATACCATTATCATTGAACGTGCCGATAAACTAGGTCTGGCACAACTGCATCAATTGCGTGGCCGTGTTGGACGTTCGCATCACCAAGCCTATGCCTATTTATTGGTTCCATCGATCAAGCACCTGAAAGGTGATGCTGAAAAACGTTTAGATGCCATTCAACGTGCTTCAACTTTGGGTGCTGGTTTTATGTTAGCGACTGAAGACTTGGAGATTCGTGGCGCGGGTGAATTACTTGGTGAGCAGCAAAGCGGCTCAATGCAGGCGATTGGTTATAGTCTGTATATGGAAATGCTCGAAAAAGCGACCAAAGCCATTCAAAAAGGTAAAACACCTAATTTTGATGCGCCGTTGTCCTTAACCGCTGAAATTAACTTGCATATGCCTGCGTTGATTCCAGATGACTACTTGGGTGATGTACATCAACGTTTGTTGTTCTATAAACGTATCAGTAATACTGATAGCCAAGAGAAGCTCGACAATATCCGTATGGAGTTGATTGATCGTTTTGGTATTCCGCCACAACCTGTGAAGCAATTGTTTAGTGTGCATCAGCTGCGTTTGCGTGCAGAGCAGTTGGGTATTACCAAAATCGACATCAATAGTAATGGGGGATATATCGAGTTCTCCCCTGATACCCCTGTACAAGCGATCAGTATTATCCAACTGATGCAGAAAAATCCGACCTTTTACCGAATGGAAGGCGGTCAACGCTTGAAAGTTATGGTGCAACTAGCAGAGTACGATAAACGGATTCAGTTTATTGTGGACTTGCTGAACAAGCTATTGAGTGAGTTAAATTGAGGCTTTTAAGCGCTTGATTTGGTGGTTAATTGAGCAAGTTCTGTTTTTTAGCAAATGCATTTCTGTTTTTGATCAGATGTTCATGCAATAAATGAGGAAAATCATTGTTATTTGTAATCAAACGGGTTACTAATAATATTCACATCAAAACTGATGTGATAGTATTGATCATCATTATTCTGCATCATTTATAAAGATATGTTTAGTTTGCATCCACAACTTGCTCAAGATACATTTTTTGTAGGCGACTTCCCGCTTTCAACATGTCGTTTAATGAATGATATGCAATTTCCTTGGTTGATCCTGATTCCGCGTGTTCCAGGTGTCACAGAATTATATGAATTAAGCCAAGCAGACCAAGAACAGTTTTTACGTGAATCGAGTTGGTTATCAAGCCAATTGTCACGTGTATTCCGTGCAGACAAGATGAATGTAGCAGCTTTAGGAAACGTTGTTCCTCAGCTTCATTTTCATCATGTGGTACGTTATCAAAATGATGTTGCATGGCCTAAGCCAGTGTGGGGAACACCAGCGGTGCCTTATAGCAATGAAGTACTTGCGCACATGCGTCAAACGTTAATGCTGGCATTGCGTGGACAGGGTGATATGCCATTTGATTGGCGTATGGACTGATCCAGAAAATAGAATAAATACAGTATTCTATAATAAAAAAAGGAGGATAGAGTGCCACTAGATAGGTTGATTGATAAAGAACCTAGACAGTTTGCTTATTTTCATCGTTTGATGGGATATTCGATTCTGTCACTAATTCTGGTAATTTATACATTTACCTCAACTAGTGCTAGCTATCAACTCTACCTTCTTCCTTTATTACTCATTTATTTTCTGTTTTGTCCCCGTTTAGAAAAATGGCTGCAATATAAATTTGATAAAAAAATAGAAAAAAATGTTCTTTTCGGCAATGAGGCTGTGATCATTGCGCTGGTTCTTGCTGCATTGCATCTCAGTTTAGTTCCCACCTTTACGATCCTATTTGGATTGCTGTATGTCGGATTGAACAATAAAATTTCTCTGCCAGTCTCTTGTTTAATCGGTTTGATTGGCGTCATTGTTTTCTATTTCAGTACTTTTGTGATTTTTGGCGCGGAAGAATATTTCGAACCAACTAATCCTGAATTAACGGTTGTTAGTCTGCTTGGTTTGATGATGTTTATCGTGATAGGTAACTATTATCAGCATCGTCGCTTGAATATTCTGGGTCAGCAACGTCAGCATTATCATAATCAAATGACGCGTTATATTGCTTTTGCAAACCAACTGAGTCGCTATGCACCACTGCAATTATGGCAGTCAATCATGCGCGGCGAGGCAGAAGCAAAAATTGAATATAAGCGTAAAAAATTAACCATTTTCTTCTCAGACATTCAAGGTTTTACTGAACTTTCTGAAACTTTAATCCCAGACGATTTAGCCTTCTTACTGAATGATTATTTGAGTCATATGACTGAAATTGCCAAACAGTATGAAGCGACAGTCGACAAGTTTATGGGTGATGCGATTCTTATTTTCTTTGGCGATCCAAATTCGCAAGGCGTTGAGCAAGATGCAAAATCTTGCGTAGAAATGGCGATTGCGATGCGTCAACAAATGAAATTGTTGCGTGAACGCTGGAAGAAAATGGGTTATCCTGCTTTGCATATTCGTATGGGTATCAGTACTGGTTATTGCCACGTCGGTAACTATGGTGCTTCTCATCGTATGGCCTATACCATTGTTGGTCGTGACGTAAACTTGGCAGCACGTTTGCAGTCTGCGGCTGAAGTTGATGAAATTCTGATTGCAGATGATACCCATCAACTGATTAAGAATGAGTTTTTATGTGTACCTAAAGTGCCAATTTATTTAAAAGGGATTCAAGGTCCAGTTAAAACTTGGCAAGTGATGGAGAAATTCACAGGTAAGAAATCAGACACGCAAAAATGGTTTGATTTCGATTATAAAGGCTTCCATTTGGTCCTTAACCTCGAAGAAGTACAGAACTATGAATATCCTGAACTGGTCGAGATCCTGGAAAATATGGTTCAGCGAATCAAGACTCAGCAAAAAATTACCAATGCACAGGGTATCCCAAAACTGACTTTGGATGATGAAGTCAGATAATCAAAGCGTGCACATATTCTTCAAAAGCATGTTCTGTAAGTTCATCGTTAATGTGTATGTGTCTCATATAAATGATCAAATTCAAGCGCTAAAGAGGCGAGTGTTGTTGCCTTGAGCTTTTGTGTCAGCATCTTTTGCGCATCTTGTATTGCATGATCTAAGGCTGCATTTACGACACGCTCCACCAAACATTCTGGATTTTCTCTTTCATTGCCAATCGCGAAAATAGTCGGCTCACCCACAGCTTGATAAATATCCCAAAGTGTAATTTTTTCTAAATTACCTGTGAGTTGCCAACCGCCACCAGCGCCTTTCTCTGAGTGTACAAAACCTGCCTTTTTTAGACCGGACATAGTTCGTCTGACCACGACTGGATTGGTGGAAAGCATCTGCGCGATTTCATCAGAGGTAAAGATCTTATTTTGTCTCGCCATGTGCAGTAATACATGAAGCATTCGCGAGAGTTTGCTGTCTGTACGCATTGATTCCATAAGTAAAAAAGGAGTTAAGTTAAATGTAACATCAAAAGTTGCAAATTTAAATAAAAAGTATTACTGTAACTTTTAAAGTTACATATGGGATTAGGCTTATGCAGTACGATGTTGCAATTATTGGTGGGAGTTATGCAGGCTTGGCAGCAGCGATGCCATTGGCGAGAGCTCGCAGAAAAGTAGTACTGATCGATGCAGGGCAAAGACGAAATCGCTTTGCGGAGCATTCACATGGCTTTTTAACGCAGGATGGTAGCAAGGCCAGTGATATTGTAGAGATAGCGAAGCAGCAGCTTTTAGCTTACCAAACCGTGGATTGGGAAGATGGTAGGGTTAAGCGTGTTGAAAAAGTTGATGATGGCTTTGCCGTATGTATTGATGCAACTCGGTTTATCACAGCAAAACGATTGATCATCGCCGCTGGAATCACGGATCAGCTTCCTGAAATTTCGGGTTTATCTGAGCGTTGGGGGAAAAGCATTTTTCATTGCCCTTATTGTCATGGTTATGAGCTGAATCAAGGTAAAATTGGGATTATTGCAAGCTCTGAGCATGCGGTTCATATGGCGATGATGTTGCCCGATTGGGGTGATACCACGCTGTTCTTGAATGATTATTCGGTGGAAAAGGAGTTACTTGACCAATTAGCCACTCGAGGTGTCCGTGTAGAAAAACGATTGATTCAAGAAATCATCGGACACAGTGATGTTTTACTCGCAGATGGTTCTGTTATTCAGTTGGACGGTATTTTTGCAACCACCAAATGTACGATTGCTCAGGATTGGATTTTCAAACTAGGTTGTGAGATTGAACAGAATGCGATGGGTGAGGCAATAAAGACCAATACTATGAAGGAAACTACAGTTGCAGGTATTTTCGCTTGTGGTGATGTTGCTCGTTTGGGAAGCTCAGTGCCTTTGGCTGTTGGAGATGGCACTATGGCAGGTGCTGCTGCACATCGTTCTCTAATTTTTACTTAATAAATAAAAAAGCTAGAGATTAACTCTAGCTTTTTTACCTGAGAAAACCAGTTGACTTAGTGATTTTCTGAAGCATGGTTGATGGTGTATTTAGGAATCTCGATTTCTAAATCTTCATCAACAATTTCAACTTGGCATGACAGACGAGAATCTGGTTCTAGGCCCCATGCACGGTCAAGCAAATCTGCTTCAACGTCATTCATTTCTTCAAGGCTGTCAAAGCCTTTGCGTACAACCACATGGCAGGTTGTACATGCAGCTGACATGTCGCAAGCATGCTCAATTTTAATGCCATTTTTTAATAAACTTTGGCATAAATTGGCGTTATGTTCGACTTCAAATTCTGCACCTTCAGGGCAAATTTGTGCATGAGGAAGAACTTTAATACGTGGCATATTGATCACCTATACCTTTAGTTTGAGTTTGACCAATCTTCAAGTTTCGTACCTTTTAAGGCATGGTCAATATGTCGGTTCATACGAAGCGCAGCAAAGGCATCACTATGAATTTTAAGTTGCTGAACGGCATGTTCAATCGCTGCCAGCTCATCTGTCTTAAGACGGGCTTTTAACGCTTCAGCAGCAAGAATTAAGTCGCGAGCCTGTTGCTGAGAGAGTAAATCAGTATCTGCTTTCAAGGCTTGCTCCAATGCTTCAAGCTCACGTTGTGCTTCAACCTTGGTCTCTTGCAAGTGACGAAGATGTTTATCTTCCTCGGCGTATTGGAAACCTTCAACCAATAAGCGCTCAGTATCTGCTGAAGATAGGCCGTAAGATGGTTTGATATCGATTTTCGCCTGAACACCAGAGGTGGTCTCTTTAGCTGAAACCGTCAATAAACCATCGGCATCGACTTGGAACGTTACTTCAATACGCGCTTGACCAGCAGTCATTGGTGGGATGCCATGTAATACAAAGCGGCCCAATGAACGGCAATGCTCAACCAGATCACGTTCACCTTGCACCACATGAATCAACATCGCGGTTTGGCCATCTTGATAAGTGGTAAATTCTTGACGGCGTGCAACAGGAATCGCTGTATTACGTGAAATCAGACGCTCAACCAAACCACCCATGGTCTCTAAACCAAGAGAGAGCGGGGTCACATCAAGTAATAATGAACCATCTTGACTATTCCCAATCAACTGATTGGCTGTAATTGACGCGCCAATCGCAACCACTTCATCTGGATTAATGGTGCAAAGAGGTTCACGTTCAAATAATTCACGTACCGCTTTTTGTACTGCGTAAGAGCGGGTAGAGCCACCAACAAGAACCACATGTTCAATGTCGTCAAGTTCAAGCTTAGCATCACGTAATACACGTTTGCACACGCTCATGGTTTTATCGAGTGCAACTTGAATAATCGATTCAAAAGTTGAACGATCTAAAGTCAGGCGATCATCCAATAGTTTTAATTCAGCAGAATCATGGTCTGTTAAATGTTCTTTGGCTTGACGTGCGGCCATGATGAAAACAGCGTATTCTTCATCACTTAAAGTATCGATATTGAGCTGTTTTTTCGCCCATTTTACGATTAAGCGATCAAGATCATCACCACCAAGGGCCGTGTGTCCACCTGTTGCAAGAACTTCAAATACACCTTGCGAAAAACGTAAAATCGAGACATCAAAAGTACCACCACCTAGATCGTAAATGACGTAGTTGCGGTCAGTACTGAGATTGGTGTCTTGGTCTAATCCATAAGCTACAGCAGCAGCGGTAGGTTCATTCAATAAACGTAAAACATTCAAACCTGCAAGCTGAGCAGCATCACGCGTGGCTTGACGTTGTGCTTCATCAAAATAAGCAGGAACGGTAATCACCGCACCATTTACCGGATTACTCAGGCTTGCTTCAGCACGATCTTTTAACTGTTTTAAAATTTCAGCAGAAATTTCGACTGGTGTTTTACGACCAGCAGCGGTTTCAAATGCCGGCATTTCATTTTCTGCACCTACGAGTGTGTAGGGATGCTGGAATTTGATATCTGCTTGTGATCGACCCATAAAGCGTTTTACTGAAACAACTGTATTTTTAGGATCAGTCAGCATAAAAGGTTTAGCTTCATAGCCAAACGTCGTTGCATCCTTTGCATAGTGAACAATAGACGGCAGTAATACTCGGTCTTTGTCATCTTGTAGAACTTTCGGTTTTCCCGATAGCACTGTCGCCACTAAAGAGTGGGTTGTCCCTAAGTCAATGCCGATCGCAATACGATGTTGATGCGGGGCAGTAGCTTGACCTGGTTCAGCAATTTGCAAAAGCGCCATGCGTGCGGTATCCCTTGAAAATAATCGGTAACAGCGGATTAAAAATCATCATCGAGGTCGAAGCTTTCTTCTTCGTCCAACATGCGATCTTCAGCTTTATCAATATCATTCATAACACGTTGGAAAAAACGTAATTTACGAACAGTATCACGTGCTTCTGCCCAGTCTTCGTCAGCAAAATCAATTTTAAATTCGCGAACTAAACCATCCATCCACTGTTGAATTTCAACTTTTAGTGTATTTAATTGCTCTGTAGATGTTGCTTCATCTAATTGTTCACGCATTTCGAGTGCAGATTGCAAAAATTCAAAATCACTAATGGATTGATCCAGATGATGATCTTGTTTTTTTAAGGCAAGCAGATACGCAGCACGACTGTCAACTTGTGAAAGTACTTTAAATGCTTGATTGATTTCGCTCGACTTGATCAATGCCTGATCTTTGTCAGTGGCTTTATCTGGGTGATATTGCTGTTGCAAACTTAAAAACTGTTTTTTTAAAGCTGCTAAATCTATATCGAGTGCTTCGGGTAATTGGAACAACTCAAAATGATTCATGGGAGATGAATTCCGCTATTGATAAATACGTTAAAACAGTGCGGAACACACTGTTTTGACGAAAAGAAAGAGGGGTGTTGCCAGTTAAACAGTAAATGATTCACCGCAACCACATTCACCTTTTTGATTTGGGTTGTTAAATTCAAAGCCTTCATTCAGACCATTTTTGACATAGTCCATCTCTAAACCATTGAGATAAACTAAGCTTTTCGGGTCAACAAAAACTTTAACGCCAAGTTGTTCAAATACTTGGTCATGCGTGTCAACATCATCGACAAACTCAAGTACATAAGCCAACCCAGAACAACCTGAAGTTTTCACACCAATACGAATGCCTTCGCCCTTACCACGATTTTGCAGGTAATTGCTGATGTGACTCGCAGCATTTTCAGTTAAATGGATCATGAAAACTCCAATGTTATTTCGTTCATCAATTAAGCTTTCGCTTTCTTGCCACGATAGTCTTCAATCGCAGCTTTAATTGCATCTTCAGCCAATACAGAGCAGTGTACTTTTACTGGTGGAAGTGCAAGCTCAGTCGCGATATCAATGTTTTTGATTGATTGAGCTTCATCAAGCGTTTTACCTTTTAACCATTCGGTTACAAGAGAACTTGATGCAATTGCAGAACCACAGCCATAAGTTTTGAAGCGAGCTTCTTCAATTACGCCATTGTCATCGACTTGAATTTGTAGACGCATTACGTCGCCACACGCTGGTGCACCGACCATACCTGTACCTACGTTTTCTGCATTTTTGTCTAAAACGCCAACATTACGAGGATTTTCGTAATGATCAATTACTTTTTCGCTATAAGCCATGTTGCTTCTCCAAACCTCGGGGTCAGCCTAATATTAATATGAGGGTAAAAACACGTTTTTCAATTGAGGGTTCAATGAATTAGTGTTCAGCCCATTCAACTGTTGAAAGGTCGATACCTTCTTTGTACATATCCCAAAGCGGAGAAAGTTCACGCAACTTCTCAACTGCAGCTTTGGTAATTGTTAACACGTGATCAATATCTGCTTCAGTTGTGTATTTACCAAAACTGAAACGGATTGAACTGTGTGCTAACTCATCAGATAAACCTAAAGCACGTAAAACGTATGAAGGCTCTAAAGTTGCAGATGTACATGCTGAACCGCTTGAAACAGCAACATCTTTCAGTGCCATCATCAGTGATTCACCTTCAACAAAGTTGAAGCTGACATTTAGATAGTTTGCAACGTTTTGTGTTGGGTGGCCATTCAAGAACACTTGTTCAAGGTCTTGTAAACCATTCCAAAGCTTGTCGCGTAATTTACGGATACGCTCTTGCTCTGCTTGCATCGTTTTGCCAGCAATTTCAAAAGCCTCACCCATACCAACAATTTGGTGTGTCGCTAAAGTACCAGAACGCATACCACGCTCATGACCACCACCGTGCATTTGTGCTTTTAAGCGAACACGTGGGCTACGGCGAACAAAAAGTGCACCAATACCTTTAGGGCCATAAATTTTGTGACCAGAGAAACTCATCAAGTCGACTTTCATGGTTGAAAGATCAATTTCAACTTTACCAGCTGCTTGAGCGGCATCGACATGGAAGAATGTTTTATTGGCACGAGTTAATTCACCAATTGCAGCAACGTCTGTTACGGTACCGATTTCATTGTTCACCATCATGAGTGATACAAGAATGGTATCAGGGCGTAAAGCTGCTTTAACCATTTCAGGTGTAATTAAACCTGTACGTGGTTCTGGTTCTAAATATGTAATTTCGAAACCTTGTTCTTCAAGCTCACGGCAAGGATCTAACACAGCTTTGTGTTCGATTTTACTTGTAATGATGTGTTTGCCTTTTGAGCCGTAGAATTGAGCAATCCCTTTTAATGCAAGGTTGTCAGATTCAGTCGCACCTGAAGTCCACACGATTTCACGAGGGTCTGCTTTGATTAAATTTGCAACTTGCTCACGCGCATACTCAGCTTTTTCTTCGGCTTGCCAACCATAAGCATGTGAACGTGACGCAGGGTTACCAAAAGTCCCTTCGAACGTTAAACACTCCACCATACGTTCTGCAACTTCAGGCAGTACAGGAGTGGTTGCTGCGTAATCAAGATAAATTGGACGTTTCATGTCAAATACCTGTAACCGATAGAAGGGCTGAATCTAAACTTGGTGAATTTTGGCGTAGAGCAACAGTTTGAACGTTGTCACGCGCAATTAAATCAGCAAGCGTGATTTTTGCGAGATAATCGGCAATATGGTGGGAGAGTTCTTGCCATAAGTCGTGCGTTAAACACATTGCACCATTCTGGCAGTTGCCTTTGTGGTCACAACGGGTTGCATCAACAGTTTCATTTACAGCTTCGATAATTTCTAGCACGGTGATTTCACTTGCAGTGCGCGCAAGGTGATAGCCACCATTTGCACCACGAACGCTTGAAACTAACCCATGACGTTTAAGTTTTGCGAATAACTGTTCTAAATAAGCGACTGAAATGGATTGGCGTGCTGCTATTTCCGCAAGCGTGATCGTTTGTTCAGTTGGCTGCAAAGCTAAATCAAGTAGAGCAGTCACTGCGTAACGACCGCGAGTTGTAAGACGCATGATTCGGTACACATGGTTAGACTAGATAGGTAAATTTTATGAATTCCGACTAAAATAGTCAAGTTTTAAATTGTCATTATCAGTGTGAAAAGTAAAATATATTGGAATTATTGTATCCACGTATTATAAACAAAAAAGGCAATGAAAATAAAGCTCAATACCGCAAAGCTGATATTAATCAAGCGCTGACGTTTTTGCAGGCGGTGAATACGGTTTTGATATTGTTTTACTTCAACCAACAACGTGTTGATTTCAGAGCGCTGCTGATCAATTTTATCTAAGAGTGGGGCAATGCGTTGCTGAGATGCAACGGCTTCAGCTTCATCATTAAATAGATTTAACCATTGTTTCCAGTTTGCCAGAATGCTGGAGAGCGTAAGGTGTGGAAGTAAATCTAAAAATTCTTCAGCGAGAACGGCATCACCAAGGATACGCATATTGGTAATGCTGCGCTGATTGTTAAACACAAAAATCTTAATCAGATCGATGAGTGTGCTATTAATCTCTAAATCGATGTTACGATCCAGTGCTTTCATATCGAACAACAAACCTTTTTCGGTAAATTGGATATAAAAGTCAAAGAACGGAATGTAGCTATTGATACGAATCGTCATCTTTTTATCGATGAGCTTTTTTGCTTGCAAGCGCAATCCCGCATCATGCGTAAGGACGAAGGAGAAAAAAGTTTCTAAAACAATGATGACAATGTTTAGCAACAAATGGGGGTGTTTATGTCTTTGTTGCGTATCACTCATAGATCTCTTTTTCCTTGCCAATAACGTTAAAACAATAAAATCTGTAAACTTTGAGTATCCTTACTCAATTGTTAAAAATAATTTACATGACTTTATTGCTTTGTAGAACAGTTTTTTAAAACGATCAAGTCTTAACTTTGATATTATAAAAACATTTTTATGGTTAAATACGACATACTGTTTGTAAAGAGCTTAGGAGTAATGGTCAATGGATAACTCAAACATAGAAAATCCTAACGAAGAAGCTGAAGTAAAAACTAAGCCAAAATCAAAGAGTTCTAAAAAATCTGCACTGGATTTCAAAAAATATACACAACAAATTTGGCTTGCTGGTTTGGGTGCTTTTTCACGTGCTGAAGAAGAAGGAAATAAATTGTTTGACTCACTGGTCAAGGTCGGTGAAGAGCTTGAGTCGAAAACAGTCGATTTCGCAGACAATACGGTTGGCAAGGTCACAGAGAAAGCCAAAGAGTCTGTAACAGATACCAAAGACAAAGTTGAAAAGATTTTAGATACGGGCGTAAATCACTCTTTGAATCGTATTGGCTTGGTGACGCCGAAGGATCTTCAGCATATCGAACAGCTTCTTGTGCAGTTGCATATCAAAGTGGATGCTTTGATTGAAGAAAATAACCAATTGAAGGCTAAATTGAATAAAAAGTAAAAAAAATGCTGGTAACTGGTCCGTTTATGTCGTTTTTCAGTATTTATTTTAATTAAAAGGTCTTTCTAGTATTGCGTTCTCCCCCAAAGCATTGCTATAAAGGCGTCATGGCCTTTTAAACTATAGCCTTGGATCTTAACAAACGATATTAAGAGGATATTTTTTATCATGAATAAATCAGAATTAATTGATGCGATTGCTGAAAAAGGGGGAGTGTCTAAATCGGATGCTGGTAAGGCACTCGATGCGACAATTGCATCAATCACTGAAGCACTTAAAAAAGGTGACACGGTTACTTTAGTTGGTTTCGGTACTTTCAGCGTGAAAGAACGTGCTGCTCGTACTGGTCGTAACCCTAAGACTGGTGAAGAACTTCAAATCAAAGCAAGCAAAGTACCTAGCTTCAAAGCTGGTAAGGGTTTAAAAGATTCGGTTGCGTAATCTTTTTAAATCAATAAACGCACCATTCAGGGTGCGTTTTTTATTTATTGAATGAAAAAGTTAATTTGATCTTTATTCTGCATTCATTCGTCTTTGTTTTTCAGTTAAAATTGCCCCGAAATAAAATATTGGAATTCTTATGGAATCGTTTCGTACTCTCATTAAGGGTTGGTTGGGTAAAGTCCTGCTCGTTTTGTTTTTGACCCCTTTAGCACTTGTAGGGATTGAAGGATATTTTAGTGGTAGCAATAAAGCAGACGTTGCGAAATCGGTAAACGGTCAAGATATTTCTAATAAAGAATTAGAAAGTGCAACCAAGAACTATAAAGACCAGTATTTGTCATTGGTCAAAGGTGATGAGTCTCTTTTAAATTTACCTGTCATTCAGGAAAAAGCATTGGATGCACTTGTTGCACGCAGTTTGTTGCAACAGCAAGCTGAAAAGTTAGGTATGACTTTAAGTGATGTACAGCTTGAGCAAATGTTAGCTCAGCAGCCAAGCTTCCAAGAAAATGGACAGTTTTCACAAAAATTATATGAAAACTATTTGCGTTCTGTAGGGATGACGAATCAGGCGTTGATTGCTAGCTTGCGTCAAGACCATGCGCTTAAAATGATTTCAACATCATTGATGGATTATGCATTGGTGAGCAAGTCTGATGTACAGCAGTTAGCTAATTTGCAAACGGAACAACGTACTTTGCATTTGGCAAGTATTAAGCTAGATGATTATAAAAAAGGCGTGACTGTATCGAATCAAGAAATTGCTGACTATTACAACAAGCATAAAAACGAGTTTAAGCAAGTTGCCAGTGTCGATGTTGATTATGTCGTACTTACACCAGCATTATTGCCGAAAGCAAACCTTGCGGTAACTGAAGCTGATTTACAGCAAGCTTATACTGCATTTGTGGACAAGCAACAAAAAGATGTAAAGCGTGAAGTTAAGCATATCTTAATTACCACAGATGCGCGTGATGACGCGGCTGCTCAAAAGCTTGCGAATGAAGTTTACGCTAAAATTCAAGCAGGTGAGTCATTTGCTCAAGCAGCAGCTCAGTACTCTGAAGACCCAAGCTCTAAAGCAAATGGCGGTTTAGTTGAAGCCTATGCACCTGGGGTATTCTCAGCTGACTTTGATAATGCGGTTACTGCATTGAAAAATGGCCAGATTTCTAAACCTGTTAAAACACAATATGGTTATCACATCATTGAAGCCAATGCACCAGTTGCCAATATTCCTTCATTTGAGGCTGAAAAAGCACGCTTAACGGCTGAGGTTGAAAAATCGAAAGCAGCGAATTTATTCAGTGATACAGTGAATAATTTAAACGAAATGGTTGTTGGTGGCGATTCACTTGATGTTGTTGCGCAAGAAGTAAAAGGTGCACGTATTGAATCTGCTGATGCTGTAACCTTAACAACCGATAATCCATATTTAAGTGATTTGAGCGTTAAAGCAAAATTGTTCAATGATGATGTAAAAAACGGTGATCGTAATGCATCTTCAAATATTCAAATGGCGAATGGTGATACGATTTGGATCAAAGTACGTAATTACCATGCAGCAGGTGTAAAACCTTTAAACGAGGCAACTGCTGATGTCAAAGCGAAAGTCATTGAAGCAAAAGCATACAAAGCTGCTCAAGCGAAAATTGCAGCAATCCTTGCTGACTTTAAAACTCAGCCAGCGGCTCAGGTGGTTGCTAAATCTCAAGTCACTTTTGAAAATGCAGGCACATTTGCTCGTTCACAAGGTTTAAAACGTCCTATTGAGCGTGCAGCATTTAGTATTCCTGCACCAAGCAAAGATGGTTTATGGTCTGCAACGACTGCCAAGTTGCCAAATGAATTAGTGATCGTTGCAGTTTCAAATGTGAATAGTAGCGTAGCAAGCACTTTACCAGCAGAACAGTTACAAGAGTTGAATAAGCTTTATCAACAGTTCCGTGGTCAGCAGGTCTTGGAAGACTATACTGAATACTTGAAATCACAAGCAAAGATCAAATAAGTTTGTTCTAAGCATAAAAAAGCCAGTTTAAACAAACTGGCTTTTTTATTGGAGGCGATAAACTATTTTTTCTGAATAAATTTAGCTTCTTCAGATTGTGGGTATTGGCTGAGCAGCTTGCTTTTATATTGATTTGCTAAAGCAGTGTTTTTGTCTACTTCTTTGGCAATACTATATAACTGATAAACTGCACGAGATGCTTTAGCAGAGTTTGGATAGCGTGTTGCTACAATATTATAGTTCTGTTTGGCAGCTTTATAATCTACAGGCTCAACGGCCAAGTAAAATTCAGCTAACCAAAAATATGCATTACCAACATAAATACCATTCGGATGGTTTTTAATGAAGTTTTGCATTGGTTGAATAGCTTTTTTTGCACCACCTTGTTTATAGGCATCAAGTGCAACAGTATAGGCTGCTTTTTCTAACTCAATTTGATTGGTGGTATTGCTGGTTGTTGCTGTATTGGGCTGTGGTGGTTGCTCGGCGGCTGATGCTTGTGGTTTCACAGGTGGTGTCTGTTGCTGTGCTGCGGGTGCTGTCGGTGCAATAACAGGTGCAGCCGTATCTGTGGCCGCGCCTGCCGCAGCTCCATCTTGAGCTTCAGGGTTATCTTCTGGTGGATCAATTTTTTGCGAAAGCAGTTCTAAGCGTTGATCAAGATCAGTATAGCGATTGGTGAGCTCTTTCTTTAATTGCTCGATCGCATTGTCATGTTCTTCAAGTTGACCACGTAACTTACGAATTTCTTCTTCAAGTTTTTGGTTCTTTTGCATGATTTCCCAGTTCAAGCTTGGGGAACCTGCAACAACATTATTGGCTTGTTGTTGGCTTAACGAGCGCGATTCAATAGGAACATTGGCATATAAATGTGCACTGCTGAGCAGGGCAATAAAAAGTACGGAATGCTTTTTTAGCATAAAAATTCATCCATAAGTTGAAATATAAAGCTGCGGTCGAACAAGTCTTCACCTTTTACTTGCAACACATCAGATATAGATTTTTGATTAAGCCATTAAAACAGCAACTCATTTAAATGCAATAAGCATTTACAATCTTCAAGCACTTTTGAAGGGAATTGGTTGGTTATTGTTTAATGTTTAAACATAATGAAAATAAATAGATAACAAATATATAGAGATTGATGAGGAATTAGGCAGTTGAGTTGAAAACTCACTGAAAAACAGAGACAAGGCTTGCAACTCGGATAAAAATCTCTATACTTTGTCAGGCAATGGTAGCCCTGCTGGTAGCTTCGCAATTGTACTCTACGAACCCCGCCAGGACCGGAAGGTAGCAACGGTAGTAGAACTATGATGTGCCGAAGTCATGCTGGTAGGGCTGCCACCATTTATTCTTCTTCGCTCGTTCGAGCAATCGCTTTCATAATTACCCCCATATCAAAACCACGATATTGTAAAAATCGAACTTGTTTAGCTTTGATTTTAGGGTCAGTTGAGACTTCTTCTCCAAATTTTTTGACCTTAAGCTGATAGGCTTGATCGAGCCAGTCTACTTCTTGAAGTTCTTCAGTAATCAGTTCTGCATCCAGTTGTTTTGCTTTTAATGCCTGTTTGATTCGTTGTAAACCTTTACCTTTTCTAATTTGGCTGGCAAGCGTCAGCTCAGCGACACGTTGGTCACTCTGATAGTTCTGTTGTGCTAATTCTTCGACAAGGTTGGCCACTTCATCTGGATTGATTGCATAGAGATTTAGTTTGCTGATTAATTCGGCTTTTGAATAATCACGACGCGTGAGCAGAGCAAAAGCATAGGAGCGTAATCGTTGCCCAGTCAGTGTTTTGGGTTTCTCTGTTTGATCTGAATTAAACATGCCTTCCTCATTAAAAAACGCCCCGAAGGGCGTTTCAGTTTAGATTTCTAGTAAATCTGGTTCTTCTTCAATCTCATTTTGAGCTGCTTCGTTTTTATTCTTGGTGAGAAGCTGTTCACGAATGATTTTTTCAATTTCTTGAGCCATTAATGGATTCTC
This sequence comes from Acinetobacter sp. Ac_3412, assembly GCF_013072675.1. NCBI lineage: Bacteria > Pseudomonadati > Pseudomonadota > Gammaproteobacteria > Moraxellales > Moraxellaceae > Acinetobacter > Acinetobacter sp. Ac_3412. The sequence continues at coordinate 171,454 of NZ_LXUJ01000001.1, read as the reverse complement.
TTCAAAATGACGAATCACATTATTTTTACCTTGCCCAATTTTATTACCTTGGTATGAATACCAAGCACCTGCTTTTTGAACGATATCTTGTTGAACGGCTAGATCAACGAGTTCGCCCAACTGGTTGGTACCTCGACCATACATGATCTGGAAGACCGCTTCTTTGAACGGAGGTGCCATCTTGTTTTTAACAACTTTAACGCGTGTTTCGTTACCTGTAATTTCATCGCCTTCTTTTACTGCACCGATACGACGAATATCTAAACGAACTGAAGCGTAGAATTTAAGCGCATTACCACCAGTCGTTGTTTCTGGGCTACCAAACATGACACCAATCTTCATACGGATTTGGTTAATGAAGATCACCATACAGTTCGAACGTTTTGCATTACCTGTGATTTTACGCAGTGCCTGACTCATCAAACGCGCTTGTAAGCCCATGTGTGAATCACCCATTTCGCCTTCAATTTCAGCTTTAGGCGTTAATGCAGCAACGGAGTCGACAACGATGAGATCAATTGCACCTGAACGAACCAACATGTCAGCAATTTCTAATGCCTGTTCACCGTGGTCGGGCTGTGAAACCAATAGGTTATCAATATCTACACCGAGTTTACGTGCATATTCAGGGTCTAAGGCATGTTCTGCATCGATAAATGCACATGTACCGCCATTCTTTTGACATTGTGCAATCGCTTGCAATGTCATGGTGGTTTTACCTGAAGATTCAGGACCGTAAATTTCAACAATACGACCCTTAGGTAATCCACCAATCCCTAATGCGATATCGAGTGTTAAAGAACCCGTAGAAACAGCTTCAACTGCTAATACAGTGTTATCACCTAAGCGCATCACGGTATTTTTACCAAATTGCTTTTCAATCTGACCTAAGGCAGCTTGTAGCGCTTTACTTTTATTATCATCCATCTCAAAACCTCAAAACTTTATTTCTTAACGACTAACCCAAGTGGATGTATTGAATCTCAACTTGTTGGGACTTGAGTATAGTGGCAGATTCTAGTTGTTTATTCTACATCTGATCTGTGTCTATGCGACACGAGATGACGCATCCAAAAATAGAAAATATTCATCCCGTCTATTCATCATGATAAGACCAGGATTCTACATTTTCTTGTTTAAAACGATTGATATCACGACGATCTTTTTTACTTGGTCGGTGATCGGGTCGGGCTAGATTATGCAATTTTCGTTGTGAGGCATGCAACTCTCTGCGGGTAATACTTTCTACTGTTTCTTCATAAAGCAGTTGCGCCATTGGTGCACCACCGCGGATGGCGGAAAGTGCTTTCACAACCACAGTTTTTTTATCGAGACCCTGTTGAATGGTGAGTTCCATTCCAACACGCACATCTCTAGAAACTTTGACGCGATCATTGTTGTGATGGACTTTGCCACCTTCAATCGCAGCTTTGGCAATTGAGCGTGTTTTAAAAAAACGAGCCGCCCAAAGCCATTTATCAATGCGCATGGCATCCATGCTTTCTGCTTCATGCTGTTTTGGCATCTGCTACCTGTTGGTTGGTTTCAAGATAATCAAAAAGTTCGGTTAAATGATCAAGTGCAGGGTATGGCAGCTCAGTTGCGGCTTTCGCAGCTTTGCTACTAGACGGCTGTAGAATACTGAATAACTGGCAGATACCAAAGTCTTCTGCACCTTTGAGCACGGCAACTGTATCGTCAATAAATACTGCTTGTGCGGGATCAAATGGGTGCAATTGTTGTAGCTTTTGCCAAAAAGCAACTTCTTCTTTGGCATGCCCGAGTTCTTCGCTACTGATCATAAGTTCAAAGTAGGGGCTCAGTTCTACATTTTCAAGTTTGAGTTGTAAGCCTGCACGATCTGCATTGGTCAGTAACCAACAGCGATAACCTTGGGCATTGAGTTGCTGCAGGAGTTGATGGCAGCCGACGCGAGCACGAATTTTTTCGCGATGCTCGTATTGCAGTTGTAATACATCAACTCCAACTTTAGCCGTCCAGTACGCCGAAGAATACCAAGATAGTGTATGCTTGTGTTGTTGGTAGAATTGAAACAGTGTTTGTTGGCTTTGCTCCAGCGTACATTGATGTACTTGAGCGTGTCGTTCAGGCAAACAATGATTCCAAATAAAATCATCAAAGGCTAAATCGAGTAAGGTGCCATCCATGTCAAACATGGCGATTGGTTGCTGCTGTAAATCTGAATATGACATAAGGTTGGTCTATGTTTATTAAAACGCTTGCTCCACAAGATCAGTTAATTTCACAACTTGTTCCGATCATGGTGCAGGCAAGTCAAATATTGTTGGAAGAATACCAAAGTTATTGTGCTGGTTGCGAGTTTAATATTCAGGAAAAAAGCGATGATTCGCCTGTAACGCAGGCTGATTTAAAGGTAAATCACTTTTTATTAAAGCACTTAGCGACAGTGACGCCTGAATTACCTGTGTTATCAGAAGAGAGTGATTACTCTGCTCGAGCGGCATGGCAGCGTTGTTGGATGCTAGATCCACTGGATGGGACTAAAGAGTTTATTCATGAGCGTGACGAGTTCACGATTAATCTGAGTTTGATTGACGGTCACCAGACCATATTTGCGATTATTGCTGTGCCATGCGAGCAGGTGATGTACATCGGACATACCTCGCAATTACCGTATAAATATAGTTTTAGTCGACAAGAGTGGTTCCAATATCAGCTTGAAGAGCATGATATGGTGGCTCCGTTGCAAATCGGTTTGAGCCATAACAGTAAAAATCCAAAATATAAAAACTTTATCGAGCCAATCTTACAAAATCGTAAGGTAGAGCGTCGTGAAGCAGGCAGTGCTTACAAGTTTTGTATGATGCTTGAAGGTGAAATTGACATTTATCCTCGGTTCCATCCAACCTCAGAATGGGATACGAGTTCAGGACAAGCCTTGTTAGAAAGTATTGGAGGTGGTCTGATGACCTTGGATCAAAAGCCCTTCCTCTATAATCAGCGCGAGACCGTATTGAATGGCGGCTTTATCGCTTATCGAGATCAGCATTGCAAAAATATTGCATATGATGCGCTCAGTCGTTCTGGCATTTTAGATTGAGTGTTATCTGGCTCATGCTATAGTGAGTTAAATTAAAGCCTGTATGTGAATATGACTCTGCATTTATTGCCTAAAAGTATGTTTGAAGCAATTGACTTACTGCCAGATGCTTCTACTCCTGTAACTTTGTTTACGCGCCACTCTTTACGTGAGTTGGTGAATGGGCAAGGTTTGGCAGGTTATGATTTGCAGTTGACTGAACAAGGTCGGGATTTGGCTTATGCTTGGGGGCAATATTTAATTCAAAATACCGATCGGGCGATTCAACATTGTATTTCCAGCCCGATTCAGCGCTGTGTGGATACTGCTGCTTTGATGATTGAAGGCGCTGATGAAACACGTAAAGTCGTTAATACCCATCAAATTGAAATTGTTGAGCAGCGTTTGTTGGTTGAACCGGGCAGCTTTGTTTTGGACATACAGCAGGCAGCGCCTTATTTTCGTAAACAGGGCGCATTAGGGTTTATTAATAGTTTTGTGAATAATGCCTTGCCGGGGATGAAACATCCCATTACGGGCGTATTTGATGTATTGGAATTGCTTTATCATACCCATCCTACACAACAGAATGGTTTAAGCTTGGCAGTAAGTCATGACACGATTCTTGCTGCAATTGTTGCGGTGATTTCAGGTAAGAATCAAATTGAACAAACGGATTGGCCAGACATGATGGAAGGTTTGTTTGTATGGTTTGAGGGTGATGATTTTGCGGAAAGTCAATTAAAATGGATTTGGCGTGGTGAGCGACAAGCGTTAGAAATAAAGCAGTTTTTGAATCGCTAGTTCTAATTGATAATAAAAATGTTGCTTTGAAATATTAAAATCAAATCGGATAATAACTCACTAATCAAGGGCATTAGACTGCTGTTGATGTGAATCCAAACCGATCATTTGGATTCAAATATCGACATGATTGAATTAAAGTCTGATTAACCACATTTTCCAATTTTTTGTCCTTCGATATTGCTGAGGTTTGCTTGCAACTTGGTTGAGGCTGAGCAGTGAATATTCCCTGAAATTATTGACTTATCTAAACTTAATATTGTCGCAGCTTGTGCAATATGTATATCACCACTGACACTTGAGTTAATTAATTTGATTGCTTTTGCTTGGTTAGCTTGAATGCTGCCTTGGATAGACGAGCTATTTAAAATCAAACTGCCACCTTTCCCGATATTTACATCGCCTTCAATTGACGAATTGTTGAGTGTGCAATTTGCACCTGCGGGAACAGTGAGAGCACTGACCGTATTGTTCTCGATCGTATTTGTGCAGCTTGCAGCAAAACTGAGACTACTGCATGAAAAAAGTGCGACTGCGATGATAAACTTCCCATTCTTATTCATTTGGCTCTCCAGTTTTTGTAGATTGATTGTTGCTCAAAACTTAAATTTAAATGAATTCTATATGCCTGAAATAGGTAGTTTGAGTGAGGGAAGTGTAGTGCTGTTGGTGGAGTTATGTTCAATTTGGAAACGTAAATAAAATTGAATTAGATTAAAAGTGTAATAAATCCAGTATTTCTTGTTTTTACGATAAATTAATTTCCCTTCCTGCTATTTAAGTTGATAGTATATATAAATACATGATTTATATTAACTTTAACTAATTAACTTAATTTGTCATTAACGATAATTTATCAAGTTTTTCTTGGGGAAGTGTGATGCAATTACAACTTAAACATTTAACGGTTTGTTTGTTATCGGCCATGCTCGTCGCTTGCGGTGGTGGTGGTGCAGATCATTCAAATGCAACAAATAATACCGAGCCGCCAAAAAATGATCATGGTACTGGAGGGAATACCAATCCTACGCCAGGTGATGGAACCAATGAGTTACCGGGTGATGGGACGCCTGAGACACCAAATAATGGCTCAGGAATTACTGTGCCAGAACTACCAAATGGCGGCGGTAATACTGGTTCAGGTGGTGTAACACCAGAAGTTCCGAATACTGGCAATAATGGTTCGGGAACGACAACACCTGAAACACCGAATAATGGTAATAACAGTTCAGGAACGACAACACCTGAAACGCCAAATGGTGGTAATACTGGTTCAGGTGGTGTAACACCAGAAGTGCCTAATACTGGCAATAATGGTTCAGAAAATACAAAACCTGAAACACCGAACAATGGTAATAATGGTTCGGATAACACGACACCAGAAACACCGAGCCAAGGTGGAGGCGGAAATACAGAAACACCATCTATTCCACCTGTGGTAGAAAATTATCCAGAACCTCGTAAAAATATAATAGATGAATCGGTGCTTGGTTTTTATGATTACGATAAGCTTGGACTGCCACGTCTACTGCGTAATGATCTAAATGGCAGTTTTGCTGCGATGTTGCAATTTGCACAAAGTCATGTGGTCAATCCTAAGAATAATGAAAAAGACTCAATGCCGCGTCTAACCACAGAAAAAGATGCCTTGTTGTTGGTGACACCATTGGCAGAAATGGGTGATTTACAGAAGCTACAAGTCGAAATTTATCAAGGCAATCAACTACTCAGAACGGTTAAATTGAAAGAGCCGTCAAGAATTGCAGCCTCTGATCAATCCAATACTGATGGGCGTCCGCCTGTGAGTTACTCTAAAAGAGCATGGACGGTTGCCTTAAAATGGAATGAAATTCGTGCCGGTTTACATCTCCGCGTGGTTGATCCACTGAATAATCGTAGCGGTGATTTAACTTCCGACAATATTGATTTGGCTGCACCGGGTGAATTGGTGGTGCAAAATATCCGTTTGGGCTTATTAACGGACCCGCCGAAGTCAACAGGCCACTATATGTTGCTTGAACCTGCCAAAGCGGGGACAGATTATTTTCAGACCATTCCTGCTGCACGTATGATTGTGACCAAATATGAGGATTTAAAGCTGAATAAAGTCATGGTCGCAAGTGGTGTGATCTACGACTCGGCAAGTGCAACCACGGGTGATGTTTATAGTGGTGATATGCGTGAAAACACGGCTAAATCGACTTTTGGTGTGGGGATTAATTTAGCCAATTGGGGTATCACCAGTGCTTCAATGGCGAGCCAAGAACAGCCACAAATTACGCAAAGTGTGGTGGCGCATTATGCACGCGGCAAATACAGCAACGGTGAGGCAACTCATGGTCTCAGTGGCGGGAATGGTATGCTGACCTTGATTGACTCTGTAGGTAATGAGTTTAGTCATGAGATTGGTCATCATTATGGATTGGGGCATTATCCTGGTTCTGTCGGGGATAATATGTTCTGGGCAGCGCATCATGCTGATAGTGGCTGGGGCTATATTGCGTTTAGAAATAAAATGCGCGGTAATCTCAATTGGACTACCACTAATTTAGGTGATGGTGCAAATGGTGTACCGAATTTTCTGAATAAATATGCCTATGGTTGGGATGCGATGTCTGGTGGTGCGACGGCAAGTAGCATTTCTAAATATACTCATTACACCGGCTATAGTACCTATTTAAAAATTCAGCCTGCATTTGATCGTTATGTTTGGGATGCAACTTCTCCAACGGGTTATAAAAAATGGAATGCCACTACTCGGATGATGGAGGTTGCTCAGCCTAAAACACCAAACTCAAGTAATGTTTGGTATAACCGTGCTGATGGTAATTACTTGAAACCAAAAATGTTTGGTGTGCCAGTCTATACGATTTTGGGGGGATATGATCCAGAGGCGCAGGTTGGCTTGGTTTATCCTGCTGCGAAAGGGAATTGGGGTAATGTATTTGATCTACCACAAGCCAATCCGAATGCAGTAACAGCAAGTTGTTGGCTGAATGTGCAGTTTGCCAGTACGAGTCAAAATATTGCTTTAGCACCACAACGAATGAACTCGAATAGCAACGCCAATAAATTCCATGTCAACCTTGCGCAAAGTGAAGCACCGCAGCAAGTGAATTTGTATTGTAAAAAGGCCAATCAAGCAGCAGTGCTACTTTCAAGTACATCTATTCCTGTGAGTACAGTGGCTCTAGCACCTGCAGTTGAAATTGGTAAAGAAGCAGAATACTCAGCTCTTAGAGCGATTGAGTTGCCTCAATTAGAGCAGGCCTTAGTCGAGAATAAAAACAAGCCAGTTGTAAATCTTTCGACGGATGCAAAGTTACTATTTGATTCATATAGAACCTTTAAAGATCAACTATCACCTGATGCTCAGAATGAGATGGTACGTTATACCCAGCAGCAAATTAAGCTTTATCGACTCAATCGCTGGATCAATGTATATCGTTCGGATTTGACCAATTTAAATGCCGATGCATTAACTGCATTCCATGCTTTTGTTGAAAAGTTAGAACTCAAAGGTGATTTGAATTTTGCATCAAGCACCAGTTTATTAAACAGAACCAATTGTTTAAAAGCTGAGAAGTTGGCGAATGGTGATTTAAATGCATTTATTAGTGGATCAACAGGCTGTGTCGGTAATGACTCAGAGAAATGGATTTATGATGCATTGGGTAAAATCCATAATAAGCAATATATAGATCAGTGTTTAACGACTACAGCTGGTAATGTTATCAATCTGATAGCTTGTAGCAGTGCAAGTAGTCAAGTGTGGGAGCTTGATACAACTGCGCAGGCGATTAAGCAATCGAATCAGTGCTTTGATTTGGAGGGTGGCTACTTAACCAATAATCGTGCGCGTTTAATTCGCTATCGTTGTACCAGTGGTGCCAATCAAAAATGGACGATTCCGGTCGTAAATAACAGCCTCATTCTTGCTGGTTTGTCTGCAAAGAATCTGGTATTGGCGACTAAGCTTTTACAAGCTAGTCCTTAATGATTTGGGTATTTTATCTCAACGTCATAAGTTGATGATATGAAGTCCTTCGGGACTTCATATTTTTTTATGCAGAGTATTTTCTTAGAAAGTTGAAAAAAATAATAAAAGTGCACTTTTAAAATGTAGAAATTTTCGTCATGATAGGCTTATAAAAAGAGAAACTTGACGCATAATTGGATAAAAAGATGTTATTAAACACGATTTACTTATGGGAGCCTGAGGTTTTTACAGGTAAAGTCCCTTCGGAAGATGATTCACATCAAGTTGCTTTTGAACTGCATCAACAATATCGCCATATCTCTAGTCATGGTAGAACTTTGCAAGCATGGTTGAACTTATTTAGCAACAAGATTTGTGATCCGCAATACCAATCTTATTTTTCTGAACAGACGCAACAATGGGTGCAAGGGATTAAGACTAAGTTCGCTCAAGGGTTATGTGCCAGTGTGCAAGTAGATGTTCTAGCAAATGAAGCACAAAATGATGCGGTCTATCGGGTCTTTTATGAGGCCGCGCATGAAACAGGAATTGGCTTCTATGAGTCAAATTATAATGTGTGGGGAGTGGGTGAGTTACAATCCCCTGAAAATGCGGTTTCAAATATGTTGCAGCCATATTTGTTAGAACCTTTAAAAATCAAAGTGACTGAACCAATTTCTGAGCCTAAAAAGCAATTAAATCATTTTCAAATACCACAAAGCATGCCTGAAGCGGAACAATTGATTAGTCAATGGTTTGAGCAGCAAAGTTATGCCCAGCATTTAAAGTTGGATGTATTTAATGTTGCACATGATTTTATTTCAAATTGGGGCAATATTGGACGGCCTGAATTGGCGTTGGATGCAGGATATCGATGCTTTTTACTGACCCAAAAGCAGCTTGGTATTTTCTATCAGTTGAAAATGGTGCTTAGGAAATTAACAGTCAGTCCAATGCTGTCTTTTGCGATGGATTTTACGGATCGTTTTATTCCTGATCAATTGCAAGAGCAGTTGCCTGAACGCCTGATTTTTCGTCTACGTTCAATGGATGTGCATAAAAATACGGGGCAAAAAAATAATGTAGAACCGAGTTTTGCGTTGATGGGACGCTGGGATACACAAACGGATATTCAGGATTTCTTTACTAACTTGGATGCTTATATCAATTTTATTTTTTCAAATCTAGGGCAAGGTCGGTTAGAAGTATTACAGGCATGGGCTTACGGTGATATGCCAGTAGATATTAAAATCGATTTGGATTTTCGCTTTGAGTTGATGATGATTGCATTAAGCCAAGATCAGTTGTATTTGCAAGAACGCTATCAACAGCATAAGGCCTTGTTGATGCAGAGCAATGCCCGAGCGAGCGATTTGGGCTTGTTGGAGGAGAGTTATACATTATGCCAGAAGCTGCTCAAGATCGTGACAGAGGCGGGAACAGGCTTACAGCCTTATGTGAAAAATTAAAGGCAATAAAAAAGCCCGAAAAATTCGGGCTTTTTTATGTGCATCAAATTAGTTAGCTAATGCTTTAACTTGAGCGTTCAAGCGGCTCTTATGACGAGCAGCTTTATTTTTGTGGATGATGCCTTTATCAGCCATACGGTCGATTACAGGTACAGCTGTTTTATAAGCTTCTGTAGCAACAGCATAATCACCAGCAGCAATCGCATTTACAGTACGTTTGATATAAGTACGAACCATAGAACGTAAGCTTGCGTTGTGTTTACGTGCTTTAACGTTTTGACGAGCACGTTTTTTAGCTTGAGCAGAGTTTGCCACTCGTGCACTCCTTGAAAATAAGTTGGTCTGGGCGGGCTGAAGTTAAAACCAATAAAACATTAGCAACATTCACCAGCCCGTAAACAAGTGCCATATTTTGAGGAAACTAAGCCGCGAAGTCAAGTCTTGTGATACTTTTAAGTACATTTAACAGGTGAAAACTGTGCAAGAAAACGTTACATTAGCCTTAAATATTGATTGGAATAAATAAAAATGAAAATAGGTGATAAAAAGGCAATCGTCATCGGTGCTACAGGTTTGGTTGGTCAAGCACTCATTGATGAGTTACAACATTCGGATGACTTCAATGCGATTACCGTTGTTGTCAGAAAAAAATCAGATACATTAAAAACTTACAGTAAAGTTAATCAGCTTGTTTTAGAGGATTTCTTATTACTCAATGATGAAGATGTGAGTACTTATACACATGCATTCAGTTGCTTGGGAAGCACCATAAAACAAGCAGGATCGAAAGAGGCATTTTATGCGATTGATTATGAAATCAATGCCCATTTTGCTGATTTAGTTCAAGATAAAAATATTCATTTATTAGTCGTGAGCGCGTTGGGAGCGAATGCTAATTCACCAGTTTTCTATAATAAAGTAAAAGGTGAGCTGGAAAACTACCTCAAAAGCCTGTCAATTTATAAGCTATCGATCTTCCAGCCGTCACTATTAATTGGTAAACGAAGTGAAGTGCGGGTATTGGAAGATATGGCTCAAACGATTTTTAAGCTCGTTGAAAAGACATGGACCAGACCGTTTAAACTTAAACCTGTAACGGCTGAGCAATTGGCGCATACTATGTTGCTTGCAGCACAAACGCAGACAGCTGCATTCAAACTCTATGACAATTTAAGCATACAACAAAGCAAATAATGGAGAATTTCAGTGACAACGATCCCTTTCGTAACGTGTGATTTGTTAGATGATAATCCTGAAAAAGACCTACAAGTGGTAATACCCTCACTCGATGGTAAATTCTTTAAAAGTTATGGTGCACGTAAGACCTTTGGTGGGCAAGTGGTCACTGTAAAGTGTTTTGAAGATAACTCTCGTGTGAAAGAGCTTTTGGCAACTGATGGTACTGGCAAAGTCTTGGTTGTAGATGGTGGTGCTTCAATGCGTTGCGCGTTGATGGGAGATTTGATTGCGGAGTCTGCGGTAAAGCATCACTGGAATGGCGTGGTGATCTATGGTTGCGTACGTGATGTCGATGCGATTGCAGAATTGGATTTAGGCGTACATGCATTGGCTGCAATCCCGCAAAAAAGTAATCGTAAAGGCATAGGTGAAGTCGATATCACATTGTATTTTGGCAGTGTGACGATCAATTCTGGTGATTATCTCTATGCAGATAATAACGGTATTGTGATTGCAAAAGAAAAATTAGTCGATTGCTAAAAGGATAGCGTTATGTTGAAAATGGTGAACCATCAATTCAAGGTTTTACAATCTGTGCTTGCAAGTGTGATTGAAGGTGGGCGAGGTGTCTCTGGCACACCATTTCCAAATCAACCTGCAAAAGCACTCAAACTTTATGAATTCGAAGGTTCTCCATTTTGTCGTCGTGTCCGCGAAGTGATCACCTTGTTGAATTTGGATGTAGAAATTTATCCATGTCCTAAAGGTGGTCAAAAGTACCGCCAAATTGTCAAAGCAAAAGGTGGGAAACGCCAATTTCCATTCTTGATTGATGAAAATACAGGTGACCAATTATATGAGTCACAACAAATTATTCATCACTTGTTTAAACATTATGGGAACACTGGGAAGACACCGAAGAAATTTAGTCATTACCCAAAACTGCCTTATGTCTCTACTTTAGCAACAGTTGCCAATGCAGCACGTGGTGTATGGATTAACCAGCAGATTGTTGATCGCCCTGCGCCAGCTGAATTATTGGAGCTGTGGAGCTTTGAGGCCAGTCCTTATACGCGTTTAGTGCGCGAAGTTTTGACGGAATTAGAACTACCTTATATTTTGCATAATGTCTCAAAAGAACGTTGGCAGGACATGGGACCAGCAGCTTTACGTTTAAAACCTGGGAAATATATTCCATTGCCCAATGGCAAACGCGAAAAGGTTGTAGAAGTGATGGGGCGAGATATTCAGGTTCCGTATTTGGTTGATCCGAACACAGGCGTAAAAATGTTTGAATCTGCCAAGATTGTGGAATATTTAAAAACGCAGTACGGAAAATAAATGTTGAAAAAGCATCTTGTAGAAGATGCTTTTTTTATAGGTGGTTGTGTGATGTGAGTGTTGCTTGATTGGTCGTTTTAGCGGTTTAATATCATTGAAAAATAGAGTGATGTGATTGATCGATGTTAAGCCAACTGAGCAACCTATTCAAAAGTTCTAAAGAGACACCTGAGCAGTTATTTTTAAAAGAACATGCTTTAGTATTTGATACAGAGCAGGGCGCGATTCTAAATGGCGTGGTGTTGAATGGGTTGAGTGTTCGCTTGGAATATTTTTCTAATCGAAAATTAGATCGATTTGATGATTTAGAAAAGCTATTTCGGATTGCACCACAAATTAATGAAAAGATCGATTTGGAAATTCATTCACAACGCTTTGTTGAGCGATTAGGAAATACAGAAGTAAATCTAAAAGAGTTGAAGCAAGTGATTAAAGTGTTAAACGACTATTATGTGAAGTTTAAGCGGGCTAAATAGCCTAAGTAGTAAGATGGTCTTTAAAGTATAACATCCAAACGATAAAGCTCATAAACCAAAGACAAGAAGCGAAAAATATAATAATAGATAAATGCCTTTCTTCACCTGCTAAAAAGTGAAGTAGTACAAAGCATAGCCCTAAAAATAGGAAGATATTTATTATGAATAACCACATCTCTAATACCCATTGGTAATTTGATAGTTTATTTTTCGAGTTGTCATATAGGGTAGAGCAATGCATGAAGAAATGAAAAAGATAAAATTAAAATTAAAGACATAGCTCATCGCAAAAAATAGAGTACTAAAAAATATGCTGTTCATTGTCCTTTTATAGCCTTGTAGGCTTTCCACTGGATATTTAGCTAAAGCTTTTTTAAAAGATAATTCCGCAAGATAAAACCCAAATAAAAATAATAGAACCAGTAAAACTGGATGCCAAGCACCGATATAAAAAAGTTGATCGAATAAGAATGACTGCATAGGATAAATGTTATTTTGAGTTGTTGTTTATATAACCGAATTAATAATAAAAAAAGGACTAAATCCAAAGATTTAATCCCTTTTTTTTGATCAGGTTAGAGATTATTTTTCAATAATCGCCGTTACACCTTGACCACCAGCAGCACAGATCGAAACGAGGATACGACCTGAACCTTTTTCATTTAAGATTTTCGCAGCAGTCGCGATGATACGACCACCTGTTGCAGCGAATGGGTGACCCGCAGCTAAAGACGAACCTTTGATGTTCAGCTTGCTACGATCAATTGAACCTAAAGGCGCATCTAAGCCTAAACGCTCTTTACAGAATTTTTCATCTTCCCAAGCTTTCAACGTAGAAAGAACTTGTGATGCAAATGCTTCGTGGATTTCATAGTAGTCGAAATCTTGAAGTTTAAGGCCAGCGCGCTCAAGCATACGTGGAACTGCATAAGCAGGTGCCATCAATAAACCTTCTTTCTTACCAACGAAATCAACCGCAGCAGTTTCAGAGAAAGTTAGGTAAGCAAGTACTTCGTGACCATTTGCTTTAGCCCATTCTTCTGAAGCTAAAAGTACACATGAAGCACCATCAGTCAACGGCGTAGAGTTACCCGCTGTCATGGTTGCAGCTTCGCCTTTACCAAATGCAGGTTTTAATTTTGCTAATTTCTCAGCAGTAGAGTCAGCACGTAAGTTGTTGTCGCGGTTTAAACCCAAGAATGGCGTGATCAAGTCATCGAAGAAACCTTCTTCATATGCTTTTGCCATTTTTTGGTGAGAAGAAGCAGCTAAAGCATCTTGCTCTTCACGTGGAATACCCCATTCAAGCGCAGTAATAGCTTGATGATCACCCATAGATAAACCAGTACGTGGCTCACCATTTTTAGGTGCATCCATAAGATCTTTAACATTAATTTTTGCTAAAGCTTTTAAACGGTCTTTACCAGTTTTAGCAATGTTAAGCTCTAATAATGCTTTACGTAAGCCATCACCGAAAGCGATTGGTGCATCAGAAGTGGTATCCACACCACCTGCGATACCTACTTCGATTTGACCTAAAGCAATTTTGTTTGCTACGAGAAATGCTGCTTGTAAACCTGTACCACATGCTTGTTGAATGTCATATGCAGGCGTTTCTGGTGCAAGTTGAGTATTTAAAACACACTCACGAGTCATGTTGAAATCACGGCTGTGCTTTAATACTGCACCAGCAACCACTTCACCTAGGCGTTGACCTTGTAGGTTGAAGCGCTCAACCAAACCGTTTAACGCAGCTGTAAACATGTCGATGTTAGAAGCTGTGAAATAAGCGCCGTTAGAGCGAGCGAAAGGAATACGGTTACCGCCGATAATGGCAACACGGCGCACAGTGTTTTGGCTCATGGTTTTATCCTGTTGAACAGAAGGTTTGGTTGTTTTAGCTGTAGCTGCTTTTGTCGTCGTAGACGCAGCAGTGCTTTTTGTAGTCCCCGCACTACGTGTTGTAGAGCGAGCACGCGTTGTTTTTGGTGTCGTCGTTGCCGCTTTAGATGTTGTGCTTGCAGTTTTACGTGAAGTTGAAGCTGCTTTTGATGTATTTGACACAGTCTCTTGAGCGGAAGTCTCGACTGCTGGATTTTCTTGAGTTGTTTTGCTCATAAGGCTTTTCCAAGCATAATTGCGATATTCTTGCTACAAACATACCATATTTCCAATACTGCTGTATTGACTAGAATGACGCTTGAGACCACATTCAGGTCAAGACATCCAGACATGAACTCAAGTATGATTTGCTATGAGTCAATCAGACATTGATTTCATGCCATATCCCAACATGATTCATGTGTTTGTAACAAATTCATTTGTATGAGAGATAATAACCATGACTGATCAGTACCAAGCATTTACACAATCACCTTTAGGTAAGTTTGTGGTAAAAAATTTAGGTTTACCATCACCAGTTGCGCTAGATCGTTTTGAAAGTGCTCAACCAGTTGTAAATGGTGCAGTATTGTTTGGCGCAGCACCATCAAGCACGATTTCTGCTGCGATTGCTCAAGTTCTTAGCAATATTCATGCAGATAGCTATGTTGGCAATAATGTTGAATTACAACAAACGGCTGCAAAAGTAGGTTTAAATCTTCGTCCTCTTAATGTAGATGATAAAGAATCTAAATTTAAAGCAGTTGTATTTGATGCGTCTGGTATTCAAGATTCAGAACAATTAAAAGCGTTATATGACTTTTTCAATCCAATTGCACGCCAGATCTCAAGTTCAGGTCGTGTGATCGTGATTGGTACCACACCAGAAACTGCTAAAACAGTTAAACAAGCAATTGCACAGCGTGCGCTTGAAGGTTTTATCAAGTCAGTGGGTAAAGAATTTAAAAAGGGTATTACTGCGCAAGTGGTTTATGTAGACCAAGGTGCAGAAGCAAACCTTGAATCAACTTTACGTTTCTTGATTTCACCACGTTCTGCTTATGTATCTGGTCAAGTGATCCGTGTGTCTAAAGCAGATGTGGTTGATTTGGATTGGGCGAAGCCACTTGCAGGTAAAACAGCATTAGTGACTGGTGCGAGTCGTGGTATTGGTGAAGCGATTGCGCATGTATTGGCGCGTGATGGTGCACATGTGATTTGTTTGGATGTTCCGCAACAACAAGCTGACTTAGAGCGTGTTGCAGGTTCAATTGGCGGTTCTGTATTGGCAATCGATATTACTGCTGCTGATGCTGGTGAGAAAATCAAAACTGCCGCTGCAAAACAAGGCGGTTTAGACGTGATCGTACACAATGCAGGGATTACCCGTGACAAAACTTTGGCAAACATGAAGCCAGAGCTTTGGGATCTTGTAATCAACATTAACTTGTCTGCGATTGAACGTGTTAACGATTACTTACTATCTCATGATGGTTTAAATGCAAATGGTCGTATCGTTTGTGTATCATCAATCAGTGGTATCGCGGGTAACCTTGGTCAAACCAACTATGCAGTGTCTAAAGCAGGTGTGATTGGTTTGGTGAAATTTACTGCGCCAACATTGAAGAACGGGATTACCATCAATGCTGTTGCTCCTGGTTTCATTGAAACGCAAATGACTGCTGCGATTCCGTTCGCAATTCGTGAAGCAGGTCGTCGTATGAACTCAATGAACCAAGGTGGTTTACCTGTAGATGTGGCTGAAGCAATTGCTTGGTATGCTTCTACTGGTTCAACAGGTGTAACAGGTAACGTTGTTCGCGTCTGCGGTCAAAGCTTGTTAGGTGCTTAAGCATTAGGGTTTTGAAGAGGGGTGCTTGTGCATCCCTTTTTTATAAAAAATATTGAAAGGTTCATTATGAATACACGTCATTTTAGTCAGTTGCCAAAACCTTTTTTAGCTTATCCAAAAGTCATTCAAGGTCTCATTTTTAAAAAGCCAAAGGGCGAAAAGGTATTACCACAAGTTGAATATGTGGTGGATACACTTAAGATTGATAGCAAACATTTAGAAAGCTATAACGAGATTTGTGGTTTTAAAAATGATGGTTTCGTGCCAGCAATCTATTTGGCAGTTTTGTCGCAAAGTTTGCAAATGCATATGATGACCAGTGAAGCATTTCCATTCCCAATCTTAGGCTTGGTGCATATTCGTAACCAAATCAAGCAAACTCGCAAAATTGCTGTGAATGAGCAAATCACTTTATCGTGCAAGTTTGGCGAGCTAAAACCGCATGACAAAGGTTTACAGTTTGATTTCATCACGACTGCGAAAGTCGGTGGTGAAGTGGTGATGGAAAGTTTAACCACTTATTTATCACGCCAAAAAACTGAGAAAAAAGCAGTTGAAAAAGCCAAAGAAGTGAAAGAACCTGCTTACCAACCACAAGCAGAATGGAATATTTCTGAAAATACTGGTCGTCGTTATGCCGTGATTTCGGGTGACTTTAACTTGATTCATATCCATGCTGTGACTGCAAAAGCGTTTGGCTTTAAACAGGCGATTGCACATGGGATGTGGAGCAAAGCTAAAGCTTTGGCAAGTATCGAATTACCTGCGGCTTATGAGGCAGATGTTTGGTTTAAACTACCGATGTTCTTACCATCTACAGTGGAGTTTTTAACTGCAGCCGAGCCAAAACAAACAGATTTTTTAATTCGTAATGTGAAATCTAAAAAGCCACATGTTGCGGGTACAGTAAAAGCCCTTTAGTACTATCATATAATGTAAATAATCCCTGTTGTTCGCAACAGGGATCTGCTAACAAGTATAAATATCATAAGGATTTGAGCTTTGATTAAAGAACTTTTATTTGCCGATACACATCATTATCAAGGCAGTGTTGATGAACGCTTTATTGATTTGGCGAGCCAATTTAGCCGTCTGCAAGATGCACGAACCCAGCAAGGTGGTGCTGCATTGGTGGTGTATTTCCAAGGTCAAAAAGTTGTTGATATTTATACGGGTAAGAAATCTCAAGAAGAAGATTGGCAAGCCAATACCTTGGCCATGTGTTATTCAACTGGTAAAGGTATTCTCGCAACACTTACACATATTTTAGTGAGTGAAGGTGTGCTGGATTATGAGCAACCGATTGCACATTATTGGCCTGAATTCGCCCAGAATGGTAAAGCCAATATTACTTTACGTCATGTTTTATCACATCAAAGCGGTTTATTTGACATTCGCAATACCATTGAAACTGCAACAGAAATGCTGGATTGGTCGCATATGCTGGATGTGATTGCCGCAGCGACACCACGTTTTGCTGCTGGACAAAGTTTTGCTTATCAGCCTTTGACCTATGGCTGGATTTTGGGTGGTGTGCTTGAGAAAGCAGCCAAACAACCCTTAAGTTGGCTGATGCAACGCTATCTGGTACAACCGCTTGAACTGGATGGTGCGTATTTTGGGACACCAACAGCAGAATTAAATCGTGTTGCACGTTTATTGGAAAAACCGAAAACGGCACCTCAAGCTAAACCGCAGCAAAAGAAAAACAGTCAACCACGTAAAGCATCCTTATCAGAACGCTTATTGGAGCTCTCTGGGCAAAATCCACAAGATTTCCAAGATGCCATGATTCCAAAAGGCATGCGTCATTTTAGTTTCTACAGTGATGAAGGTTTGCAAGCTGTTATTCCTGCGGCCAATGGGGTATTTACTGCCGATAGTTTGGCAAAAGTTTATGCAATGCTAGCCAATCAAGGGCAATGGCAGGGGCAACAACTGATTCGCCCAGAAGTGTTTAAACAACTCAGTACGGTACAAAGCAAAGCACGTGATCGCGTGATGCCGATTCCAATGCATTGGCGTTTGGGCTATCACCGTATTTTAACGATGGGTAAACGTGCACCGCATGGTTTTGGACATGTTGGCTTTAATGGCTCAGGAGCATGGTGTGATTTTGATCGTGAACTCAGTTTTGCTTATACCCATAATTTTAATATTACCTCGGCAACAGGGGACTATCGTCTATGGGGCTTGAGCCAAGAAACGCTCCGCTGTGCAGATGAAATATTAACAGGTCGAAAAGGCTGGTTTTAATTTGCCTTAATTTGAAAGGGTGGAATGTGGTAAATCACGGCTTCATATTTGCTTTCAGTCTTGTATGCAGCAATAGTTCCACCTAAAAATTCAGCCAGTTTACGACTTGGTTGATTATCCACTGCAACAGGGTATAGGAAATATTGGGCGGATATGTGAGTAGAGGCCCAACGAAATACTTCTAAAATCGCTTCTTTGGCAAAGCCTTGATTGTGGCAATCTTCCCGAATCCATAATCCCACTTCAGGTGTTGATGTCTGCATTCGATGCACACCGATGAGACCAATAAACAGCTGATCTTGTTTACGACGTAATACAAAATGGCGATCGGTATGGTTTGTTTCGGCGATCAGCCATTGTTGCCCAATTTTTTCTTGGACTGCGAGGTTTTGAGCAGGCTCCCAAGCCATATAACGGGTTAACGTTTTTGTCACGCAAGGGTAGATATCAACAAGATCATCCATTTGAAATACAAATAAATCGAGTCTTGCTGTTTGTAATAATGCTCGTTTCATTGTTTACTCATTTTGATTTTTTAAACAATTCTGCCTGAATAATGGCTTCGGTGTGGCGTTTAAAATCGTTTTCATTTAAGCCAATCAACCCCAGTTTGTAAATCCCTTCTAGGCCACAGACAAAAGCAATCAAACGCCATGCGATGTCATCGCTATTGGTCTCAAAATGAAATTCACCTAATGCTTGACCTTCATCAATTATCCGTACAATTGAACGATGCCAGTCCTGCATGGCAATGTTATAAGCCTGTTTGATTTCCTGATCTTGATCAATTAAAACTTCAGCCTCATTCCATAAGCGTAAATAGGGTTGAATTTGTTCAATATTTTCACAGCCGAGCAATAGAGAAAGACGTTGTAGATAATTGACCGTTGTCACCTGATTTTCAATTTCGTCCAATTGTTGCATCAATTTAATAAAAGCTTCGGCCTTAAGCTGTGAGCTAGATGCAAAATGATGATGCACTTGCCCAGTTGATGTTTGGGCTTCAGTGGCGATACGACGAACTGTCATTGCAGAAAAACCTTCGTTTAATGCGACCTGCATCGCAGCTTGTAAAATCATTTCACGACGTTGTTCGCGGTTTAAATAAGCCATTCTTTTTTAGCACCTATAAGTACATACAAATCAGAGACAAATTAACTCAACTTTAAAAGTTGGACATGTGTTCAATTTTGGTTATAATAACGCCAATTTGAACAGTTGTCCAATTTAGAGGCATTTATGTCACGCAAGTGGTTAATTCTTGCAATTGTTGTATTGATCTATATTCCTGTCGCGATTGATGCAACCATTTTACATGTGGCGACACCCACTTTGAGCGAGTCGCTTTCTTCCTCAGCCAACGAACTGTTATGGATCATTGATATTTATTCACTGGTCATGGCGGGGCTGATTTTACCGATGGGTGCCTTAGGGGATCGTATTGGTTATAAACGCTTGATGATCATTGGTGCGGTGTTATTTGGTCTGGCCTCATTGGCAGCCGCATTTTCACCAACCGCATGGGTATTGATTGCTTCACGTGCTTTATTGGCCGTGGGCGGGGCAATGATTCTGCCTGCAACTTTGTCAGCAGTGCGTAATACTTTCCTTGATGAAAAACAGCGTAACTTCGCTTTAGGAATCTGGGCGACAGTCGGCGGTGGTGGTGCTGCCTTTGGCCCATTACTGGGTGGTTTTTTGCTTGAGCATTTCCACTGGGGTTCAGTGTTCCTCATCAATGTGCCCATTATGATTGCTGTAGTGGTATTGGCTGTATTGCTGATTCCGAAGCAAACAGGCCAGCCAAAGCAAAATCTGAATTTGTTACAAGCCTTGGTCTTGGTGGTTGCCATCCTGAGTATGATTTACGCGGTGAAATCGGTAATGCATGGCTTTACTGTGTGGTCGATTTTAATTTTTGCCGTCGGTTTCAGTTTGTTGGTTGGCTTTATTCGTCAGCAGTTGACTTCAAAATCGCCAATGATCGATATCCAATTGTTTAAACATCCTGTGATTGCAACAGGCGTCGTTATGGCGATTGTCTCGATGATGGCCTTGGTTGGATTCGAGCTATTGGTTTCGCAAGAACTGCAATTTGTGTATCAGCTTTCGCCATTGGCCGCAGGGGCATTTATTCTACCGTTTATGATTGCGATTAGTTTGGGTGGTCCTATTGCCAGTATGTTGGTGAATCGCTTTGGTCTACGCTCTGTCGCATCGCTTGGTATGCTGATGAGTGCAATCAGTCTGTGGGGCTTGGCCAATACCAATTTGATGCAAGCACAAATCCACGCATGGGCATGGATGGTGTTATTAGGTTTAAGTGTGGAAATTGCCTTGCT
Source organism: Acinetobacter sp. Ac_3412 (assembly GCF_013072675.1). Lineage (NCBI taxonomy): Bacteria > Pseudomonadati > Pseudomonadota > Gammaproteobacteria > Moraxellales > Moraxellaceae > Acinetobacter > Acinetobacter sp. Ac_3412. The sequence continues at coordinate 150,814 of NZ_LXUJ01000001.1, read as the reverse complement.
GTCTTCAACCTCAGCAATTATGTCCTCTGTTCCACCGAGCAAGGCCACTGCCGCAGGTGCGATTGAAGGGATGGCATACGAGTTAGGTGCAGGTTTAGGAATTGCCTTTTTCGGTCTGATGTTGTCATGGTTCTATGCCAACTCGATTGTGATTCCAAGCGATGTACCGAATAACATGCTGCAGCAGGCGAGTAGTTCAATTGGAGAAGCGATTCAAGTGGCGAAACAATTACAGCCAACAATTGCTGAGCATTTGATTCAAGCTGCAAAACAGGCCTTTAGTCAATCACATCGTTCTGTATTGAACGTTGCTGCGCTGTTGTTCTTGATTCTGTCGATTTTTATTTGGTTTGCATTGCCAAAAAGAGTCACTGTAGTCGAAGAGTAATCTCTGTCCCTGATCTAAACTGAGTTTAGGTCAGGGTGTTTGTTAAGGTGCACTTATTCCAAACTGACGTAAGATCTTACACAATTGAATCATGGGTAAGCCCATCAAGGTGGTTTGATCATCACCCACCATTTTTTCAAATAAGCTAATCCCCAAACATTCACATTTAAAACTACCCGCACAATGCAAGGGTTGGTCAATTTCAATATAACGTTCAATTTCTGGCAATGTCAGCTGACGAAATTTGACTTGGTAATGTTCAACCAATGTGGTTTCAAAGCCAGATTGCAAATGTTGTACGCTGAGTGCTGTACTAAAAAATACAGTTCGACCAGAATTGGCTTGTAATTGTTGAATGGCATTTTCAACACTCAGTGGTTTGCCAATAAAGTCATACGGAGCATGTTCGCGCCAAGCCACTTGATCTGAACCAATCACAATCGCATCAGGATGTTGCTGAGCAATCACACCTGCTTTCTCAAAAGCAAGACGTTTAGCCAAATCATCGGCATGTATTTCACCTGTTGCTGATTCATCAATATCAGGAGAAATACAGTGATAATCCAACCTTAAACGATCCATCAGATCTTTGCGGGTTTGACTGCTGGATGCCAAAATCAGTTCATGCTGAGGCATTAGACTGCATATTCCACAAGGATATTCAAGGGAACATAATGCAGAACGGCATTATGGCAAGCATTCAACTTAATCGGCGGTGCTTGTCCTGCTTGATAAGCTTCAACCCAACGCGTTACACAGATACACCAGAAGTCACCTGGTTTGAGACCAGGAAAGCCAACCTCGGGTAGAGGGGTGATCAAATCATTACCGACTTTTTGCGAGAAATTTAAAAACTCTGAGGTCATTTGGGCACACATTGTATGCTGACCTAAATCGGTGACCGCCGTGTGGCAAAAGCCATTACGAAAATACCCAGTGATCGGGTCATAACAACAGCTGGCTAAAGGTTCGCCAAGCACGTTTAAACGATTAATTTTTGGATCTGGATGAATTGACATAATAATAGAAAGATTTAGTGACGGTGATTATCATAATCAAAACTGAAGCTTTCGGCAGCTTTTCTGCAAAAAAACTCACCTTTATTTGAGAGAATCATTTAAAATTACGCCGTTTTTAAAATCAACTAGAGAGCCATCCATGAATTTTCAGCGCATGACTGATCTTGATTTAGCAGGTAAACGAGTTCTTATTCGTGAAGACTTAAACGTTCCTGTAAAAAATGGGGAAATTACCAGTGATGCACGTTTACGTGCTGCATTGCCAACTATTAAAGCGGCTTTAGAAAAAGGCGCAGCAGTGATGGTATTTTCTCATCTTGGTCGTCCTGTAGAAGGTGAGCCAAAACCAGAACAATCACTTGCACCAGTTGCTGCTTACTTAAGCAAAGCGTTGGGTCAAGATGTTAAATTATTCACAGATTATTTAGGTGGCGTTGAAGTGGCTGCGGGTCAAGTTGTGTTACTTGAAAACGTTCGTTTCAACCACGGCGAAAAGAAAAATAACCAAGAGCTTGCGAAGAAATACGCTGCGTTATGCGATGTATTTGTTATGGATGCATTCGGTACAGCGCACCGTGCAGAAGCATCAACAGAAGGTGTTGCACGTTTTGCGCCAATCGCAGCAGCGGGTCCTTTATTGGCAGCTGAGTTAGATGCGCTAGGCCGTGCAATGCAAACCCCAGAAAAACCAATGGTTGCAATTGTTGCAGGCTCTAAAGTATCAACTAAACTTGATGTGTTGACTTCATTGTCTACAATCTGTGATCAATTGATTGTGGGTGGTGGTATTGCCAATACCTTCTTGGCTGCAGCTGGTTTTAATGTGGGTAAATCACTTTACGAAGCGGATTTGGTTGAAACGGCAAAACAAATTGCGGCAAAAGTGAGTGTTCCATTACCTACAGATGTTGTGGTTGCAGATGCAAGCCAAATCAACTTTGAAGATTTCCTTGGTTCATTGGCAAGTGCACAAGCTGTTGTGAAAAACGTGGCTGATGTCACTGATACCGATATGATTTTGGATGTTGGTCCTGAAACGGCTAAAGCATTTGCAGACATCTTAAAATCGTCTAAAACAATTCTTTGGAATGGCCCAGTGGGTGTTTTCGAAGTCGATCAATTCGGTGAAGGCACTAAAACACTTTCATTGGCGATTGCTGAATCTGCTGGTTTCTCGATTGCAGGTGGTGGTGATACGCTTGCTGCGATTGATAAATATCAAGTTGCTGATCAAATTGGCTATATCTCAACAGGTGGCGGTGCATTCTTAGAGTTCGTAGAAGGCAAAACTTTACCTGCTGTTGCTGTTTTACTTGAGCGTGCTTAATCAAGTTTTAATTTATTGATTAATAATAAGATAATTTAAAAAGAGTCGATATTTATCGGCTCTTTTTACTTTTGTACAACGTTATCGTCATTAAAATGTCATATATCTGAAATATGATTGTCATAACTTAACCAAGTAACTGTGGAAAGCCGTGATGAAATTTAAATTAACCCTTGCCGCTCTAATTATTGCTCCAATCATGCTGACTGCATGTGCAAAGAAAGAAGAAGCGAAAAATGCTGAACAGCAAGACCAAACAGCTGCTGCTGTATCAACACAGACATCCCCAGAGCAACAAGCTGCAATTGATGCGATTGATAAACCGAATTTAGATGAAAAGAATACTGATGTTGCTGCGAGCGAAGCGCACTAAGTAATTGAGAAAATAAAAGCCGATGTTTTTACATCGGCTTTTTTGTATTTATGAATTAGCTTTGCAGTAGAAGGTAAGCGTGGTTTGATAATCATCATCTCGAGCTAAAGAGGCATTCTTGCCCGTAAGTGTGCCGAGTACACCTGCTGCAGCTTCAACCATTTTACCTGTTTGTTCATTGACCACACCTTTTAATACACCTTGGTACGCGGTTTTTTCGTCAACAACGACTGGGGCTGTGTTACGGGTACAGGTTTTTTGAGCGGCAGTTACTGCATTGTTTTTTGCAATCAGGTTGGTTTTACCAATACCTGTGACTTCGTACTGATTATTTTCTTTTTGAATTGCCAACGTGTTGGTCGGTGTAGATGCACATGCTGTCAATCCGAGTGCCAAACCACCAACTAAACTCATGATTAAGGTTTTTTTCATTACTTGTTCTCAAGTCGTTACATAATTGTATTATTGGAACATAGAATTTCTGAGCGCTTTTGCAGGTTATGTACAGTTTGTGCAGACACTCTGTAAATTTTCTCAAATGAATGATGAGTTTAGCGATGATGATATTTGTTATTTACTCACGAAATTCAATATAGACGTCTGTGACAAGCATGAATTAAGCATAGTGGAAATCATTCAGATTATGCTAATCTAGCGCCATCCTTGTGTTAGTTAGATTCATTTCAATGACGGACTCAAATATAGAGACAATTCATCAAAATATTCATCAACGTCAATCTATTGGGCAACTGATTGAGCCTGCACCAAATACAGAACAACTCGAAAAAGCAGTGCAAGCTGCATTGACTGCGCCTGATCATCATCGTTTAAAACCAACTCGTTTTGTGGTTGTCACCCCAGAGTTACGCGCGGCTTTTGGTGAGCAATTGGCGAGTGCTTTAGCAGATTTGGGTGAGACAGATTCTGCACAACTTGATCGAGTGAAACAGCATCCGTTTCGTGCACCTTTGTTGGTTTTAGCATTAACCACGATTCAAGATCATCCTAAAGTTCCACACTTTGAACAGATTTTAAGTACAGGGGCTGCGATTCAAAACTTCTTGTTGTCATTACAAGCGCAAGGCTTTGCAACCATGTGGCGTTCTGGGGCTGTGGTTGAATCGAATTGGTTGAAACAGCAATTGGGATTAAAACAACAGGATCTTATTTCTGGAATTATTTATATTGGAACAGCAGCGAAAGCGATTGCGCCAAGAGCAGAAATAGACAGTCAAGATTTTGTAAAAGTATGGCAAGTAACCTAAGCTTTGTTTTGCATGATTAAAGAAAGAAATTCGTTTCAGGATAAAAAATGACAGAGTTAAATTTTAGTGATTTAGTTGAGCCAGTTGCCGTAGATCAGAAAACAGCATTAAGAATTACGGTCTTGGGCGGTGGTAGTTTTGGCACGGCAATGGCAAATTTAGCGACCAGAAATGGTTGCGATACCATGATTTGGATTCGTGATGCTGCTGTTGCAGAAGAAATTAATCAAACGCATATCAATAAACGCTATTTACCTGATTATCCATTGGAACCTGCTTTGCGTGCAGTGGCTGACTTAGAGCTTGCTGTACGCGATCGTGATATTATTTTGGTTGCCATTCCAAGTCATTCATTCCGAGATGTACTCAAACAGATTGCGCCGTTTATTACTTCTCAGGCTGTGGTTTCATTGACCAAAGGCATTGAAGCAAAAACCTTTAGTTTTATGAGTGATATTATTCGCACAGAATTACCAGAAGTGCCGTACGGTGTTTTATCTGGTCCAAATCTTGCCAAAGAAATCATGGCGGGTATGCCTTCAGGAACGGTTATCGCCAGTGAGTCAGAACTAGTTCGTTATGCGGTGCAACACGCTTTGCATAGTGCTTTATTCCGCGTGTTTGGTAGCGACGATGTGCATGGTGTTGAACTAGGCGGCGCATTAAAAAATATTTATGCAGTTGCCATGGGCATGGGGGGGGCTTATAAGATTGGTGAAAATACCAAAAGTATGATTTTGACCCGAGCTTTGGCAGAAATGAGCCGTTTTGCAGTGAAGCAAGGGGCTAATCCTTTGACTTTCCTCGGTCTGTCTGGTGTCGGTGATTTATTTGCCACCTGTAACAGCCCATTAAGCCGTAATTACCAAATTGGTTTTGCTTTAGGTTCTGGGAAAACCTTAGACCAAGCGACTAAAGAGTTGGGTCAAACTGCGGAAGGGATTAATACCATCGTTCAGGTTCGAACCAAAGCGGAAGAGCTGGATGTATATATGCCAATTACCAATGCGCTGTATGATGTGATTTTTGAAGGTGCGCCACCAATGACCATTGCGTTGTCTTTGATGAAAAATGGTCATCGCAGTGATGTGGAATTTGTTTTACCGCATCATGAAGTCTAATCAAAAAACTGTCATCTATTCGCGTTATGATGCAGCTATAAAAAATAAGGTCGTTTTATGCAGTTAACTTTAGTTCGTCACGGTGAAGCCTCTCCAGCCATCAATGGAAATGATATGCAGCGTCCACTCACACCACGTGGGCATCAACAAGCTGAGCAAACAGGACATTTCTTAAAAGATGTGATTCAACCAGAAATCTTTGTGGTGAGTCCTTTATTACGTGCACAGGAAACTTTGGCCCATATCAAAGCGCATTTTCACGGTATTCCAGTTTTAATTTGCGATAAGATTAAACCTGATGATGATGCCAAAGATGCGATTGAATGGCTGTCAAAATTACCCTATGAATCGATTGCAGTGGTGTGCCATATGAATGTTGTGGCACATATTGAAGAACAATTGACGCATGAAGGCTTTAATCCATTTGCATTGGCAGAAGCACGTATTTATGATCAAGCTGTGATCGCGAATGGTTTGTCGACACAAAAGAATCGTTTTACACCAACATTATAATTTTTATATATCCGCAATAGGATAAGGGTACTGAACACCGATGCTGTATTTATGGATGCCCGAAACCAATGGAACATGGTATTGGTCGGCAGGGGAAAATTGGTTGCAGGCACAAAGTCTTGAACAGTTGATTCAGGACTTGCAAGAGCATCATGGAAAAGAGGCTGTGGTTTATTTTCCAAGCCGAAATGCGCAATTATTACAACAACCAATGACCAAGGCACATTACAAACAATTAGGACAGGAGGGCGTTAAATACCTCTTGGAAGAGTTTGTTACCTTGCCAATTGATCAAATGAAAGTAGTTCATCATTTTCAAAATGATCAGCTCAATATCTTGGGTGTAGCGCAATATTCGATTGAAACATGGCAACATGCACTGAGTCTTTTGCCGATCCAGATTACAGCATTCTTGCCTGACTTTTTGATTGCACCTGAACCAGAACAGGATCAAGTGGTACTACTCAATCTTTATGATCATTTGCTGGTGAGAGAAAATACTTGGTTTGGAAACTCAGTCGATGACCTCGCCTTATACCTTGAATTTCAAACTGCAGAAACACAATATAAATTTGCCAATCTTAATGCCAGCCAACTGGAAAGTTTAGCTACCGCATCTAGTAAAGATCAGCGGACCGAATTTAGTTATCAATTTGAACAACTATTAAGACCTAAACAGCATCCTTTCAATGTTTTACCTAAAGCTAAAAATGCTGAAACACAATGGTCAGGATATTGGAAAGCTGCGGCTGCCGTATTGTTGGCTGTGATTGTTGTACAGCTTGGTTATGATGCCTTGCGTTGGTCGAAGCTGAAAAAAGTTGCGGATCAAACCGCAAGCCAAGCGATTGAGCAATATAAATATTGGTTTGGTGAGAATAGCCGTGTCACCGAACAAAATATTAAAAGCCAGTTTGAAAGCCAATTGCGTATGAGTCAACTTGGTGATACGCAAGCACTTTCGCTGTTAAGCCGTGTTGGACCAATTTTGATGCAAAAACAAATCGTTGCTCAGCAGGTGAGTTATGATGCTTCAACTTTGGCTATGTCACTTAAAGCAAAATCTGCGGATGATTTACAAGGATTAACTCAACAATTAAACCAACAAGGTTTCCAAGCTGAATTAGGCAATATTCAGGCGGATACAGTTGGCGCAATTGGGGTGGTAAAAGTAAAATAATGAAAGCATTAACACGATTACAAAATAGCTTTGATCAGAAAATCGAAGCGTTAAATGAATATTTACAAGGCTTATCTGTCCGTGAACGGGTAATGGTGATTTTTACCACCATTTTTGTCATTGTGACCGTGATTGGTTTTGCTTTGTGGAAAACGCATGCATTGGCAGATCAACAACAAAAACGGTTAAATGAATTAAAAGATCTAACCGTGTGGATGCAGAGTAATGCGGCGACAATGAAACCTGCAAATGATGTGGGATTGACTGCAGCTGATAAAATACAACGAACGGCCCAACAACAAGGTTTAGCTGTTTCTTCACAGCAAAATGGTGAGCAGATTCAGCTTGTTGCAGAACACCAGAATTATGCTGTGTTGGCTAACTTTTTGATGCAGTTGTCTCAAATGGGTATCAGTATCCAAAAAATGGATATGGTCTCTAACAATAATCAGATTAAATTAACTGCAACAGTACAGTAAGCAATTAAAAACCCTATGTCAGGCATGGCGTTTTGATACGCCTATGCCTATAATGTGCCTACTTGAAAATCAGTAGACTGTGATTGGTATGTTATATTCATTGGCTCGCCCTTTGTTGTTTACTTTAGCACCAGAGCGTGCACATGAACTGACTCTCTCTATGCTCGATAAAGCCCATAAAATTGGCTTTATGCATCAGAAAGTTGCGGCAAAACCTGTGACCTGTATGGGAATTGAATTTCCAAATCCTGTTGGTCTTGCGGCCGGTTTAGATAAAAATGGTGCACATATTGATGCTTTAGCTGCATTAGGTTTTGGTTTTATCGAGATTGGAACCATTACTCCACGTCCACAAGCAGGTAATCCTCAACCACGTTTATTTCGTATCCCTCAAGCAAAAGCCATTATTAACCGCATGGGTTTTAATAATGATGGCGTGGATAAACTGATTGAAAATGTAAAAGCGTCAAAATTTAAAGGTGTTTTAGGGATCAATATCGGTAAAAATGCAGATACACCTGTTGAAGATGCAGTATCTGACTATTTGATTTGCCTAGAAAAAGTTTATAATTACGCTTCTTATATTACGGTTAATATTTCATCACCAAATACAAAAAATTTACGTAGTTTGCAAAGTGGTGATGCGCTCACTGAGTTGTTACAAACTTTAAAAGATCGCCAACTCGAACTGGCAAATCAATATAATCATTATGTTCCTCTCGTTCTTAAAGTGGCACCAGATTTAACTTCAGAAGATATTCAATTCATTGCAGCACAATTATTGCAATTTAAAATTGATGGACTAATCGTAACAAATACCACGCTAGGGCGTGAAGGTGTTGAAAACTTGCCAAATGGAAACGAGGCAGGTGGTTTGTCAGGTGCACCCGTATTTGAAAAGAGTACCGAATGTTTAGGTCAATTTGCCAAAGTATTGGCGGGTCAAATTCCATTGATTGGTGTCGGTGGTATTTTGTCTGGTGAACAAGCGGTTGCCAAACAGCAAGCTGGAGCGAGTTTGGTACAAGTTTATAGCGGGTTGATCTATACCGGCCCAACACTTGTAAAAGATTGTGTTAATGCGATGACTGTGTGAAATGAACACACTTGATATCATCATTCTGGTCATTTTGCTCATTGGAGGGCTGAACGGTTTGCGTCAAGGATTTATCAAAGCCTTTGCGAACTTGATCGGATGGATATTCGCATTGATCATTGGGGCAAAATACGCTGTGGTTTTGGCACCTGCGATGAGCAGTCTAAGCCAAGATCCTGTTGTGCAAAAAATCGCAGCATTTGCCTTTATTGTGTTGATCATTGTGGTGTGTACATGGATTGTGTCTGCATTACTCAATGGGCTCTTGAAAAGTCTGAAATTGGGCCCATTAAATCGTTTAGCAGGTGGTGCATTTGGTTCTCTCAAAGGACTACTGATTGTGCTGATCGCAATGCAGGGTTTAGGGCCTTGGGTTGAGAGTTCACCGCACTGGAAACAGTCTAAATTTGTACAAATTCTATTACCTTATGCACCTTTGGCAACTGAATTGTCCAAAGATGCAGCAAATCAAGCTTTAAATCAAATGACATCAGAAGGTGCGTTGTTACATCGCCCTTCGACTGAAATGGACCAGTCAGAACGTGCTTCAGTTGATGAGCGTTCTGATCATTCGACGAAAAATCCTTTTTATTAATCGCTAGCTTGTCGCGAGGTTGCTATGTGTGGAGTTGTTGGGATAGCCGGTAAATCACCAGTGAACCAAATGTTATTTGATGCCTTAACGATGCTGCAACATCGAGGACAAGATGCTGCAGGGATCGTAACCTGCCATCAAGGGCGTTTATTCCTCCGCAAAGATAACGGTATGGTACGTGATGTATTCCATACGCGTCATATGCGTGCATTGCTTGGTAACTACGGGATCGGACATGTTCGTTACCCAACTGCTGGTTCATCAAGCAGTGCTGAAGCGCAACCATTTTATGTAAACTCACCTTATGGCATTACACTTGCTCATAATGGGAACTTGACCAACGCTGCCGAAATTCATGACGATCTGTTCAAAACAGATTTACGTCATATGAATACTGATTCGGATTCTGAAGTTTTACTCAATGTTTTCGCACATGAGCTACAAAAGATCAGAACTTTAAACCCAAGCCCAGATGATATTTTCCACACCGTATCTCGCGTACATGAGCGTTGTAAAGGGGCTTATGGTGTTGTAGCGATGATCACCGGTCATGGCTTGGTCGGTTTCCGTGATCCAAACGGGATTCGTCCTTTGGTTTATGGTTCTCGTGAAACTGAACAAGGTGTTGAATACATTATCGCATCTGAATCTGTTGCGATTACAGCACTTGGTTTTAAAGTTGAACGTGATATCGCACCAGGCGAAGCGATTTTTATCGATTCAGAAGGTCAGTTGTTTACCAAGCAATGCGCTGTGAATCCTGAATACCGTCCATGTATTTTTGAATATGTGTATTTTGCTCGTCCTGATGCCATTATTGATGGAATTTCAGTTTATAAAGCCCGTTTAAAAATGGGTGAAAAGCTGGCTTACAAAATTTTGAAAGAATGGGGCGAACAGCATGATATTGATGTTGTGATTCCAATTCCAGATACCAGTCGTACCTCTGCATTAGAGCTGGCAAATATTTTAGGTGTGAAATTCCGTGAAGGTTTTATGAAAAACCGTTATATCGGACGTACCTTCATTATGCCGGGTCAGCAGCAACGTAAAAAATCGGTTCGTCAAAAATTGAACCCTGTAGAACTTGAGTTTAAAGACAAGAATGTGCTGTTGGTCGATGACTCAATTGTTCGTGGTACCACATGTAATGAAATTATCCAGATGGCACGTGATTCTGGTGCGAAGAAAGTCTTCTTTGCTTCTGCCGCGCCAATGGTGAAATATCCAAATGTGTACGGTATTGATATGCCTGCGAAGGCTGAGTTGATTGCGTCAGGTCGTACAGTCGAAGAAATCCGTGAAAATATCGGTGCAGACCGTTTAATTTTCCAAGATTTGGAAGATTTGAAAAATGCGGTTCGTACCAGCAAGGTACCAGATTTAACTGAATTTGATTGTTCGGTGTTTGATGGTGTCTATGTCGCGGGTGGTATTGATAAGGCATATCTAGATGCACTTGAGCAAAAACGTAGTGATGCTGCGAAAAGTAAATCAGATGGCTATATCGATGTGAATATCGATGCCGCATCAGTTGACTTAACTGGGATCAAAGAAGAGTAATCTCATCTTAATCTATAGAAAAGCGGGAATTTCCCGCTTTTTTATTTTATGATAGTGGGTACGGAAACCCTAACTGAAACAATGTAATCAGGAAAACTTACATTGAAAGAAATGAGCCATTATTTAATTGAAAATAAAAATATTGCATGGTCAGTCAGTTTCTGTCTTATCGCAATGTTATTAACCGTCTTTATTCTAAATTTAATTTTGGGTTTGGTCGTTCATTTCTTTGATTATACCCAACCGATTTGGTGGCATGTACTTAGTCCGTATTTTATCGGTTTGCTTGTTTTGGTCTTATTTTGGTCTGTAGGCGCGGAGCTATATGTATTACGTGAGGGCGGTCACTCGCTGGCAAAGCAGCTAAAAGCACGTCGCTTGGTTTTCGATGAAAGTACGCCAGAAGAAAGTACCGCCTTAAAAGTTGTAGAACAGGTCGCCAAGAGTTTTGATATTGATACGCCAGCGGTCTATGTACTCCCTGATGAAGTTGGGGTGAATGCTTTAACTGCAGGGTTTAGATCACAGGATATTGTGATTATTTTGACTTGGGGTGCATTACAAAATCTGGATGAACTTGAACTTTATGGCTTACTCAGTTATGAGTTTAATCAGATTCTATCAGGTGAAGCTGTTGAAAATACCAAGCTAAAAATTTTATATAGTGGTTTAACTACTTTTAGCCAGTGGGGCAGTAAGCTTGCTCAGGCGGGTTATAATCCCTATGCAACGACTTATCGAAATAAATTTGAGACCATCTTTGTTGCGATTGGTGGGGTAATTTGGTTAATCGGTAGTTTGGGTATTTTAATTACACGTTGTATTAAATATTTGACCTTAAGTGGCCGTACCTTCCGTAATGATCTCAAGACTATGCGCTTGATGAATAATAATGCCAATATTCAAACCTTGTTACGGATTTATGTGCATCACTCGGGCTCGCAGATCCATAGTGCTTATTCTGAGTCGATTTCGCATATGTGCTTTGCTAACTCGTTGAGTCCGCAGAGCTGGATGAATATTCATCCCAGTATTAAAGAACGAATCTACGAATTAAATCCAACTTTGTTGCAAGATCTGCAATTAGAAAATCTACGCAAGCTTCGTAATCGCCCGTTATTCAGCCTCTTTCGCTCGTTAGAAGAGGAAAGTGCCGAGCTCACCATGCCATGGAGTTCGCCACAGCCATTACCTTTATTGCGTTTATCACCGATTAGTTTTGCACTAAATGATGCAATCAAACCACTTAATCCAGAAGTTCGAAAGAATAAGAAACGCCCTGAATTAATTCAACGGGCAATGCAAACAGCGACAGGTTCTCGTGAGGTGATGGTTGCGATTTTGATGATTCGTCAGTATCGCGAATTTATTCCGCAAGAAGCACCGGTCAGCCATGCGATTGTCGATGCTTTATTGAATTTGGATGGTCGTATTCATGTGCAGATTTTCCATGATGCCTGTAAAAATATTGGGCATATGCCGACCAGTATTGCACGTCAATTCTTAACCAAGTTGGCGTGTATCATTCAAGAAGATGGTGAAGTCGGTTTGCTTGATGCATTGTTGTTGGAACGGGTGAAACATGAACTCAATTTAATGCCTGCACATTTGCCTGCGGCTTTTGAAGATGTCAAATCTCAGATTGTACATTTGATCGATGCCTTACTGCATGTACAGCAAATTAATAGTCCGAACCAGCTCGAAGTTCGTGAACGTATCTTGCAGATGCTTTTAACTGAAGATGAAATGCAAATTTATGCCGATATTTCAGATGAGCCTTTGGACTTGGCGGAAATTTTAAATGATGTCTCTGGTTTGTTATTACGCGATCGCCTTAATATCTTGTCAATCGCTGAAAGATGTCTCTGGAATGATCGAATTATTACCCAAGATGAATTAGATGTTTTAGGGCTTTTGTATTGGCGTTTAGGCTTTGATACACATGAAGTGGTCGAACAGATGCAGAAGAAAAATAGTTTGATGATTATTTAACAGAAATTCAGGCATTTGTCTGAATATTTTTTGCTAAAAGGTTACGTGACAAACACATAAAATGATGACATTTCAGGTTAAGCTTGCCGTTTATTTTTATTCTGCTATTACGTTCTTTTGAGTAAGTTATGGAACATATTGAAATTTTAAAAGCCTTGTTTTTAGGTTTTATTGAGGGTCTTACCGAATTCTTGCCCATTTCAAGCACAGGTCATTTGATTTTATTTGGTCATATGATCGACTTTCATTCAGATGATGGTCGTGTTTTTGAAGTTGTGATTCAGCTTGGTGCGATTTTGGCTGTGTGCTGGTTGTATCGTCAAAAGATTTTTGACTTGGTCAAAGGTTTCTTTAGTGGAGATGCGGAAGCACGTCACTTTGCCTTTAGTGTCTTACTCGCTTTCATTCCAGCAGTCGTGATTGGTATTTTTGCGGTCGATTTCATTAAGAGTGTCTTGTTTAGCCCGCTGGTGGTTGCTGTTGCTTTAATTGTGGGTGGTCTGATTATCTTCTGGGTTGAATCAAAGAATTTTGATCATAAAACGACAGATGCGACCAAGATCACTTATAAACAAGCATTCTTGGTGGGGTGTGCGCAATGTGTTGCGATGATTCCAGGGACTTCACGTTCAGGTGCGACCATCGTTGGTGGGATGTTCTCTGGATTGTCTCGTAAGGCAGCAACCGAGTTTTCGTTCTTCTTGGCGATGCCAACCATGTTGGGTGCGGCGGTATTTGATTTGGCCCGTAATGCGGATGTCTTAACGCAAGACAATATGCTGAATATTGCTGTTGGCTTTGTAGCAGCTTTTATTTCTGCATTATTGGTGGTCAGTGCCTTAGTGAAATTTGTGGAGCGCCATACTTTACGAGTATTTGCTTGGTATCGTATTGTGCTTGGTATTATTCTGTTATTTGTCTTTTTATAAAAATAAAAACATCTCCCTTTTGGCAACTGCGAAAAGGGAGATTCTCAGTTAAAATCCCCATTCTTTATTTTAAATCCTTCAGATCTGGTTCGATAGCACAATGACAATAGTGAAAATGAATGCTCGAGACTTAATTATTGATTTGCTGTTAGGACTTCAAGGTCGAGCGATTTCAATTAAACAAATCATTATTGCAGCGCGGCTTTTTGAAATCAGTGAAAATAGCATTCGGGTTGCTGTGACACGGTTATCCAGTGATGGCGTGATTGAAGCCATTGAACGTGGCGTCTATCAATTTACAGTTCAATCGCATGAATGGGCAAATGTCATGCTGAATCGTAAGCATGGAATTAAACAAACCAAAGTATGGAATCAGCAGTATCTAGCGGTTTTTACGGGTCAGCTTGGGCGGGTTGATCGTACTGCATTAAATCGTCGTGAAAGAGCACTCAAGCATTTTGGTTTTAAAGAATTAGAGCAAGGTATTTATATCCGTCCTGATAATTTGGTGATTGGTTTTGATCAACTGATTACGGAATTAAAAACTTCTGGTTTAGAAAGTAGTGCAAAGTTTTGCCAGATTAACCATTTTGATACCGAAACGTTGACTACGATTGTTGAGCTTTGGTCTACACAAACGCTGAATCAAAACTACCAAAAATACAGCCAAATGATTCAACAGTGGTTGTTTACTGTTGATCAGCTCAGTTTGGAAGACGCAGCTCGAGAATCTTTATTATTGGGACGACAAACCATTTCCTTGCTGATGAATGATCCATTATTGCCAGAAGGTTTTGTTGATGTGCAGCTTCGCGAGCAATTTGCGCAGAGTGTACAACAGTTGGATCAAACAGGTTTGGACGCATGGCAGAAGTTTTATGAAAGTAGTCTTGAGTAAATATTCATTACAAATATTACATAAAATTTAATTTTAATTTATTGACAGAAATATTACTTAATTTAGAATAAAAATATAAATTGTGTAGTTTTAAAAAATAAAACAAATGCAGGATAGGGATATGAATACACGTGTAGCGATTAGTGATTTATTCTCGCGAGAAGAAATTACTGAGTTAACAGTCAAGTCTGATGCGCACGGCAGTTGGGCTGTGTTTTCGACATGGGCTGTGATTGGTGGAACTTTTGCAGCTGTGGCTAGCTCTTGGGAGTATTTACCTGCTTGGGGTAAATTACTCATGTGTGTTGCAGCCTTGGTCATTTTGGCTGGCCGTCAGTTGGCACTCGCGATCATCATGCATGATGCTTCCCATCAAAGTTTATTTAAAACCAAATGGTTGAATGATACCTTGACGGATTGGTTATGCGCGCGTCCGATTTGGAATGATCTACATAAATATCGTGCCCATCATATGCGTCATCATAGTAAAACCTCTACGGTCGATGATCCTGATTTATCCTTAGTGACAGGTTTTCCAACCACGAAAAAATCCTTAATGCGCAAATTTATGCGTGATTTGTCTGGCGTGACGGGGTTTAAGTTTGCGGTCGGCCGAGTGTTGATGGATATTGAAAAAATGGAGTGGACGGTATCAAACGACCGCCGCTGGATTTCTCAGGAAGGCAAACACTGGAGCGATTATCCTAAAGCATTCCTAAAAAATAGTGGCGGTGCGATTGCAACTAACGCTGCTCTATTTTCAGCGTTGTGGGCAGCGGGGCATCCTAAACTTTATGCATTATGGGTCGTGGCGTATTTGACTCCATTTCCTTTATTCCTCAGAGTCCGTTCAATGGCAGAGCATGCAGGAATGGAAACCAGTCATAGTGCTTTAACCAATACCCGTACCACCAAGGCGGGCTATCTCGCACGTGCTTTGGTTGCACCAATCAATGTCAATTATCATAAAGAACATCACTTGATGGCAGCTGTACCTTATTTTAAATTGCCAAGAATGCATCAAATGCTCCGTGAACGTGGACATGTATCTGCGCCACCGACGTATTGGCAGGTATTGAATGAGCTTTCAGATCAAGTCGATTAGGTCTGGGGTTTAGATTTTTATACATAACACGACAAATAAGTTGGAAAACATATGGCAATGGATAAACAAGAAATTATTGGATTTTTAGCACAAGAATTTCCGCAGGCGTTACAAAAAAGTACCATTGAGGAGATTCCTCCTAAGGGGGCACAGCTACTTTATCGTGTCGATGCAGGGGATCTGCGTCCAGGACAAACTGTTTCTGGCCCAACGCTGATGTTGATTGCAGACTATGTACTCTATATTGCCATCTTGGGGCATCTGGGACTGGTTGCAATGGCAGTCACCACCAATATGACCATTAATTTTTTTCGTAAACCCAATGGTAATCGGGATATTCGGGCTGTGTGTAAGTTGATTAAAGTCGGGAAAACTTTGGTCACAGGTGAAGTTTGGCTATATTCTCTGGATGATGAAGAACCAGTTGCGCATGTAATTGGAACTTATGCACTACCACAAAGTTCACCATCGACCTTAGGCGGATGAAACGTTCAAAATACTCGCGCAACTGAATGATTGGCTGTAAATCCGTTAAAAATAAAAATCTCGTCATAGGATAGTATCCACAAATAGGTTGAGATAAAGAAATAAAAGAAATCTTATCTGGGAAGAACGAGATGATAATTAAAAACGGTTTTATTGCTTTGGCATTATTCGGATTCGCTGTAACAACGCAGGCGAAGCAAACAGTTTGTGTATTTGATCCAGTTGGTAAATCGGGTGATGCATTTGCACTGGCAAAAGATTATGCATTAGAAGCAAAAAAGTGGGGCGCAGAGATTGATTTGCGTGCCTATGTCGATGAGCGTGTTGCAGCTGAAGATTTAAAAGTAGGGCAATGTGATGGTGCAATTATCAGTGGATTACGTGGTCGACAATTCAATAAATATGTCGGTTCACTTGATGCAGTTGGCGCTTTAACTGATTTGAAAACGGCAATTCTTGCTTATCAATTGCTCTCTAAGCCTCAAGCGGCAAAAAGTATGATCAATGGCCCTTATGAAATTGCGGGTCTTGGAACGATTGGACCTGCGTATTTGTTTGTTGCTGATCGTAATATAAATACTTTGGCTAAGGCTGCAGGTAAGAAAGTTGGTGTATTTGCTTATGATGAAGCTCAACCGAAATTGGTTGCACAAATAGGTGCACAAGCTGTTTCAGTCGATGTGACCAATGCAGGGGCAAAATTTAATAATCATCAAATTGATATTGTTCCCGCGCCAATTGTTGCTTATAAGCCTTTTGAGCTTTATAAGGGACTCGGTGATAAAGGCGGAATTGTCAAATTTCCACTGACGCAAATTTCGGCAAATTTCATTATTCGAAAGGATAAATTTCCTGACGGGTTTGGGCAGAAATCGCGTGAATGGGTGGCGGGGCAACTCGGTCGAACGTTTAATATTATTTCAAAATACGAAAAAGAAATTCCAACCAAATACTGGATGATTATCCCACCTGAAGAACAAGTCAACTATATGAAGATGATGCGTGAAGCACGTATCTCACTCACTAAAGCAGGAATTTATGATCCAAAAATGATGAACTTCTTGAAAAAAGTTCGCTGCAAACAAAATCCAAATAACTTTGAATGTGCGCTCAATGATGAGTAACGCATGATTTGATTGATGAACCTTCTTTATTGATTGTAATTTAGAGGGTTTTTAGTCAGTAAGGCGACACTATATTTTAAAAAACATAACAACATTTAGATATGAGAAAGTCAAAGAACATGCTACAACTAAGCTGTTCAAATTTATTTGTGCTCACGATTTTCTATTGATATGACGCTACCGCTCGACTTAACACCTTTATCGCAAATTGAATCAAATCAAGAACATATTTTAGCGATCAAGCGTAATGATTTATTACCTTTATTGAACGATCCGCATCGTTTAAGTCATTACGCAGATCATTTGGTTCAAGCTCAAAGCGTCTTGCTGAATGGTGTCGATCCTAAGTTAAATCAGCAGCTCAGCGAAGTGATCACTCAGATTATTCAGCAGTTGTCTTTATCCAAAAAGTTTTTAGGCACACGCCGTTTTAATGCACTGCAAAAATGGTTGGGCATTGATATTGAATATGATGCTGGGCAAGTGAAATATGTTAAAGATTTAGATCGTTTGATTAATGAAGCGAATTATTTGAGTCAACGTTTGCAGATTGAAATCCAAAAATCACAATCGCGTTTACAGCAGGTATTGGGTTTAAGAGAGCAGATGGCTGCTTATATTCAGGCAGCCGATCAATTCTTGATTGAGTATCCTCAGTTTAGTAAGCAGCAAGTGCTGGATCATTTTGTGGAGCGCTTATCTAAAAAGGTAAATACTTTACAAACCTTACAGACCAGTAATGATATTGCAATCAAACAGATGCAGCTTTCACAGCATTTATCTTTTAGCTTGCTTGATCGTTTTAAAGAGGCACAACAGGTTTTAATTCCAGCATGGCAATATCATTTAAAGCAAAGTCGGGAATCCAATTCGACTGCGACGATTGAACAGTTGGATAAAAGCCGCGAAGATTTAATCCAAAATTTGAAAAAATCATTACAGAAATAAGAGGGAAATATGATGTCAGATTCAGAACTGAGTAAGGTATCTCATGAGCTTGAAATTAAGCCAGAGCAGCGTTTTGAGCAGTTGAACTTAAAAGACTTAGGCCTACAACCTCAAGATTTTGCTGAAGTGATGGATGCGCATAAAGAACTGGCCGATATCAGTACCACTGCTGTTGCAGAATATGGCAAAAATATTGCCAATAAAACCTCAACTTATACCGATGAATTATTGAATCTGGTACAGAACAAAGACCTTGATGCAACTGGACAAAAACTCAATGAAGTGGTGCAAGTTGCTCAGCAGTTAAATACTTCAAGTATTTTAAATAAATCTAAAAGTTCTGGTTTTTTAGGTGGTTTGTTGAGTAAGTTTAAGAATGCTAAACAAAATTTTGATCAGCATTTTAATACCACTAAAGAGCAGATTGATGTACTGGTCAAAGAAATTGAAAGCTCACAATCAGGCTTGAAAGCACGTGTTGGGACATTGGATAAAATGTTTGATGCGGTGCAAGATGAGTATAAACAACTGGGGGTTTATATTGCAGCCGGCCAGTTGAAGCAGCAGGATATTCAACAGCAAATTACGACTCTGACAAGCCAGGAACAAGATCAACAGACCACTCAACAGATTTATGATCTCAATCATGTGGCAAATAATCTTGAAAAAAGAGTCAGTGATCTTCATGTTTTACAGCAGTCTGCAATGCAGACTTTGCCGATGATTCGGATTATCCAGTCGAATAACTTGATGTTGGTGGATAAATTTTACGCGATTAAAAACATCACATTACCAGCTTGGAAAAATCAAATTAGTTTGGCAATTTCGCTGCAAGAGCAAAAGAATAGCGTCCAGCTTGCCAAAGCCATTGATGATACCACCAATGAATTATTACGTCGTAATGCTGAGTTATTGCATCAAAACTCTGTTGATACGGCAAAAGCCAATCAGCGTTCCGTGATCGATGTTGAAACACTTGAACATGTACAAAACACCCTCATTAAAACAGTAAATGATGTGATTCAGATTCAGAAAGAAGGGATGCAAAAGCGTGCCGAAGCAACAACTCGTTTACGTGCTTTGCAAGAGAATTTGAATCATCTGGTGCTTGAGAATAGCCAACCACCTAAATCTTGATACTGCTAATTTTTGAAGGAAAGATCATTGTCACCCATAGAAGATTTTAGTGTACAACCGATTGACCAGCGTTTAGATGTGTTAAAAAAACGTCAACGCAACTTAATGATCTGGTTTTTTCTGACCAGTACATTCATCGTTGTTACAATCGCTGGTCTGTTTTTGCAAAAAGAATTTATCTATCGTTTCTTTGATCTTTCTGTACATCTACAGGCTTTAGATTTGCCTTATCATGTACAGGATCTTGTTCCTTTTAAGCAACCTGTCGATTATCTTTTTCATTTATTATCATGGTTTGGCTGGCTGTTCCTAAAACTTTTTGTCTCATTTATTGGTGCTTTTTTACTGCTTAGTTGGGCCAAGAAATTTAAATTTTTTCAGCAACGTTTTCAGGCATGGACACAGCGTATTCTGGCGTGGGTGATTTCATTTATTTTACTTTGGTCAGGTCTGACCTACATCCAGTATGACTGGAAAGATGAAACTAAGCAGGCTTATCAACAATGGATGAGCTATCAAAACAATATTGTTGAAAGTCAGATTGCTCAAGATTTACAGCAGGCCAATATTTCTTCGACTGAAAAAGCTTATGTCTTGGCGCAAGTGGCCTTATTGCATCAACCTGTCGATCGCAAGACCGCTAATGTCTACGTGAATCAATTAATTAGTGCAGAGAAAACCAATCCAACTCAATTTAAAGCGTATGATTTTAAGCCAGAGCAGTTGTGGGTCATGCAACAGCAGCTTTACGGTAAAAGTATTACCTCAATCACGCAGCCCTTAGACCTGCGTGCACAGCAAGCCGAACGTATTTCTCAGATTGTGAATGTCATTTTATGGGGCTTGATTGTATTTGCTGTTGCTTTAAGTGCAATTTTATATGTTCTCGCCAAACATTTGAAAAATCGTCGTGTGCGGATTGGTCAAAAATTGGATGTCTCTTAATCTTAAGTTCGGTTTATCCGATCAAACTCATAAAAACATACTGTTTTACCTATTCAGTACTTTTGCGTACTATAGCGTCATTGAATGAATTTAGCTGATTTGAACGTCTTAGAATTTGGAGTAATACATGTTAGATCAAAATATTAAAACTCAATTAAAAGCTTACTTAGAACGTTTAGAAAGTCCAATCGAGTTGGTTGCCGCTTTAGATGACTCCGACAAAGCAGAAAAAATTAAAGAACTCGTGACTGAAATTGCTGAACTGTCTGACCAAGTTACGGCGCGTTTTGACGGTTCAAATGCTCGCCGTCCTAGTTTCGGTGTGGCCAAAGCAGGTGAACAACCACGTGTGTTCTTTGCTGGCTTACCGATGGGACATGAGTTTACTTCTTTGATCTTGGCATTATTACAAGTATCAGGTTATGCGCCTAAAGTGTCTGATGAAGTACTCACTCAGATCAAAGGCTTAAACTTAACAGCGAACTTTGATGTGTTTGTATCGCTCAGTTGCCATAACTGTCCAGATGTTGTGCAAGCACTCAACTTAATCGCGATTAACAACCCAAATACCACGGCAACCATGATTGATGGTGCTTTCTTCCAAGACGAAGTTGAAGAACGCAAAATCTTGGCTGTACCTATGGTGTTCCAAGACAATCAGCATATTGGTCAAGGTCGTATGACTTTGGAAGAAATCATAGCCAAGTTGGATAGCAACTCGGCTGAGAAAGATGCAGCAGCAATCAATGCCAAAGATGCATTTGATGTATTGGTGATTGGCGGTGGTCCTGCGGGTGGTACAGCAGCGATTTACGCAGCACGTAAGGGCATCAAAACGGGTATTGTGGCTGAACGTTTTGGCGGTCAAGTGATGGATACTATGGACATTGAGAACTTTACCACTGTTCAAAAAACCGTGGGTCCTCAGTTCGCTCAAGACATGGAAGCCCATGTCCGTGAATATGGTGTGGATATCATGAACTTGCAACGTGTCAGCAAGATCACAGGTGCAGATCAAACTGCCAATGGTCTAGTTGAGGTTGAACTAGAGAATGGTGCCAAGCTTGAATCGAAAACTATCATCCTGTCTACAGGTGCACGTTGGAGAGAAATGAATGTACCGGGTGAAGCTGAATACCGTACTCGTGGTGTAGCGTACTGCCCACACTGTGATGGTCCATTATTCAAAGGCAAACGTGTTGCGGTGATTGGTGGTGGTAACTCTGGTGTCGAAGCTGCGATTGATCTTGCAGGGATTGTTGAGCATGTGACTTTGGTTGAGTTTGATACCAAACTTCGTGCAGACCAAGTATTGCAAGACAAATTAAATAGCTTGCCAAACACGACAGTGATCTTGAATGCGCTTAGTACTGAAGTGGTTGGTGATGGTGCTCAAGTGACGGCATTGAAATACAAAGACCGTGCCACTGATGTTGAACACACAGTTGAACTTGCAGGGATCTTCGTACAGATTGGTTTATTACCAAACACAGATTTCTTAAATAACAGTGCGGTTGAACTCAGCAACCGTGGTGAGATCGTGATTAATGATCGTAACGAAACCAATGTCAAAGGTGTCTTTGCTGCAGGTGACTGTACTACCGTGCCTTATAAGCAAATCATCATTGCCACAGGTGAAGGTGCCAAAGCATCGCTGTCTGCCTTTGATTATATGATCCGTTCTGGTGTGTAAGTAATCCCTTAAAAAAAGCCCCAATTATTTGGGGCTTTTTTATTGTGTTTAGTTCTTAGGTTTATATAAACCGTGATCGACAAGGTGTTCACGTAAGATGCGGCGTAATTCTAGAACTGCTTCTGGGGTCTCTTGAATTGAATGGCCGCCCGTGAAAATCTTCTCGGAAACAGCACCATCTAAATGTGCACTCTTATAAGGAACAATCCCGTCTGTAATGACATTTGGATCATCACTCTTGGTAATGTTGCCCATAATCGAGTGAAAAACCAGTCCATTTTCAGGCGGAATAGAGGCGGTTAATTCCATAAATTTAGATTTCTTACTGAGATCACTTGGCCCATTTTGAATCACATCATTGGTCAGTGTTTTAACGAATTCTTTTAAATCCATATCATCACTAGTGAGTGTATCTGCCAAAGTGGTCAAGAAGGTTGCTGGTAGTTTGATGATTTTACGTGCTGCCAGTGTAAACCAGCGATCAGCAAAGTCAGTTCCTTTATGTGGAGCAGCCAAGAAAATGGCACGATCAAAATTAGTAATCGGCTGCATTTTAAGTCGTTCACCAATTACAGGATGCTTACGCAAACGTGTTTGTTGACGGCTACTCATCATGGTGAGCGCCTGCTTGGAAATATCAGCATTGCTCACTAAGAGTCGACTGATAATGCCTCCCATACTATGCCCAATTAAAACTGCATCTTGAGCTGCAGCATCTTTATTGTTGAGTGAGCCAAAGGCTTGTTTTAATAAGGCATAAATTTGAAAACGGCTTTCTAGAATCGGCATGTTGGTTGAATAAAACACTTGCCAGACTTGATAGTGTTCACGTAGTACCGCATCACCCATAATATCATTGGTGACCGCAATCCATGCCTCAGGGCTGCTGGCAAGACCATGCACCAATACAATCACTTTCTTATTCGGATTATACGGTTCAAGCATATAGAGATGTGGCATGGTCAGATGCTGATCACGATCAATTAAAGTTAAATAAGCCGATGCACCTAAATTATTCTCAGCTAACCAGAGTCCATAAGGTGCAGAGAAATTGGCTGCAAGCGAATATTCTTTACCTGCAATACTGACTTTCTCTACGCTATAAGGGTCATAGACCTTTACTTCAAAGTTTGGATTATTTAAAACATCATTAATGGTTGCGGCTGCATTCTTGGGTTGCGCAATAATGGTTGCAGCTAAATAACGTGCTTTATGAATATTAGGGTTAAGTCCATTTGGGTAGCTATAACTTAATGGATCAAGAATATATTTATTTTCGCCATGGGTTGCATCCGTTGAAGGAAACACGGCTACGAAATCTGAACCGAAACCATCACGGCGGTTAATGGCTCTCAATCCTGAAAAGTTCATGTTATAGCTGGAGATAAATTTCTCCAGCTTCATATTTTGTAAGCGTTGATAGGATTGAATGTCTATTGTATAGGTGCTTTTACCAATTTGAATGGTAGGGCTAATGGTTTTAGACGGATTTCTTAAACTATGCACATTCACCAATTTGGTTAAAGCTTGGTTGTAAAAGTCTCGAATCTGGACCTGACGGTTATCAAAAATGCGTTCTTGCGGTTGTCGTGCCGTTTTGAACAAATATGCATAGCTATAACGGATGCTTTTATCTAAAGCTTCAAGCTCTTGATCTAAGCATTGCTCATAGGTCTTTTGTATGGCTTTCTGTTCTTCCTCAGGTTTATGTTTTGTCAGTTTACTGATTTTACATTCGGACGCGTCGGACAGACTCAGCGCTTTTGAGAGATAGAGTTCGCTCGCTGTAGATAAAAGTTGCTCATCCTGAATTTGCGGAATTTTGTGTAGATCTGCAATGCACTCATTTGGTGTTTGCATACACACTTTGGCTTCTTTGCCAGACATCGACAAGACATTGAGGCTGGCTTCACTAAGTTTTTTTTGCGTAAGAATGCTATTACGTTCGTTGGCAATCGTCACATTGAGAGCTTGTTGTTTGATACTGACAACTTGGCAGCCACTCATCACGACGGTGCTTAGGAGAGAGATAAAAAATAGACGCTTATTCGGTGTAAATGCTAGCATGGTATGTCAGCAAGTTCGCTGGAAGATTGTAGCTATAATACGAAAATCGAATGTTTTTTCAATCATAGATAAAAAAATAGACTGCACACAGCAGTCTATTTTTGTAATGCAATTCTACAAGCCCAATTAGTTCAGAACTTGCCACACATTCCAGCGTTTTCCAGCTTCCACTTCTTTGATCAAACGATCAGTCACTTCTGCTTCGTCAGGATAGTTGATTTTATAGTTTTTCAAGGTTTGAAGCGCATTTTTCTTTTGCTCTAACCATAAATAGTTATTGGCAGCAGAAAGGTAAGCTTCTTGAACGCCACCTTTCATTGCTTTGTCTAAATATGGAATAGCCTCACGTTGGCCACCGCCTTCTGATAAGCCAAAACCAAACCAGAAGTTTGTTTCAGGGTCATTCGGGCTGATCGCGAGAATACGTTGCGCATAAGTTAATGACTTTGAAGTATAAGATGTACCTAAGTCTAAGTTACGTGCCATTACGCTTGCTTTAAACGCACGAGTTAAGATATCTAAAGAAGCATTTGGCTGTTCGGCTAAAGCATCTAGTTTCTGCGTGGTTTCTTTTAATTTCACTTCATAGCCCTTACGTTCTTGACGTTCTGGGAAACG
Source organism: Acinetobacter sp. Ac_3412 (assembly GCF_013072675.1). Taxonomy (NCBI): domain Bacteria; kingdom Pseudomonadati; phylum Pseudomonadota; class Gammaproteobacteria; order Moraxellales; family Moraxellaceae; genus Acinetobacter; species Acinetobacter sp. Ac_3412. The sequence goes on along the minus strand of NZ_LXUJ01000001.1, from coordinate 125,953 downwards.
AGGTGGATAGTGACGTGCTTTACCTTCAACTAATTGTAAAAAGTCATCGATTTCAGTGACATCAATTTCATTCTCACCAGCAAGAACCGCATATTTCATGTTGCGTTGTTTGTTGTCAATCGTTGGAACAATGAGCTTGTTGATATCCAAGGTTGTTGATTTTGATGGATCATTTTGTAATGACACGACCATTTTCGTGACAGGCTGAGCCGCAGCATCTTTGATCGCAACTTCAAAGCTTGGTGGGGCATCATACTTGGTTGGATTTAAAGCATAGAATGGAGGAGTTGGGTCTGGTTCCTTGAACACAAAGGGTTCAGCAACCTTCTCTTTTTTAACAGGGGCAACGCCACAGGCCGTCAAAAAAGAAGTTGAAAGTACAAGTAATGCCAAAGGCTTAAAATTCATGCTTTACATCCATTAATTTTAGTTAAATGAGAAGTAGATCGTTGGTTTCACCAGTCTAGGAAAAGCAAAACCAACTTGCAATGAGAAGCTTGTTACATTTTTTATATATTTGACTAGGTTGCCGAAGTTTTGTTCTGTGCTTCGCACTCACGTCTAACTTCTTCAATAATTTTAAGTTCTTCTTTACTCAATGGTTGAGTTTTTGAACTTTGCGAGGTGAAGCTAGGGTCAAGTTCAGACAGACGTTGGCAAAGTACGTTCATGCGTTTTTCATTTTTTTGCATACGATCGAGTAAAACGCGCATGCCTTCTAAAATAGGATCAGACTGATCTTGTGTTGTCGCATAAGGTTCGAAACCAATACTTTCCGCGTAGTCACGGCGATTGACTTCATCTTGTTCGATTTGACTTTTGTCTTTGAAAATATAACGGGCAGGGTTACCAACGGCAGTTACACCAGCAGGAACTTCTTTGGTTACAACTGCATTTGAGCCGACTTTTGCACCTTTATGTACTGTAAATGGGCCCAAGATTTTTGCACCAGCACCAACAACCACACCATCTTCAAGTGTTGGATGACGTTTGCCTTTATTCCATGTGGTTCCACCTAAGGTGACACTATGATAAAGCGTTACATCATCACCAATCTCAGCTGTTTCACCAATCACCACACCCATGCCGTGATCGATAAAAAATCGCTTACCGATTTTTGCACCAGGATGAATCTCAATACCAGTGGCAAAGCGGCTAAAAGAAGAAAGTAGGCGGGCGGTACCTTTGTATTCTTTTTTCCAAAGCTCATGTGCCATGCGATGCATAATCAGTGCATGGATACCTGGATAGGTGGTCAGGACTTCTAATGTATTGCGAGCCGCAGGATCACGCGCAAATACAGCTTCGATATCTTCTTTTAGCTGTTTAATCATGATTATGATCCTCCGTATTGGTCTTTTTCCATGAACCTTGGGCTAAAGCCTGTACGCGGCTAAAGATTCCACGTAATAAATGATACTCCATACGATCTAATTGTATCCTTCCGAATAGACGACGCAAGCGTAATGGGAGTAAACGGGGATTATTTGGATCTAAAAACTCGATTTCAGTCAACATTTTTTCTAAATGAGGATAAAACTGTTCCATTTGTTGTTGTGTAACCAATGGTTCATCCCATTCCATGCTTTGTTGTTGCTTCAGTTGCATGTGGTCATCTGGCTTGTCTTGAACTTGAGTATTTTGTTCAAGCGCAGCCATTCTTAACTCATAGCAAACCACTTGAATCGCTTGCGCGACATTGAGTACGCCATATTCAGGGTTTACTGGAATGGTTAAGTGATAATTGGCTAGGGCTAATTCTTCATTGGTGAGTCCACGATCTTCACGCCCAAACACAATTGCAATATTTTGTTGTTTGGTTGCAGCATCTAATGCTTCTTTTGCAGCAGGTCGAACATCTAGCAATGGCCATGGAATCGTGCGACTACGTGCACTGGTCCCAAACACCATATGACAATCTTGAATGGCTTGTTCCAAAGTTTCAACAATTTCAATTTGTTCAATTAAATCTTGCGCGCCTGCTGCCAGTGCATCAATATCCGGATGTGGATAGGTCTTAGGTGCGACGAGTACAAGTTTTGATAAACCCATGGTTTTCATTGCGCGTAAGGCACTACCAATATTGGCTGGTAGGGTGGTATTGACCATAACAATACGCACATGATCCAAATGTTTGGACACGTTGTTTGAGTCAAACAGGTTCATATATTATCCAAAATTAAGAGTATTGAGAGACTTCAGCTTGATAAAGATCCAGTGCTTCATCCATTGACATATTGTCTGGTGGAGGAGCTACCGTTGCAACTTTAGGTGCCTCAGCTGCTTTTGCAGCCTTCGATTTCACTTGGTATTCGATGAAAATGGTTTCTTTGCCAAAATAATCGCGTAATTTTCCAAGTAATTCATCTAATGGCACAACTTTCCATTGTGCACCTAAATGTAATTCAGCAGTTGCGAAGCTTTGTTCAAGCAGGATTTGCAGACCAATATGCTGACACATATCGATATTACAATAAGGTAATAGGATCGCCTGTAGATCCTTGGCCAAAGATTTGGTCATCAAATCTTGAGGGAGGCGAATTTGAATGCTTTGCGCTCGTTTTTGGCGAATTTCATTCAAATTAAAAGCTTTACTTAATCGTGCCATCGGGCGATCAAAGCCTTCACGCTCGTAAATTTCACCCTCAATCACCACAACTTGTTCTAAACGAACAATATCTTTATAGCGTTGGAAACGCTCATGGTTACAGCTAATTTCAACACGTGCTGTACCATCATCGAGTGTGATCATGATACGGTTCGGGAAGTTGGCAATATCAACCACCAGACCTGCAAAAACCGTAGTTACACCACGACGTGTCGGAGTGAGTTCATTCAGTTTGGCAGAAATGAATGATTTTAATTCAGGGCGGTAAACATCAATTGGGTGACCTGTGAGATACAAGCCAAGTGTATCTTTTTCACCTTTGAGGCGGACTTCATCTGCCCATGGTTTTACAGGCTTGGCAGGTTTACGCTGAACTTCTTCAACTTCACCAAACAAGTCCATGATACCTGTTTCACGATTGCTTCGAGCTTGATCAGCAGCTTGGACTGCTTCAGGTAATTGAGCCATTAAACTTGAGCGTTCAATGCCAAGACAATCCAGCGCACCGGCACGAATCAAAGCTTCTAAGGTACGCTTATTGATTTTTTTCAGATCAATACGATGACAGAAATCAAATAGATCTTTATATGGGCCTTCATTAATTCGTGAATCGATGACCGATTGCATCGCCTGTTCACCAACACCTTTAATTGCACCTAAGCCGTAGACAATGGTTTGTTCGTCACTGGCATGGAAGTGATATAAAGACATATTCACTGAAGGTGGTAGTACTTCTAACTTGTTATTACGGCAGTCGTCAATCAAGAATACGATACTGTCCGTATTCTGCATTTCCGATGATAAAACCGCCGCCATAAACTCAGCAGGGTAATGTGCTTTTAACCAAGCCGTATGATAGGCAACTAGGGCATAGGCAGCGGCATGTGATTTGTTAAAACCATAACCTGCGAATTTTTCCATATAGTCGAAAATATGGTTAGCAGTTGCTTCATCAATATCTTTTTTCGATGCACCTTCAATAAAGATTTGGCGTTGCTTGACCATTTCTTCAGGTTTCTTTTTACCCATAGCTCGACGAAGTAAATCCGCGCCGCCAAGGGTATAACCTGCACAGAACTGTGCAGCCTGCATGACTTGTTCTTGGTAAACCATAATCCCGTAGGTCGGTTCTAACACACCTTCCAATAAAGGATGTAGATATTCAAACTCACCACCATGCATACGGTGGATAAAGTCAGGAATAAGATCCATAGGACCTGGTCGATATAAGGATACGAAAGCAATAATTTCTTCAAATTTGCTTGGTCTTGCTTCCTTAAGCATTTTTTTCATGCCGACGGATTCAAACTGGAATACCGCTGTGGTATTTGCATTTGCAAAGACCAGATAGGCATCTTTGTCATCCAGTGGGACATCGGCAATATTAAGTGGTATTTCAGCCTTGATTCTTTTATTAATATTTTGAACCGCATCTTCAATCACGGTCAGGTTACGTAAACCCAAGAAGTCAAACTTTACCAGACCTGCTGCTTCTACGTCATCTTTATCGTATTGTGCGACACGGTTAGTACCATCTGCATCACACAGTACCGCGGAGTAATCGGTAATTTTACCTGGCGCAATAACGACACCACCCGCATGTTTACCTGTATTACGGGTAATACCTTCAAGTTTGAGTGCCATTTCCCAGATTTCAGCAGCATCATCATTGTCAGGGTTGGATGGGTTGGTGACGATATCTTTAAGCTGCGGCTCCATGTCAATCGCTGTGACCAAATCGACACCCAGCGGTTTTGTTGGAATCATTTTTGAAATACGGTCAGCAAGACCATAAGACTTACCAAGGACACGTGCTACATCTCGAATCGCACCTTTTGCTGCCATGGTACCGAAGGTCGCAATCTGTGATACCGCTTGGCGGCCATAGTTTTGTGCTACATATTCAATGACACGGTCACGACCTGCGATACAGAAATCGACGTCGAAATCGGGCATCGAAACACGTTCTGGGTTTAAGAAACGTTCAAATAGTAGATCATATCGTAATGGGTCAAGATCGGTAATTTTTAAACTGTAGGCAACCAATGAACCAGCACCCGAACCACGACCAGGACCTACAGGTACACCATTATTTTTAGCCCACTGAATAAAGTCCATGACGATTAGGAAGTAGCCAGGGAATCCCATTTTGAGAATGATATCAACTTCGTATTTGATTCGTTCATCATAAGGCTTCCGAATCTCAGCCCAATCTTCATCACGTTCAGCAATTGGATAAAGATGATTTAAACGTTCCTCTAAACCTGTACGAGACAAATGTTCAAAATAGGTGTCGATGGTATAGCCATCTGGAATCGGGAAGTCAGGTAAGAAATAAGTGCCGAGTTGCAATGCAACATTACAACGTCTTGCAATATGGTAGGTATTTTCAATCGCACTTGGAATATCTGAGAATAGCTCAGACATTTGCTCGCCAGTTTTGAAATACTGCTCAGTACTATAGTTTTTAGGACGTTTATCATCACCTAAAACATAGCCGTCGGCGATACAAACACGAGCTTCATGTGCTTCAAAATCATCTTGTTTAACAAAGTGCACATCATTATGCGCGACTACACCAATTTGATATTTAGCGGCAAGTTTTACTGCTTGTTGAATAAAATCTTCTTCACCAACACGTTCAGTCCGTGTTAAAGCTAAATAGACACGATTTCCAAACTTTTCAATCCATGCTTCTAATAAAGGTTCTGCTTTTTGTGGATTGGAAGAGCAGAGCATTTTACCAACATCACTGTGTTGGCCCAGCAAAACAATCAAATCTTCAGCTTGCTCAAGTACCCATTCTTTTTGTACACAAGGGAGACTGAGTTGCTGGCCTTCAATAAAACCGCGCGACACGATTTCAGTCAGATTGCGCCAACCTGTACTGCTCATGGCCAATAAGGTTGCACGATGTTCAGCATCATTTAAGCGAATGACACTGCCTAGAATAGGCTTAATGCCTTTTTTTAAACAGGATTCATAAAACTTGACTGCAGCATGTAGATTGGATAAGTCAGTCAATGCCAGTGCGGGCATTTCGTTTGTTACGGCAGCCTTGACCAAATCAGGTATGCGAACAATCGATTCCGTGATCGAAAATTCTGTGTGGATACCGAGATGAACAAACCGCATAGAAGGACTATCCTTTTTTAAAGCAACGCATAGTTTAGCATGCAAACCGAAAATGACATGCTTAATATTTTGGCAAACCGTGTGTTTGCTTTGTTATTTTTATAAAATATTAAAAATTAGTTTTTGATTTATCAGTAGATATAAATATCTATTTACACAAAGTGTTTTGCCGCTAGAATGTAATCGAATAAAAATGTAGCAATGTGAGCGAAATAATGAAATTAAAAAACATCGTATTTTCAATATTATTGACTGGTAGTTTATTTACCTTCACTCATGCGGATGATGTGTCCTTTAGCCAAGAACTCGTACAACAAGCGAAAGCGGGTGATGCGACGGCACAGAACAATTTAGGTGATGCTTATTATTATGGAAACGAGATTGATCAAGATTTTGGTAAGGCACTGGAATGGTTTAAAAAAGCGGCAGCAAAAGGCAATGCAGATGCGATTTTTTCAGTTGGCTATATGTATGATTATGGCGAAGGTACAGAAGAAGATAATCCAACTGCTTTGAAGTGGTATACCCAAGCGGCACAAAAGGGTCAGCTCTATGCACAATACTATTTAGGTTATTTATATCTCTATGGTGATGATGGTGTGAGTGTAAATAGCAAAAAAGGAGTGGAGTGGATGACCAAGTCAGCTGATGCTGGTTTGGATATGGCGCAAGCTGAACTCGGTCATTTATACAATGATGGTGAAGAAGGTGTGCCACAAGATCTCAAAAAAGCACTGCATTATTATCAGTTAGCTGTGAAACAAGAAGAGTCTTCTGCCATTAATAACTTAGGTATTTTTTATTTAGAAGGCAAGGCTGGATTAAAACAAGACTATAAAGAAGCTTTACGTTTATTTAGTTTGGCTTCTGGTGCAGGAAATGGTTTGGGTTCTTCTAATATTGCGTATATCCATGAAGAGGCCAAAGGTGTTGCAAAGAATTATAAAAAAGCAGCAGAGTTTTATGAGCTCGCAGTGGCACAAGGTGAGGACGAAGCCTTACTGGATTTGGCTCGGTTATATGAAAAAGGTGGTTATGGTTTGACTAAAAACCTAAAAAAATCGAAAGAATATGAAGCGCAGTGGGATGAGTTACAGGATTCTGATTCTTAAATAAAAAAAGCCCCCAAAATTTAATGGGGGCTTTTTTTTATTAACGCATCTTGGCTAAGAAGCGACTCAAGCGATTGATCGCTTCACGTAGTTCATTTTCAGCAGGTAAGAACACTACACGGAAGTGATCTGGTGTTGGCCAATTAAACCCTGTGCCTTGTACCAAGAGAACTTTCTCTGCTCTTAATAAATCCAACATTAATTTTTCATCATCTTCAATTGGATAAATTGTTGGGTCGAGTTTTGGGAAGCAATACATTGCGCCATCAGGTTTAACACAACTCACACCCGGGATCTCATTCAGCATTTCCCATGCAATATTACGTTGTTCGTATAAACGACCACCTGGTCGAATTAGATCATTAATTGATTGGTAGCCACCTAAAGCAGTTTGAATTGCATATTGCGCTTGATGGTTGGCGCATAAACGCATCGAAGCCAGCATATCTAAGCCTTCGATATAGTCTGCAGCACGTGCTTTATTACCCGTGATTGCCATCCATCCTGCACGATAACCTGCGATACGATATGCTTTTGATAAACCATTGAATGAAATACACAGTTGATCGCCAGCTAAAGCCGCAACCGCTACATGCTCAATGCCGTCATAAACGATTTTGTCGTAGATTTCATCAGCAAATAAAATCAGGTCATGCTTTTTCGCTAGCGCAACAATTTGTTCTAACACATGACGTGGATAGACAGAACCCGTAGGGTTGTTCGGATTGATAATCACAATACCACGGGTGTTCGGTGTGATTTTACTTTCCATATCCGCAATGTCAGGATACCAGTAGTTTTCAGAATCACATTTATAGTGAATTGCAGTGCCCCCTGAAAGATTCACTGCTGCTGTCCATAATGGATAGTCTGGCATAGGTACCAGCATTTCATCACCGTCATCAAGCAGACCTTGCATCGCCATCACGATCAGTTCAGAAACACCATTGCCAACATACACATCATTGACATGCATATCAAAGATGCCTTTCTGTTGGTAATACTGGCAGATGGCTTTACGTGCAGGGAAAATCCCTTTTGAGTCGGTATAGCCAATTGCATTTGGAAGGTTTAATGCAACATCGTTAATAATTTCTTGAGGGGCTTCAAAACCAAAAGGTGCAGGGTTGCCGATATTCAGCTTGATGATCTTATGTCCTTGCTCCTCCATTTCATTGGCGGCGCGTAATACTGGTCCACGGATGTCGTAACAAACATGCTCAAGCTTAGATGATTTTTTAATTTCTCGGCTTGATTGATTAGACTGGGGAACAACAGTATTTTTTGACATAGCTGGATTCACTTTTGCATATCGGTATAAATAACTTTTAAAGGTTTCAACACTTACCAAATTTAGATCGTGTTGATCTCTCAGCAATTCAACAATTTTTTCATGGGTGAAACCTGATTGTTGATATTGTCTGATGGTTGGTAATAAGTTTTGGAAAACCACACTTTTTTTCTGAGACATTGTTTGTCCTATACAACCGTGCGAAATTAGAATAACACCATATTTGCTTACGCAAAAGACAATATTGTTAAAAATTGCTTACTGTATGGATTTAATTTGCTTTCTTTTTGCTTTTTGTGATTTTATTGCTTAAATTTCACCAAATTATACGATCTGAGACTAGAGTTTTTTTTTTGAATGGCGTAAATATAAAACCTGATCATTAAGATAGTTCTAACATCAGAATAAAAGGTGCAGGTTATGGGAAAAGTGAATAAAACAGACCGGGAATGGCAAAGAGAATTATCACCTGAAGAATATCGCATAACTCGTCAAAAGGGCACAGAACCCGCATTTACAGGACAATATTGGAACAATAAACAACATGGTACGTATGTTTGCCGTTGTTGCGGTGCGGAATTGTTTTCTTCAGAAACAAAATACGATAGTGGTTGTGGTTGGCCGAGCTTTTTTAGACCTATTGACAGTGTTGCAATCGAAGAACATGAAGATTTATCACACGGTATGGTCAGAACAGAAATTGTCTGCCATGATTGCGATGCACATTTGGGCCATGTGTTTGAGGATGGTCCACAGCCGACAGGACTGCGTTATTGTGTGAATTCGGCATCATTACAACTTAAAACAGAAGAAAAGAACGACGAGGAAACTTATCCATGAGTAACATTTATCAGTTTGAAGCTGAATTGTTAGAGGGAGAAACAAAAGCGCTCGCTGATTATAAAGGCAAGGTCATGCTGATTGTAAATACTGCAAGCAAGTGTGGTTTTACTCCGCAGTTTGCGGGACTTGAGAAACTTTATGAAAAATATAATGCTCAAGGCTTAGAGGTTTTAGGATTTCCGTGTAATCAATTTGGAGGACAGGATCCAGGGACAAATAAGGAAATTGGCGCATACTGCCAGCGTAATTATGGGGTCAGTTTTCCTATGTTTGCCAAAGTTGATGTCAAAGGGCCTGAAGCACATGTGATTTTTCGTTATTTGACTCGTGAGGCAAAAGGTCTTTTGGGGAGCCGAAATATCAAATGGAACTTTACTAAGTTCTTGGTGGGGCGTAATGGTGAGGTTTTAGAGCGTTATGCGCCAACAACTAAGCCAGAGGCTTTGGAAGCTGATATCGAAAAAGCATTGGCGAAGAAATAAATGAGCAAAGTTTTTGGTTGAGGTTTGAATTCTTTTGGACTCAACTGTTGAATTCTGGAGTGATCCAGACATGCCTTATGTTGAAACGCGTAGGGCATGTCAAAGTCGAATTTGCTATAAATCCCACAGCCATCCGACCTTTTCAATTGGTGCTGTTGATATTGGACAGAGCCGCTTTTCAAGTACTTTTGCACAAGAGCAAGTCATTCAGGCAGGGGCTTTGGTGGTTATTCCTGCGCACGTAGAACATTCTTGTAATCCTTTACCTGATCAGGCATGGAGTTACCAGATGATGCATTTGGATGCTGCTTGGTTAATCACCTTGATTGAAGAACTGCACCAAGATATTGCTTTAGAAACTGACAGACAAACAATATATCTCCCTCAGTTAAGACCAACGATTGCTCATGATGTAAAAGCTTACGACGCATTTACAGCTTTGAATCAGCTACTATTTAACGAGCAGATCTCAGTACTCGAAAAAGAACAGTGTTTAATTCAAACCTTAACAGAGATTCTAATACCGAGTTTTCATTGGGAAAAGATACATTCCTCTCATTATTTTCAGAAGCACCTTCCAGACTTATTGGAATGCCTTGAAGACAATATTGAGAATCTGTCTCTGCAAGAGCTATCCGAAAAGATGAACATGAGTCGTTATGCTTTGATACGATTATTTAAACATTTCTTTGGATTAACCCCACATGCTTATCAGTTGAACTATAAGGTCAACCAAGCTCGGCAGCGTTTAAGAGAACCTGATCGTGATTTAGCACGATTGGCATACGAACTCGATTTTAGCGATCAAAGCCATTTTCATCGTGTTTTTAAGCAACATACAGGCATAACACCCAAGCAATATTATAAAAAATCTTAGCCCACGCAATTTTATACAAGAACAAAGCACCGCACTTTTCTAAGCTGACTCCGATTCACTTGGAGAGCATCTATGGAGCTTTTTCTAACCATCGCCATCACCCACTTTATTGCATTACTGACGCCCGGCGCAGATTTCTTTTTAATTTTAAAGACCTTGATACAGAACCAGAAAAAGGCCGCGAGATTCACCTGTGCAGGCATTGCATTGGGGAATGCCATCATATTGATCAGCATTTATTTGAGTCTATTTATCATTGGTCAGGTGAATACCGAATTATTCATCCTCATGAAGTGGTTGGGTGTTGTTTATTTTGCATATTTGGCGATTCAATGTTTCCGTTTGGCTCAATCGGCACAGAGGGTCAATCAACTTGATGAGAAACGTGTTCATCAACCGCACAATAATGCTTACCTGAAGGCGTTTCTATCGGGATTGCTTTCCAGTGTGTTGAACCCGAAGAATTTGATGTTCTATAGCGTGTTGGTGATCTTGATTTATCCGCAATATAATTTTGTTCAAAATACTTTGTTGTGTTTCTGGATGGTGGGGTTAGTGTTGATCTGGAATCTCGCTATTGTTCAATTGATCGGTTCAAGTATTTACCTGTCGTGGTTAAATCGGCATCTGCGCCATTTATATTATTTAGCAGGACTCAGTTTTTTGTTATTGATGCTGGTACTGATCATGTATTAAATAAAAAAGACGGTCAAATGACCGTCTTTTTTATGCAAGCTTATTGAGTAGGTTCAATAGGTTGATGTGGTGTCTTCCTAAAGCGATGGATCTTGCGATTAATATCATCGATAAAGGTGTACACCACAGGGATCACCAATAACGATAAGAAGGTACTGGTAATCAAACCACCAATGACCGAGATTGCCATTGGTGCACGGAAGCTTGGATCAGTACCAATCCCGAGTGCAATTGGTAACATCCCAGCACCCATGGCCAGCGTAGTCATGATGATTGGACGTGCCCGCTTATGGCAGGCATCGAGTAGGGCATTGAATCGAGAATAATGCTTTTCATTCCTTGCGATAATCGCGTAATCGACCAGTAGAATAGAGTTCTTACTGGCAATCCCCATCAGCATAATCAGACCAATCAAACTTGGCATTGAGAAACTGCTTTTAGCTAAAAGCAGCATCACGAATGCACCACCGAGGGATAAAGGTAAGGCCACCAGAATGGTAATTGGCTGTAAAAAATCTTTAAATAACAATACCAACACAACGTAGATACACAGTACACCTGTGAGCATTGCCAGACCAAAACTAGCAAACAGTTCCTGCATCACTTCGGCATCACCAATATTGGTACGCTTCACCGTAGGTGGTAAATTCTTCATCGTCGGTAGTTGATCAACTTTTGCCGCAATATCTCCCAACGGTTGATTATTCAATTCAATATTGAAGTTGATATTACGCAAACGGTTGAAACGGTCAATTTGTGATGGACCACTTTCGATATTAACATCTGCAATGGTACCGAGCATCACTGGGCCTCGATTCCCTTTCACCATCAAGCGTTTCATGAGCTCTTGATCTTGACGGGCAGCCAGTGGCAGTTTAATTACAACAGGGACTTGGCGTTGAGATAAGTTCAATTTCGCAAGGTTTTGATCAAAATCACCCGCGGTTGCGATTCGTAAAGTCTCAGCAATATCGTAAGTGGTCACACCTAAATCAGCCGCTTTGGCAAAGTCTGGACGAATCACCAATTCTGGACGAATCAAAGCCGCACTGGAGGTGATACTGCCTACATTCGGAATGGTACGTAATTCGCGTTCAAGGCTACGTGCAGTTGACATTAAGGCCTCTGGATCATCACCTGATAAAGCCAGTTGGTATTGACTGTTGTTACCCGCTAAACCAACTTGAATGCGTGCACCCGGAAGTGGGGCAAGACGTTGGCGCAGTTGATCTTCAATGTCTTGTAGGCTGGCACTACGATCAGAACGTTCTGTGGTTTGAATCGTGAGCGTTGCTTTACGCGGTTCACTTGATGCACCACCTGCAAAAGGATCTGTTCCCGCAGCACCGCCGCCAATCGTGGTATAGATACTTTTGATCTCGGGATGGTCTTTAATCAGCGTACGTGCATATTCGGCAGTCTTAAGCGTATCTGCAAATTGTGAACCTGGGGTGAGCTCCAAACGAACCTGCGTTTGTCCTGTATCAGGTGGCGGGACGAAGCCTGTAGGTAGCAACGGAATCAGTAAGACCGAACCGACAAAAAAGGCAATTGCACCAGCTAAAGTGATCCAGCGATGATTCAGACACCACGTCACCAAACGCATGTAGCCACGCATAACTTTGCCGTCTTTAGCACGGTCTTTGGCTAGACTGCTTGTACCTTGATCAGTAGCTGTTTGTACTGTTGTTGATTCATCCTGTTGTTCAACCTTACCGACCCATGGTTTCAAAATATAGGCGGACATCATTGGGGTGAGTAAACGCGCAACAAGCAGTGAGGCAAAGATGGCAAGAGCCGCCGTCCAACCAAACTGAACGAAAAATTTACCTGCGATACCACTCATAAACGCAGTGGGTAGGAATACAGCAATCAATGTAAACGTGGTGGCAATTACGGCTAGACCAATTTCATCGGCTGCTTCCATGGCCGCCTCATAAGGCGTTTTCCCCATGCGTAAATGCCGTATGATATTTTCAATCTCAACGATGGCATCATCGACCAGAATACCCACCACCAATGACATGGCTAAAAGCGTAACGGTATTGAGGGTAAAGCCAAAGAAATACATGCCAATTAAGGCTGGTAAAATCGATAATGGCAGGGCCGTTGCAGCAATGATGGTGGCACGCCAGTCACGTAAGAACAACCACACCACCAAGATCGCTAATATCGCACCTTCATATAACAGAGACATCGAGCCTTTATAGTTATCTTCGACTGGCTTTACAAAGTTAAAGGCTTCGTTGATTTTAATATCGGGATGTGCCGCTTTGAGTTTATCTAATGCGACGACAACTCCTTTTTCTACATCGACTTCACTAGCGCCCTTACTTCGTGTGATTTCGAAGCCAATCACAGGTTGTCCATTTAAGAGTGCAGCGGAACGCCGTTCAGCCATACTATCACGAACAGTTGCAACCTGATCCAGACGAATATGTCGACCATCGCTGAGGGCAATATCCATTGCACCAATTTCATCAGCTGTTTTTACGGTCGCAATGGTGCGGATGGATTGTTCACTACCCCCGATTTTGGTTTGGCCGCCAGAAGCATCTTGCTGAATCAAACGTAGTTGACGGGTAATGTCGGTTGCAGTTGCATTCAGCGCCAATAGTTTTTCAGGATCGAGTTCGACTTCAACTTGACGTGTGACGCCACCAACACGAGCAACAGCACCAACGCCTTTAACCTGTAACATCGCGCGGGCGATATCATAGTCTACAAACCATGACAGTGCTTCTTCATCCATCTTTGGCGATTGGATGGTGTAAGTCAGGATTGGCGAACCTGAAAGATTGATCTTGCTGACAATTGGATCTCGTAGATCGGCAGGTAGATCGGAACGAACTTGTGACACTGCATTGCGCACATCATCCACAGCTTCTTGTAGAGGTTTTTCTAATTGAAACTCCGCTGTGACAGTGACCACACCATCTTGAATGTTAGTGTACTGATTTCTCAAACCTTGCAGAGTTGCAATCGAGTTTTCAATCTTACGTGCGACTTCGGTTTCAAGCTGAGGTGGTGCAGCTCCGGGTAATGCCGCTGTCACAGTGACCATGGGTAGTTCAATGTCAGGGAACTGTTGGATCTTCATCCATTTAAAACAGAGCAATCCTGCCAAACCCAGCATAATAAATAACAGAATGCCAGGAATTGGATTTCGGATTGACCAAGCGGAGAAATTCATGTCATTTCTCCTGTGTGGTCACAAGTTGTTTGCTAAGTGGTGTCTCTGGAATGTCTTTGGCAATACTGACCAGATCGCCATCAGCTAAGAAACCTGTACCTGAAGAAACCACTTTTACATTCGTTGGTAAATTCAAGAGTTCGACACGATCTCCCAAACGGCGACCTACAATGACTTTCTGTTGGGTGACACGATTCTTGTCATTGACAATAAAGACATAGGAAAAACCATCACGCAACAGTAGGGCTGTTTGAGGAACCGTCAATGCGAGTTTCTGACCTAAATCAAATTCACCTTTAACAAACATGCCCATACGCACAGCTTGAGTAGTTGGAATGTCCACATAGACCAAGCCATAACGGGTTTGTGGATCAATCACAGGTGCAATCATTCTGACTTTACCTGTTACAGCAGGTTGGGCTGGGTCAGGTGAAACAATATGTGCGGTCATACCTTGTTTAAGCTTGTATAAATCCGATGTGGTCACTTCGGCACGCCATTCTAAACGATGGTCTCGAATCAAGCGGAACAGCTCTTGACCTGTTTGTGCAAGAGATCCAACCGTTGCTGTACGGGCTGAAATCACACCATTGTCAGGTGAAACCACTTGGGTCTGTGCTAAGCGTAATTGGTTACTTTCAATTTGTGCTTTGGCTGCATCTAGACGCGCTTGAGCTGTTGCTTGAGAGGTTTGATACTGAGTAGACTCTTGTGCTGAAATTGCGCCTGTATTTTTTAGTTGCTGAATACGTTTATTGTTGGTAATCGCATCAGTCAGTACGGCTTGAGCTTCTGCATAACTGGCTTTGGCTGCTGCCAAATCGGCACGGATGGTTTCGCTATTAATTTCAGCTAAGACCTGACCACGACGCACTTCATCGCCGACATTGACATTCACACGGGTAAGACGCTGGCCTGAGAGTTCGCTGCCAATCACCACTTCTTGCCATGCCGCAATATTGCCATTAGCAGTAAAGGTTTGTTCCCAATTTTGTTGTTGGGGTTGAACAATTGTTACAGTTAAAGCGGCTTTTTGTTCAGTGGTATCTGCGTTTTTAGCTTTTTCAGGATTCACTGATTTTTTAGCAGTTCCAGTCTGCCAAACCACAATTGCAATAATTAAAAGTACAACCGCAATTGCTAAAATGAGCCAACCCTTTTTCTTTATTTTCTTGGGAGTTTGAGAAGTCATCTTTCCATAGTCATCAAGTTTTGATGGCTAAGTATAGACGAAGATTTCAACAGTTGCTCAATAGCCCATAGACAGATAAAAAAATTAATAAAGTCGCTTATGTTTATTACTTTTAAGCTTAGGAAAAGTGTGAATTGTTTCAATTCCGAACTTTTTATTTTACCCAAAATGATAATTATTGCTTAAAGAGGCAGTAAACGATTTGAGACTACATTTTTCATGACAATGGTTGAGGTTAGTCGCTGTACATTGGGTAAGGCCGACAGGCTGTCATCATAGAGTTTTTGGAAACTGGCCAAGTCTTTAGCAACGACGTGCAGTAGATAATCTGGATTTCCAAATAATCGTTGTGCCTGAATCACATTGCCAATTTCAATGACTTTTTCTTCAAAGCTAGAAAGTGCTTTTTTATCTCCATCTTTTAAAGTGACAAAGATAATCGCTGAGAAATTAAGGCCAATTTTTGAGGCTTCTAGATCAGCATGGTAGCCTTTAATCACACCACTTTCTTCTAATGCTTTAACACGACGATGGCAAGGCGACAGACTTAAACCGATTCTTTCTGCAAGTTCTGTGATAGATAATCACCCATTTGCTTGTAGTTCAGCAATAATTTTCTTATCAATGCGATCCATTTAGAAGAATCTCCCTTCGGGCTTTGAAGATATAGAAGTATTTGGAATAACATTTTCACCATTAAAGCATATCCTTTCTCAACAATCTTCACCAAATGGTGAAAAAGAAAACGATCAAAGATCGTATTGTCGATGTGGGAAGGGCTTTGCTTATGGAACTTAGTGTGATTTTTGCTTTTTGGTGCGTTTCGATCTTATTCGTATTAACACCTGGCGCCGATTGGGCTTATGTCATTCTTGCAGGCATCAAAGGTAAATTTATTCTAAATGCCGTCACAGGTTTGGTGTTTGGGCATCTCATGGCGATCTTATGTGTGGCAGCAGGTGTGGGCGCTTTGGTGCAACACTATCCAATTTTACTTACTGTGATGACGATCATGGGCGCCTGTTATTTGTTATGGATGGGCATCAATCTATTTATACATCCAGCCACCATTTCAACTGAGACAGATGCCACGCAATCGCTTGATTCAGCAGGTTCATGGTTGATTAAAGGAATGGGGGTTAGTGGCTTAAACCCGAAAGTCTTGCTGTTATTTTTTGCCTTATTGCCACCGTTTATTCATCCACAAATGGCATTTTCACCAACCGCACAAATTATTTTGCTGGGATTAATTCACTTAATTAGTTGTGCTGTGGTGTATATGTTTGTGGGGATAGCAGCCAAGAAATTGCTTAGAAGTAGACCGCGTGCAGTAAAAGCAGTCAGTCGTATTTCGGGCGGACTGATGATGCTCATCGCAGCAATCCTATTTATTGGGCAAATTTAAAATAAATGTTCCATTCTGGGTATTTATATAGCTTTAAATTTATCATTATTGAATTCAGGATCTTAATTTTAATAGGGTTCGGGTTTTCAAAATCATAAAATTGTACAGTGGCACATATAGGTAAAAAATAGTGTAAAACGTATCAATTCTCATTTATTATGCGATTTTTTAAGTCGGCTGATAAAGATCATGGGTAGACAACTTAAACCATTAGTGCTGATGATGGCATGTGCTTCAATGGGGGCAACAGCCGTTTTTGCGGATGAAGGACAACAAAGTGCTCAAGCAGATACAACAGTAACTTTGAATACCATTCGAATTACTGCAAGTGCAGATGCCTCGGCTGATGGTTTAACGGAGCCTTTTGCGGGTGGACAAGTCGCGAGCGGCGGTCGAGTCGGGATTTTTGGCAATCAAAAAAACTTAGATACACCATTTAATTTGACCAGCTATACCAATGAATATATTCAGTCACGCCAAGCTAAAAGTGTAGGAGATGTTTTACAGGCAGATCCAAGTGTGCGAGTTGCGAGAGGTTTTGGTAATTTTCAGGAATCTTACTATATTCGTGGCTTTGTTTTAGGTTCTGATGATACTGCTTATAATGGTTTGTACTCGATTCTACCTCGTCAATATATCCCTACAGAATTGTTTGAACGTGTTGAGTTACTTAAAGGGGCGTCTGCATTTTTAAATGGTGCTACACCAAGTAGTGGTGGTATTGGTGGTGCAATTAATCTATTACCAAAACGTGCAGCGAATGAACCATTAAACAGAGTCACTGTAGGCACAGATTTTAATGGTGGACAAATTGCAAATGATGTATCCCGTCGTTTTGGTGAGAACCAAGAGTTCGGGGTGCGTGTAAATACAGCATATCGTGGCGGAAATACCAGTGTAGATGATGAAAAAGCTTCTTTAGGCTTGGCCTCAATCGGGCTGGATTATCGTGGTGATCGTTTACGGTTGTCTGGTGACATGGGCTATAGCAATAACCGCTTAGATGCAACACGCCCAAACATTACTTTAAGTGGCGTGACGAGTATCCCTAAACCAATTGATTCTTCTAGTAATTATGCGCAAAAGTGGACGTACTCTAATGAAGAAGATGTGTTTGGTAGCTACCGTGCAGAATATGATTTAAGTGATGCAGTGACAGCTTATGCTGCCTATGGTTTCCGGCATGGTGAAGAAAGCAATAGCTTGGCGAATTTCACATTGACCAATGCAACAACGGGTGATGGCACTTCCTATCGTTTTGATAATGCACGTGTAGATATGGTCAACACAGGCGAAATTGGTGTACGTGCGAAGTTGAATACAGGCACGATTGAACATAATCTTGTGTTATCAGGATCTGCTTTCCAGCAGAATAGCCGTAATGCCTATGTGATGGATTACACCAATACATTTGCTGGAAATATTTATCGACCAACACAGTATGAAAAGCCTGAATATTCGAGCAGTGCACTCAAAGGCAATCAATTAGATGCACCGAAATTAACGACACGGACACGTTTAAGAAGTATCGCGATTGGCGATAATCTCAAAGCATTAGATGAGCGTTTAACGGTGATGTTAGGTGGGCGTTATCAGCAAATTATGCAAGATAGCTATACATATAACACCTCTGATAAAACCAGTTATGATGAAAGCAAATTTACCCCTGCGCTTGGTGTCAGTTATAAAATAACCCCTGAAATCTCGATTTATGCGAACTATATCGAGTCTTTGGCAAAAGGGCTTTCAGCGCCATCAACTGTTGAAAACAAAGGAACGGTGCTTAAGCCATTTGTTGCAAAGCAAAAAGAAGTGGGTGCGAAATTTGAAAATGATCAGATTGGTTTAACGTTAAGCTTATTTGATATTGATAAACAAAAAGGGATTGTCGACCAGAACAATTATTTTGTTGATGGCGGAAAATATGTGCATCGCGGTGCTGAGTTGAGCAGTTATGGCAAACTTACTGATTCAATTAAAATACTAGGTGGTGTGACTTGGTTAGATGCAAAACAAAAGCAAACTCCTGAAGCTAAATACAATGGTAATCAGGAAATTGGTGTTGCAAAATTCCAAGCCAATTTAGGTGCTGATTGGCAATTACCAATCGAGCAGGATCTTGCGGTGAATGGTCGTGTAGTTTATACAGGTTCTAGCTACGCCAATGACGCTAATACTCTGAAAGTGGGAGATTGGACGCGTTTAGATTTAGGTGCAAGCTATAAAACCCAATTCAATCAGGTTCCAACAACATTTAACTTAAGCATCAATAATGTCTTTGATAAGAAATATTGGGCGTCAGTCGGCGGCTATGACAATATAGGTAGTAATGCGAAAACCTCAAATACTTATTTAAATGCAGGTTTGCCGCGTACCTTTATGCTCAGTGCAAGTTTTGATTTCTAATGTCTTGATTTTAAAAAGATCCCCGAATATTCGGGGATCTTTTTATTTATAGAATTGCTTTCAGGCGTTTGACCACTTCTTCACACTGTGCCAAATCTGCAACCAAAGCCATTCTGACATGACCTTCACCCGGATTGCCTTGTTCTGTATCACGAGACAAATAACGACCCGGTAAAACCTTGATATGCGCTTTTTCCATCAGCATTTTGGCAAAAGTCTCATCGTTATCGACTTTTAACCAGTAATAGAAACCTGCATCTGGTTTTTGTAAAGGCAATAAATGACCGAGTTCAGACTGGAATAAATCAAACTTAGCACGATACTGCTGACGGTTTTCTTCAACATGTGCTTCATCATTCCACGCTGCAATAGATGCCAATTGATTTTGTACGGGCATCGCAGCGCCGTGATAGGTACGGTATTGCAAATAAGGTTTTAATAAAGCCGCATCACCCGCAACAAAACCAGAACGCATGCCCGGTAAGTTTGAACGTTTAGATAATGAATGGAACACGATGCAATTTTTATAATCATCGCGTCCCATTTCGGCACAAACTTCTAATAGGCCGATTGGTGCTTGGTCAAACCAAAGTTCCGAATAACATTCATCCGATGCAATCACGAAACCATATTGATCAGACAGGGCAATCAACTTTTTAAACTGCTCTTTTGATAGAACCGTTCCTGTCGGGTTACCTGGCGTACATACAAACAGTAAGGCGGTTTTTTCCCAGACTTCCGCTGGAACTGCATCAAAGTCACCTAAGTAGCCATTTTCTTCAGTACAGTTAATGAAATAGGGTTTTGCACCTGCAAGCAGGGCTGCACCTTCATAAATCTGATAAAACGGATTTGGCATCACCACATACGGTGCATCTTCACGCTTAATCAAAGCTTGTACAAAAGAGAAAATACCTTCACGTGTACCAGAAACAGGCAGGATATGATCTTCTGCACTAATATGATTCAACTTGAAGCGATTACTAAGCCACTGTGCAATACTTTGGCGCAACTCAGGCAGACCTTTACTGTTCGGGTAGGTCGATAGATGGGCAAAATTATCAATAATCGCTTGTTTAACGAACTCTGGTGCAGGATGTTTAGGCTCACCAATTGATAAAGGAATCAGCGGTAAATTGGCAGGTTGCACATCTTTAAAAAGTTGATTTAACTTTTCAAAAGGATAGGGATGCAATAACGACAAGCTAGAGTTCATTTAAACAGTTACCAAACAATAAAATTTAAGATGGATTACAAATTTGATTCGATGCTTCATCTAAAGCGGCTTTTAAGCTTTCCGCAAAAGTTTTCACTTCTTCATCGGTGAGCAAGACACCATTTTTCTTGGTGACAAAGAAAATATCTTCCGCACGTTCGCCCAGTGTGGCAATTCTTGCAGAATGGATATCCAAACCTTGCAACATGAATAAACCACCAATACGCGCCAACAGACCTGGATGGTCAAGGGTTGAGATTTCAACCATGTGCTGCTGTAACGTCGGGTTTAAGACAATATCTACAGTATTTTGCACATCAAAATGACGTAAATGACGTGGAATACGGCGTTGCATGATCCCCGGATATTGATCTGAATGGCTCAATGCATCAACCAAAGCGGCTTTGACTTTGTGTTCGCGATCTGGATCGGTCAGCAAGGTACCAAAACGATCAAGGACCAGATAAGTATCTAAGCTGAATGAAGTTGAGGCGGTGATAATACGGGCATCTTGGACATCAAGATTCATACGATCCAGTACCGCAACGGTAGTGGCAAACAAGTTTGGTTGATCACGGGTATAGATAAAGATCTGAACCGCATCATCGGCAGCATTACGATGCGCACGCAATAGTACCAGAGGCTCGGGATTATCGCCGTGTTGCAAAATTGCTTGGGTATGCCAAGCAATTTCATTGGCCGATTCTTTGACGAAGTATTCATCGCCCAGCTCTTGCCAGACTTTCTCAACTTCAGCGAGAGAGAAGTCATTAACCAAGAGTTCACTGGCAGCAAATTTGGTATCTTCAATCAGCATTTGATAGTCAACTGGACGACCTAAGCCTGAACGAATCACATCACGTGCGTAGGTATAGAGCTGACGCATCAAGGACGCACGCCATGTATTCCACAGCTTCGGATTAGTTGCGTTAATGTCAGCAACCGTCAGGGTATAAAGATAATCAAGATGCTCCATATCACCGACTTTTTCAGCAAAGTCTTTGACTTCGTCAGGGTCTGAAATATCTTTTTTCTGTGCAGTAAGAGACATCAATAAATGATTATTAATCAGCCATGCAACCAACTTACATTCACGCTCGGTAAAGCCATGGGTACGGCAGAACTCAATCGCATCCAGTGCACCAAGTTCACTATGATCACCACCACGACCTTTGGCAATATCATGAAAAATTGCAGCCATATACACGATGTCATGGCGGGCAATACGCTGGAACACAGAGCTGACCACTGGGAATTCTTTGGCAAATTCAGGTTCTTTAAAGCGACTTAAATTGCGGAGTAATAACAGAGTATGCGCATCGACGGTATAAATATGGAACAGGTCATATTGCATCAAGCCCGTAATCTGTCCAAAAGCAGGAATGTAATTGCCCAACACACCGTAACGCTTCATTGCCACCATGGTGTCATATAAATGCGGTGAGCGAATGATCGACATAAACAAGGCTTGATGTTCTGGATTATCGCGAAAGCGTTGATCAATCCGTTTTGCAGCAAGCACCAGCAGGCGCAAAGTACGGGCACGAATACCGGTAATTTCAGGGCGATTTGCTAATAAGTAGAATAACTCTAAGATGGCAATAGGTTCTTCTGAAAATACTTTGTGATGTTGAACAGCCAATTTTCCATCGACAATTTTAAAACGTTCATTAATATCAATAATGTGGCGTTCATATTCAGGCAGGCGTGGGGTAATCACCGATTCATTGAAATAGGCGAGTAGCATTTCATTCAGCGTTGAAACTTGCTGTGCGGTACGATAGTAGCGCTTCATAAACTGTTCAACAGCAAAATTAACAGGCTGACCTTCTTCACGCACATAACCAAATTTTGCAGCGATATCACGTTGATATTCGAACAATAAACGGTTTTCATCGCGTTTGGCTAAACGATGTAAATGGGTGCGAATTTCCCATATAAAGCTTTCAGCTTCTTCCAATACACCCAGTTCAAATTCAGTGATAAAACCCAAATGTACTAAATCATAAATACGATTGACGCGGAAGTGGCGTTTGGCAATCCAGCCAATCTGATTGATATCGCGAATACCCCCCGGGGCATTTTTAATATCAGGTTCTAAATTACTTTCAGTATTGTTGTGTTGTGCATAACGTTTGGCTTGTTCAGCCATTTTGGCATCATAGAAGGTTTGATCTGTCCATGTTTGCGCAACGATACGGCGTGGCCATTTTGCCAGTTGCTGATTACCGGTAATGAGACGAGCTTCAATCAAGGTGGTCGCAACAGTTAAATCATTAATGGCTTGTTCAACACAGTTTTGAATGGTACGAACGCTGATCCCCGGTTTGAAATTACCGACATCCCATAAAGATGAAATAAAGGTCGAGATCAGTTTTTCTTGTTCTTCGCTGATTTCATCCTCAGACAAAATCATGATATCAGTATCTGAATAGGGCAGCATTTCATGGCGACCATAACCGCCTACTGCAAATAAGCCCAATTCTGTTTGATCTAAGCCTGCATGATTCCAAAGAAAGATCAGGGCTTCATCAATCGAATCAGAGCGCGCTCCAATCACTTCACGAATAGGTTGACCATTTTCATAGCTCTCCTGTAATTGCTTTTCTACATCCGTACGCCATTGGTTAATGGCTTGAATATCATGAAGACTGGTGACGTAGTTCAACAAAGGAGAGGTCTTGATCATAAAGCTGGATCTTCTATCAAAGCCCCTCTAAAAAGAGGGGAAGTTGTGATGATAAGCACCTAAGGTCATCTTAAGCGTTGGTTTGTACACTCACTTGGTATGCGGCGTGCTGTGCCAATTCACGTGCAAGATCCGTTGTTTCAGCACGGGCAGTTGCAACGCCCATACGGCGACGTTTAAAGCCCTCAGGTTTGCCAAATAGACGTAAGTCTGTGTTTGGATTAGCTAAAGCAAGATTCAAGCCAGTGAAACTCAAGTTTTTAGCATCAACACCTGCATAAATCACCGCACTTGCAGCGACACTATGGCGTGCTGTATTGACAGGTAGACCGAGAATTGCACGGGCATGTAATTCAAATTCACTTTGGAATTGTGAAGCTAACGTAACCAGACCCGTATCATGTGGGCGGGGTGAAACTTCACTAAACCAAACTTTATCGCCTTTAATAAACAGCTCTACACCGAAGATACCACAACCGCCTAAAGCAACAGTGACTTTATTGGCAATGCGTTTTGCTTCTTCCAGCGCAGCAGGCGTCATCTGTTGCGGCTGCCAGCTCTCGACATAATCACCCGCATCTTGGCGGTGTCCGATTGGATCACAGAAATGGGTTTCAATTTCACCTGTTTCTGGATTTTTTGCACGAACGGTAAGCAAGGTAATTTCAAAATCAAAATCAATTTGCGATTCAATAATCACGGTGCCTTGATTGACGCGGCCGCCTTGCATTGCATAATCCCAAGCGGCATCCACTTCATCAAAACTCTTCACACGAGATTGACCTTTCCCTGAAGAAGACATGACAGGTTTTACAAAGTTTGGATAACCAATGTCATCACATGCAGCACGGAAGCTGTCTAAGGTATTGGCAAAGCGATAAGCAGAGGTTGGTAGGCCGAGTTCTTCAGCAGCTAAACGACGAATTCCTTCACGGTTCATGGTGAGGTTAACTGCTTTTGCAGATGGAATTACCGTTGCGGTTTGGCTTTGTTCAATTTCAATCAAAACTTCTGTGGCAATGGCTTCAATTTCAGGAACAATTAAATTGGGTTTGATCTTTTCAATCAGTTGTTTTAATTCGGCTGGATCAGCCATATTCAGGGTATAGGCATAATGTGCCACTTGCATGGCTGGCGCGTGATCATAACGATCTGCAGCATGAACTTCGACACCTAAGCGTTGTAAAGAAATCACAACTTCTTTACCTAGCTCTCCAGAACCTAACAGTAAAACCTTAAATGCAGAAGATTGAAGTGGAGTTCCAAGAGTGACGCTCATGCGAATAATCCTATCCTGATTAATTTGTGTTTAAGCATAGCAGAACTTTTTGTCGAATTAAGCTTATACGCCACAAAAAACCTGCTTTTTGTTAGACAAAAAATAGCACTTCATCTGCGATTTGTCTGCTTATAGATTGACCTGATAATTCAGTTGCAATTCATCTGCATGTTGACCACGGATTCCCCAATTGCATTTCGGTGTTTCAAAAATTGTAATTTCAATATCTTGTGCTGAAATTCCACATTGTTGCTGAATATAATTGAAAATGCTTTGAATCAAACGTTTTTTTGCTTCAGTACTTCTGCCTTCAAACATCGAAATTTCGATAATTAGATAATGCTGGCTCCGATCATTGGGATAGATAAAGTCTTCTTTCGCTAGCGCAATAAAACGCTGAAATTTCTTTTCGATGGGATAGTGTAAACTTTCAACTAGCGCTTGATGGATGGCATGAGAAAGTTGATTCCTAAACTGCTCGATGGTGGTTTGTAAGGCATAAATCTTGATTTGTGACATTGTTGATGTCTTCCTTCTTGAAGTTTTAGTTTTTTATAGATGGACACGTCTGACAGTATGCTGAACAAAAACATAAAATCAATTACTTAGAATAAAAAGCATTCTGCTGGGTAAATAAGTAACAAGCATTGAGAATTACTCCCAAATTGACTAGCATAATGTCCAAATGTTTCATCGGCGATTTGCTATGTCTAATCCAAACTCTCGTGTAACCGCAATCCTGTTGTGTAGTGCATTTTTATTGGCTGCTTGCGGAAACTCAAATAATGAGCCAAAAGAAAAGGTCGAAATCAAACCTGCGCCGAAACTTAACAACGATGCCACCACCTATGCCAATACAGCATGGAAGTTGATCAATGACATCGATCCGATTATTTATAATAAACAAGTGACAGAGATTGAAGAAAAAGTCAGAAAACCATTGCGTCAGCTCAGTACCGATTGGCGTATCAATGTCAAAATGACCGATTCCGTAACGGAAGGCAAATATGCATTGTGTCGTAAAGCATTGACCAGTTTAGATACTTGGGCACGTGATGTAAAAGATAATGCCAATGCATCGACTCAGAAGCAGGTTGATTACGAGCGTGATAAAGCACAGTGTAAGGATGCGATTGATAATCCAGCGCTAGGCAATACTTCACCTAAGTAAGCATATACAAATAAAAAAGTGAGATGTTTTATCTCGCTTTTTTATGGTTAAAGTCATCAAACGCTTATGAGGTTTTGACCGTTTTTGCTGCTTCCTGTTTGGCTTTGGTTGCTGTGGTATTGGCTGTTTTTTTCGTATCTGTTGTTGCTTTCATCGCATCGTGTTTCGCAGTATCTTTCATTTTCGTCATGTCATGCTTTGCAGTATCTGTTGTTTTGGTTGCTTCTTTCTTGGTTTTTACCACACTTGTTGCAACACATTTACCGCCTTTGTGATTTGGTCCTGTACCACCTTGAATTTGAGTTCCTTTCGGGCAGGCAAATGCGCTAGCGCTGAGTACTGTAAATAGGCCTGCTGTTAAAATCGTTGCAATTTTTCTCATGATTGTCATCTGCATCGGGTAAGCGATAGTGCTTAGCTTTAATGTATGCGTGTTCAAGACAAGAAAGCAGACTGATTTTGTGAAATATTTTAGGGCATCAGTAGTATTTTATAGTGAGAGTTTATCTTTTAATTTATGTTTAAGCTTAAAAGCATATTGCAAAAAAATGCTGTGCTTATCCATTTAAAATACAAGACATTATACTTACACTTTTAGGTGACTGACTGTTGCCAATTTTCTAAGCCGATCTAAATCAATGACTTCGATTTTCTTAAAACCAAGCTGAATGACGCCTTGCTTTTCAAACAGGTTGAGCTCTTGATTTACAGTTTGTCGAGATACCGTCAACATATTGGCCAATTGGTCTTGAGAGATTTGAATACTAAAATCCTGAATAAACGAACGATTGCCATAACCCTCTAAAATAAACAATAAGCGTTGTGCTAGGCGCTGGGTAATGCTTTGGGTTTGAATCGCAATTTGCTCTAAAAATACATAGCGTAGTTTTTGACTGGTCAGCAGGGCAAAGTAGTACCAGTAATACGGATTTTGCAGCAAGAAATCATTGAGTGGTTGTGCTGGTATTTGCAGCACCACGCTTTTCTTTAATGCAATCGCATCATGTGAGCGGGGTTGCTGGTCGATGAGGGAAATTTCACCAAACCACATGATCGGTTCCGCAATTGCAGCAATCGCTTCATTGCCATTGACGTCGATATAACCCAAGCTAATTGAGCCTTCCAATACGCCATAAACTCCATCAAATCGATCTTGCGCATTAAAAACGGCTGCATTTTTTTCGAAGATATGTTTCTTGCCATGTTCAATAATAAAATTTTGAAAAGGCTCGGCTAGGTGGCTAAACCATGAGTTTTGCTGCAAATGTTGGATATAAATCGAATCTAGCACAACGGGTTCCTTTGAGAAAAATAAATCCATTTGTCAGCTACATGACAACTTCGCTGCAATATTTCTTATAGATTAACAGCATAAACGAATGATATGAGGAATGAGAAATGACAAATTTGGAACGTCTACTTAGTCAATATGCGGCTTATCACTTAGATCGAAATAATGTTGTGACCCATTTTGTGGGAATTCCCTTAATTGTTTTTTCTATTCTATGTTTAACGGCACGTGCTGGCGTAGAAATTTCGGGCTTTTCAATCACTTTGGCCATGTTGCTTATCGTTCTAAGCAGTATTTATTATATTTCACTGGATAAGTTATTCGGTATTTTGATGCTGATTTTATTTGTCTTGGCATATCCTGTGGCTGTGAAAATTGCTGCTTTAGCAATGTGGAGTTGGCTAGGTGCGAGTATTGGTATTTTTGTAGTAGGTTGGGTATTCCAATTTGTGGGCCACTATTTTGAAAAGAAAAAACCAGCTTTTGTTGATGATCTGATCGGTTTGGCAATTGGGCCTTTATTTGTTTTGGCTGAATTTGTTTTCTTACTAGGTTTCCGTAAGCCGTTGCATCAACGGATTTTAAAAGAAGCTCAAATGAAACGCGCTGAAATGGATATGAAGCCGCAAACAGTCGCATGATGAGCTGAACGCACATATACAAAGCCAAGTTGATCAAGCTTGGCTTTTTCATTTATTAGATTGAAAGATTCTAAAAAACTCGTTCTGTTGCTAAGCTATCTCTATTCAAATGTGGCGGTCAGAATTAAAAAACACATGACAGGAATTTACGAATATTGGTCATTACCTTGCAAATTAAACATTAAATGTCCCGCATGTCAGGCCAAGGCAGATTTTGAATTTGCTAGATTGGCGAAGATTCCGTTAAAAAAAGATGTCGATTATTTTCAGCATCATGCAGATTTTGAATATGCGCGTTTTCAGGATTCTTGTGGCGGTTACTGGCATGCTGCATTTTATTATCCAAATCTTTCTAGTGGTATTGACCAGATTCAAGACTTGCCAGAAGGCTATGATTCAAAGGCTTGGAGTACACGCTATTTAGTTCAAAGTCGGGGTGGGGTGATATGTGAATCTTGTGATTATCGGCAGAAACATGAATTGAACTGGCCGAATGATGCCTATTATGTGGTGATGTATCGACAACAGGCCTTATGGGCGTTTCACCGTGAAGCCGCAATCGAGCTCTATCATTATTTAAGTGAAGCCTTACGTGACCATAAAAAATATCGTTATTCGTTCTTTTTATTACATATTCCAACAATCTTCAAGCAGAAAAAAGCACGGCAGCATGTGACTCAGCAATTGCAAAAATTATTGAGTTAATGGGCTATTAAAATTGTAGTTATCATTGTGCAAATAAAAAAAACCGCCAATAAGGTCATTACTGGCGGTTTGGAAATCAAAAAACTGATTTATACGTTAAAGCGGAAGTGTAATACATCGCCGTCTTGAACAACATAGGTTTTACCTTCTAAGCGCCATTTTCCTGCTTCTTTGGCGCCGTTTTCACCGTTATATTGGATGAAGTCATCATAAGCCACACATTCAGCACGGATAAAGCCTTTTTCAAAGTCAGTGTGAATCACACCAGCTGCTTGTGGCGCAGTCGCACCGACTTTAACCGTCCAAGCACGAACTTCTTGTACACCAGCAGTGAAGTAAGTTTGTAAGCCAAGTAAGCTATAACCTGCACGAATTACGACATTTAAGCCTGGTTCTTCCATGCCCATCGCTTCCAAGAATTCAGCGCGATCTTCATCTTCTAATAATGAAATTTCAGCTTCGATTTGGTTGCAAAGTGGTACAACAATGGCATTCTCTTCAGCAGCAAGTTTTTTTACTGCTTCAAGGTGAGGGTTGTTTTCAAAACCGTCTTCTGCCACGTTGGCAATATACATCGTTGGTTTAAGCGTCATTAAACCAAAACCACGGACTGCTTTACGTTCATCATCAGAAAGATCTGCTGCACGTGCTGGTTTACCTTCATCAAGTAAAGGCTGGATTTTTTCTAAAACTGCTTTGGTTGCAAGTGCTTCTTTATCGCCACCTTTTGCGGCTTTAGTTAAACGTAATAACGCTTTTGCAACAGTATCAAGGTCAGCAAGTGCAAGTTCAGTATTGATGGTTGCGATGTCATCTAATGGGTCAATTTTACCATTTACGTGAATCACGTTTTCATCTTCAAAACAACGAACCACGTGTGCAATTGCATCTGTTTCACGGATATTGGCAAGGAATTGGTTACCCAAGCCTTCACCTTTTGATGCGCCAGCAACCAAACCTGCGATATCAACAAATTCCATCGTGGTTGGAATAACACGTTGCGGTTTAACAATCGTTGTAAGTTTATCTAAACGTGGATCTGGAACAGGGACAATACCTGTATTCGGTTCAATGGTACAGAACGGAAAGTTTTCAGCTGCAATCGCTGCCTTTGTTAATGCATTGAACAATGTAGATTTACCTACGTTTGGCAGACCAACAATACCGCAATTAAAACCCATGAAACCACTCACAAATGTGTTATTTAAAAATTGCTGCTGATTTTACATGAAAGCCATGACAAAGTCAGGTCATGGCGAGTGCGGATTTTTATTTCGAGCTTAAACTTTGCGTTTATCGAGCTGTTTGGCAATATTATCGCCTGTGGTTTGTACCAACATGACCAAAACAATCAGGACTAAAATCACCGCCAGCATGACTTGCATATCAAAACGTTGATAGCCGTAACGATAGGCGATATCGCCCAAACCACCAGCACCAATGGCACCAGCAATGGCAGAGGAACTGATCATGGTGACAATGGTCACGGTAAAACCTGCAACAATTCCTGGCAAAGCTTCAGGAAGCAATACATGCCAAAGAATCTGCTTGCGGTTACAGCCCATCGCCTGTGCTGCTTCAATTAACCCTTGATCGACTTCACGTAGACTGACCTCTGCAATACGGGCAAAGAACGGAATAGCAGCAATGGTTAAGGGGACAATCGCAGCCAAGACGCCGTAACTGGTGCCGACGATCCATCGGGTAAATGGAATCAGAGCCACCATCAAAATCAGGAAGGGGACTGATCGAGTGATGTTAATGATCCAGCCTAAGGACTGATTGATTTTCTTGGAAGGATAAATCCCAAAATCTGCAGTACTCAC
The DNA here is from genome assembly GCF_013072675.1 of Acinetobacter sp. Ac_3412. Lineage (NCBI taxonomy): Bacteria > Pseudomonadati > Pseudomonadota > Gammaproteobacteria > Moraxellales > Moraxellaceae > Acinetobacter > Acinetobacter sp. Ac_3412. The sequence continues at coordinate 95,895 of NZ_LXUJ01000001.1, read as the reverse complement.
CAAAATTAAGGCAATTGGCAGACCAATCAAAAAAGCGAGAATCGCAGAAACACCGACCATGATTAAAGTATCGGTGGTTCCTGTCAGTAATAGATCAATGAGTTGATTGTACATAACCGATCACCTCAAGTTGTGTTATTGCTGGATGTTTTTCAGATTGTGAGCGGTTTAGATCAAACTCGAGATTGCGAATCCCGATGATCAATGAGCCGATGGTACGCTGCTGAATGCTATCAATTTGACTGTAATACACCTGAACTGGACTATTAAAACCATCCAATAGTTCATATAAATCAGGCACCGATTTCGATTCACTGACATATTTCAATTTTAAAATCTGATGCGTGCTCTGAGGCAGAATGGTTTGGCTCAACTCAAAGGGTAAATTCACCTGTTCAAAGTTGAGTAATTCCTGCGTGATCTGTTGTTGTGGATTGGAAAATACCGACCAGACTTGCCCGGCTTCAACAATTTCACCCTGATCAATTACAATCACCTGATCGCAAATCTCTTGGATGACCTGCATTTCATGGGTGATCAAGACAATGGTTAAACCAAGATCTCGGTTGATCTGTTTTAATAAGGATAGGATATTGGCCGTACTTTCAGGGTCCAGTGCGGAAGTTGCTTCATCGCAAAGCAGAATTTCAGGCTGAGAAACCAAAGCACGTGCGATACCAACACGTTGTTTCTGCCCGCCAGAAAGTTGAGCAGGGTAATCATGTCGCTTTGCTTCTAATCCCACCAGCGTCAATACCTCGTTGACCCGTTGTTCAATCTCAGCCTTGTCATAATCTGCAATACGTAGCGGTAAAGCTACGTTTTCCCACACAGTTTTGGCAGACATTAAATTAAAATGCTGAAAAATCATGCCAATTTTCTGCCGAGTTTTGATCAACTCGGCATGGCTAAGTTGAGCAATATTTTGCTGGTGAATCAAAATACTGCCTGTATCAATCGACTCTAAGCCGTTTAAGGTACGGAGTAGGGATGATTTACCAGCGCCACTTTTTCCGATAATCCCAACAATCTGTGCTTTGGGAATATCAATACTAATGTTTTTTAAGGCATGTAAGCGTTGGCCCTGTACATCATAAAACTTATTTAAACCACGTATTTTTAGATGCGGGACTGAAAAATCGACCTGTGAACCAAAACTCACCATGATTGTTCTCCTTATTTCCAACCTGGGAACCACAAAGTCGGACCGAAATCACTATCCAATGCAGCTTTGACTTTAGGTGAGTTTTGATAAATCTCGACAAATTTCTGTAGTTTGTTGTCCTTGTCCTGATAATCATCACGCACCACAAATAAAATCGCATAACGTTTATTGGTGTTGTCATCAAACAATAAGGCACTTTCAGGATCAGCCGTCTTGGCTAAACGTAAGTAATGTGGATAGCCAAAAGCGAGATCAACATCATCAATGGCACGCGCAGTTTGCGGGCCTTCAACTTCAGTAAATTTCAGATTCTTCGGATTCGCTGTAATGTCTTTTAGTGCAGAAAGGTGATTGTTACTGTCTTTCAGTTCAATCAACTTGGCTTGTTGTAACAGTAATAGAGCACGGCCTTGATTGACAGGATCATTCGGAATCGCAACAGTTGCACCATTCGGGAGTTCATCAAAACTTTTATATTTTTTTGAATACAGTCCAACATGTGAAGCCGCACCTGCAGCAAATGACTTTAATTTAAAGCCAGTTTCTTTAATGGCATTATCCAAAAAGGGCTGATGCTGGAAAAAGTTCGCATCGATATCACCATGATTCAAAGTGATGTTTGGGGTATTCCAGTCGGAAAACTCGACCAATTTGACATTCAAACCTTGTTGTTTGGCTTCATCTGCTGCAACTTGCAGTGGATGAGCAAAAGAAGGACTGATCCCAATCACCAGTTCACTGCTATGGTTCTGTCTTTGTTTATTCCAAATCAATAAGGCAATAATCGCAACGACGACGACAAGGCCAATACCAAGCCATTTTTTTGAGGCTGTTTGAGCCATATATTTCTCCAATTCTTTTCTTAAATGTTAAGCACTAATTTCTTCAATTATTTTTAGCTCATCTGTGTTGTTATGCGTTCGACATCGGAACTGATCAGCTGGATGGCTGGTGGCCAAATGATGGCCTTGGGCAAATAGCTTATTGCGTAATGAGCCTGTGGCATATTCAGTTTTATAACGTCCACGTTGCTGTAACTCCGGGATCACCAGTCGAATAAAATCATGGTGTGATTCAGGTGCAACCGTACGGGTCAGGTTAAAACCATCAATGCCAGTTTGATCGAGTAGTTCAATCAGGTATTCCGCAACCTCAATACCACTGCCGACAATCAGGGGATAACGTCCACCCAGAATATGCTGTGCTTTTAAGTCATTCTTGCTGATGCGCTGTTCTTTAAACTTTTCATTAACGGAAGCAATGCTATTGCTCTTTTGATAAGGAATCGCTTCATCATCTGCAAACTTGGCAAGATCAATTCCGACTGAACTGGCATAATGTGCTAAACCTGCTTCAGGGCTAGCATATTGACGGTATTCAGCCAGTTTTTGCTGGGCAAGTTCATGTGTTTCAGCCACAACGACGGTAATCCCAACAAAGATTTTAATCGCATCTTCATCTCGCCCTTGTTGCTGTGCTTGTAGTCGTATCTTATTGACTTGTTGACGAATCTTTTCTGGTTGATCACCACCAATAAAAATACATTCGGCATGGCGCGTAGCAAACTGTAGTCCTTTCGGTGAAGCACCTGCTTGGAAGAGTGTTGGCGTACGTTGGACTGAAGGTGCAACCTGAAACACACCTTGGCTTTGGTAATATTGTCCTTGATGATTGATCAAGTGGACCTTGTTCGGATCAGTAAAAACGCGCTGTTGTTTATCTTTTTTTAGGGCATCATTTTCCCACGAACCTTCCCAATATTTATAGCAAAGCTGTAAGAACTCCTCGGCTTGATCGTAACGTGCATCATGATCTTTTAAACCTTTTTGCCCAATCAAACGTTCGGCACTATCCAGATAGCCAGTGACAATATTCCAGCCCAAACGACCTTGGGTCAAATGATCAAGACTGGCAAATCGCCGTGCAAATTGATAGGGCTGTTCATAGCTCAAATTAACGGTAACACCAAAGCTTAAATTCTGTGTCACCAATGCCATCGCCGAAATTAGGGTAGAAGGATCATGACTTGGTAACTGAATCGACTCTTTTAAAGTCAGCTCAATTCCATTTTGATAGACATCATAAACCCCTGTAATATCGGCAAGGAATAAGCCATCAAACAAACCTTGTTCTAAGGTCTGTGCCAGTTCAGTCCAATAGCTCAATTCATTAAAGCGATGTGATTGATCACGGGGATGTGTCCATAAACCATGATTGATATGACCGACACAGTTCATATCAAAGGCATTTAACAAGATTTTTTTAGCAGTCGTTTGACTCATTACAAAGTCCCCCGACGTGGAGGCAGAATGCCATTCAACACATAATTACCAATGAAGTAATATTTCCAGCGTGCAGCATCATGCAAGGTGTGTACACGTGCATTACGCCAATGACGATCAAGACCATCAGCACGTTGACTACCACGACTACCCGCCAATTCAATCAGTTTCGATGATGCTTTTAATGCAGTTTCCGTACTATGCGCACGTATTTTTGCCACATCAATTGAGGCTTTGGCTAAGCTCTCAGCATTGAGATCCTGTTTGGCAATATCTACAGAGCGAGCTGCCTGTTTAAGTAAAAGTTCGCTGGCTTTGACATCGGTTGCTACACGACCCAACTCAGATAGGGTTAAGGGGTCTTGAGTGGCGGAATCAATATTGGCATCAATCCAAGGGCGGGCGACACGCACACGCTCCAGTGTTTCTTCAAAAGCAGCACGAGCAATCCCGACTTCAATCGCGGCATGCATGATTTGAGCAAAGGGGCCAACCAAAGACAGTTGCTTAAAGGCAGTATCAAAAGGAATCACATCCTCTTTGGCAACAAAGACCTGATTAAATTTGACTGTACCGCTGCCTGTGGTGCGTTGCCCAAAACCAGACCAGTCATCAATCAGTTCTAATCCTTGGCTGTCTCTTTGTACAAAAGCCAAAAACTCATTACCTGTTTCATCAACCACTAGTGTTGGAATACGATGGGCGAATAGGCTACCCGTGCAATAGAATTTTTCCCCTTGGATCAGATAACCGTTTTCGCTTGGAATTAAGGTGCTTTGTTTATGTGCAGACGTGCGGGTTTTAAATTCCGCCAGCGCATTACCAAAACGCGCACCTTGTAACACTTCTTGATAGAGGCGTTTCTTTTGTGCTTCCGTACCAGTATTGCGTAATACTTCCAATGCATAAAAATGGTTTTGAGGAATCTGACCGATTGAACCATCCGCACCACTAAACAAAGCAATGACTTTGGCTACGGTTAGACTGGAAACCTCTGCACCACCATATTGCTTAGGTACCGTAATTGCCCATAAACCTGACTGACTATAGGTTTCGATTTCAGTAAACGGCAAGTTTCGATTGGCATCGCGTTCAACTGCCGCTTGTTTAAACTGTTGACTGAGCTGGATCGCAATGTCTAGGGCTTCGGCATCGCTTTGGATAATATGGGCTGCTTTAAAATTGGTTTTGGCAAAACCTTGTAATTCTTGATAAGAGGTCATGATGATGTGCTCCTTAAATCCAGGCATGGCGGGCAGGGTGAGTACCATTGAGGTAATAGTCACCGATGGCATGGAATTTCCAACGCACAGGATCGTGTAAGGTATGTACGCGAGCATTGCGCCAATGCTGATCAAGATTATGTTGGCTCAGGCTGGCACGGCTTCCACCAAGTTCGAGTAATTTTTCGGAGATATGCAGGGCTGCATCATTGGCATAGATCTTTGCTTCAGCCACTAAAATTGAAGCACGAGCAGCTTGATCAGCAGAAATTGCAGCGACTTGATCAAGTTCATCTAGATATTCAGCAGCATCGTCCAGTAATAAGATGGCAGCATCGAGCAGGATATTGAGCTTGCCAACTTCTTGTAGGGTGTAATGTTCTTCACTGGCTTTTTCTACGCCTGCATCAATAATGGGGCGTGCTTTACGAATGCTGGATAAGGTGTCATCAAAAGCGGCTTCGGCAATGCCAACATCAATCGCAACCTGTAAAAGTTGTGAATAAGCACCGCGTACATTTGGGGTGTCGGCAATAATGCGTTCATCAAAAAATAGTGTAGGATCAACGACAACATTGCGTAGTTTTACTGTTCCACTGGCTGTAGTACGTTGACCAAAGCCATTCCAGTCATTAATCACTTCAACACCAGCAGCATGTTGATCAACAATTGCCAATACGGTATAGCCATCTGGATGCAAGGCACGAATCGCTAACCAGTCTGCAAAGCTGGTTCCAGTCGAGTAAAACTTTTCTCCATTTAAAAAGTATTGACCATTTTCCAAGCTTAAAGTGGTTTGAATGGCTTTGGTATCTTTGGAGTTTTTTTCAGGTCCACCATTGGCAATGCGTTTGCCTGCCAGAATTTCAGCGTAAATGAACTGCTTTTGTACGTCTGAACCAGTGATATTAATAAAATTTAAAAGGCCGAATTGGTTTTGTGGAATTTGTCCAACATTAGCATCGGCTTTACTTAAAATACGAAACACATGGGCTAAGGTCTTATTGGAGACAAAAGCACCACCATAGTGTTGTGGTACACGGATTCCACCCAGACCTTTTTGGCTAAACTGAATAATTTGTTCGGTGGGCAAAATACGATTTTGATCACGATTATTTCGATCTTCTAATGCAAAGTCAGCAACTTGATAGGCAGCATTGATGGCCTGCTGATCATTTGAAATCAGTTGTGTTTGAACTTGAATCACTGATTGATTACTGGACATGTGAGCACCTCTAATAGATAAGAGACACTTTACAAAAGTTTTACTTTTCCACTAAACCATCAGTTATGGCTTGGATATCACAATAATTCTTAAGCATTTTTTATGAGAAAAATAACAGAAAAATAGATATGGAATATTGATTAAAAACAGGTGTTTAGTGGTATTGTATCTTTGTTGATCAATGCAAAAAGGTGCTTTCTATGAAATAAAGGAATAATCTCACCAAGAATATTTATAAAGCAATCACGCTGAAATTAAAAAGATAGAGCAAAAAGGACATTGTATTCATTAACTTTTACTTCTAAAGTAGGGAAAACCTTATGTTTGATCGAATAGAAAAATAAATTTGGAGAGTCTATGCGGGTTTTATACCAATTTCCTTTGTCTCACTATTGTGAAAAAGCTCGCTGGTTGTTAGATCATAAGGAATTGGACTATGTGGCACATAATTTGATTCCTGGTTTTCATCGTGCGTTTACTTATCTGAAATCTGGGCAATATTTATTGCCGATGTTGAAAGATGATAAACACTGGATTGCTGATTCAACACAAATCGCTTTATATCTGGATAGTACCTATCCTGAGCATACCTTGCTCAGAAGAGATGAACAGTTACGTGAGCAAGCTTTAGAAATTGACAAGCTGACTGACGAGCTTGGTGTACATGTTCGTCGCTGGTCATTGGCACATGCGCTTTCGGTTGGCGATCATCCACTTGAAATCATGATGGGCGAGCAAGGCTATTTGCGTCAGTTCGAGAAGATTTCTAAACCAATATTAAAAAGTCTGGTGTCGACCAATTATAAACTCAGTCCTGAAAAAGTGGCGCAGTCCAAACTACGGATGACTGAGTTGATTAGTGATCTGAATCAGCGTCTGATTGATAATCAAGGGCGTTATATGGTCGGTGATCGTCTGGGTTTGGCGGATATTGCGGTCTGTTCAATTCTTGCACCCTTATTGGTGATCAAAGGTACGCCGTGGGAACTCGAGAATGACGATATTGAACAGTTTGATGGCGAACTGAAGCAATATTATGACTATTTATCAGACCTACCGATTGGGCAATATGTACAGCGTATTTATGCCACTGAGCGTAATGCACGCGTTGATTGGCGTGGTTTATAAATCAGATTTTGAGTCGAAAAGCCCTGATTGATTATAATCGGGGCTTTTTTATGGGAAAGAAAACAGAAAAAAGACCGATAAAGTAAAAAATTATCGGGGAATAAAATTAATATTTAAAAGAAAATTCGTTTTAAGCAGAAAATATTAGAAATTATTGCCAAATTTACTTTAAAAAAACTGAAAAGAGGGAAATAATTATAAAAAGGCTTTGTTATCTTATGTTTCAGGGTGTGATGGGGATCGAAACGAGTTGTTCAACAATTGGGAGATCAGTTGAACAGTTGCTCAAAAGGTCTTGTTTCGGCTTTGGGACAGAGATAAACCAAAAGTTTATCGGAATCATGTTTGCGTTATCCATGCAGCATCGTCAAAAGTTAAACGAATGTTTTCCCTTGACCCTTAAAATTACTGAGTGAGCAGTTCCGATAAAAACATAAATTCAAAGAGAGAACTGTAAAATGGAATTGGATCGTTTTGATAAACAAATTCTTGAAATTTTAACCGATGAAGATGTCAATCTGAATGAACTATCAGAACGCATCAATCTTTCGGTAAGTTCAGTGCATCGTCGCATTAAAAATCTGATCGAATCCCAAGTGATGGGACAGCTTAAACGTGAAATTAATTTCAATAAACTCGGTTTTAGTTTGCATATTCTTTTGCAGGTTTCGTTGAGCAAACACGATAGTGAAACTTTTGATAAATTCCTACAAGAAATTGAAGATATTCCAGAAGTGACCAATGCCTTTCTCGTGACAGGGCAGAGTGCAGATTTTATTTTGGAATTGGTCGCACGTAATATGGATGACTATAGTGAAATTCTATTACGCCGTATTGGTAAGATTGACAGTGTCGTCGCACTACATTCAAGCTTCGTGATCAAAGAATATAATGTCTTTAACTGCTATAAACTTTTAAATAAGCTATAAAAAATGCATCTAAAAAGATGCATTTTTTACTGATCTGAATGTATTAAGTATCAAGTTGCGTTAATACATCTTCAGAGAATTCAACGTTGGTATAAACGTTTTGAACATCATCAAGATCTTCAAGCATATCAATCATTTTCATGATTTGTTTAGCTTGATCAATATCATTGATTTCAGCTTTAGTCGATGGGCTCATCACAACTTCAGCATTGTCAGATTTTAAACCTGCTGCTGTAAGTGCATCTTGAACATCACCAAAGCTTTCTGGGCTAGTAATAACCAAGATGCTATCTTCATCAATCTCGATATCATCAGCACCTGCTTCTAAAGCAACTTCCATGACTTTGTCTTCTAAAGAAACATCTTCAAAAGAAATTTCACCGCGCTTGGTGAATAGGTAAGCCACCGAACCATTGGTACCTAAGTTACCATTGGTTTTAGAGAAACAATGACGAACATCTGGAACAGTACGGTTTAAGTTATCGGTCATGGTTTCAACGATAACCGCAACACCACCAACGCCATAACCTTCATAGGTAACTTCTTTTAAATCATCATTGTCTTCACCACCAGCACCACGTTGGATTGCACGGTTGATGGTGTCACGTGTCATATTCACAGACAGTGCTTTTTCAACTACAGCACGCAAACGAGGGTTACTCGCCGCATCTGGCCCGCCCAAACGTGCAGCGGTTACGATTTCACGGATGTATTTAGTAAAAACCTTACCGCGACTTGCATCTTGTTTAGCTTTACGATGCTTAATATTGGCCCATTTAGAATGACCCGCCATGGAAGTAACTCCAAAAAATAAAACTTAAAAAAAAGTGCAGGAATATTAGCATAGCGATGGTTTTGTTGAAAACTAGCATCGCTCATATTCAAACTTTAAAATCTTGATCAAGCGTCAAAGATTGATCAAATAGATTGGATTAATTAGCTAATTTTTACGTCTATGTCGTATTCCGCATAAAGCGCTTTGATCTTTTCCAGATCTTGTTGCAAATCTGTTGGGTAAATTTTTCCTAGAATGCCACCTTGCTTGGTACGGGCATTGGCATACATCAAAATGATTGGCACATTGGCTGCTTTGGCGATATGCCAAAAACCAGTACGAATGGGTTTGCGTTCTTCACCATCCTTGGCACGTGTTGCTTCAGGCGCAATCACGAGATTAAAGCTGTCATTTTGAATAAACAGTTCAACCATTTGCGTCACGATATCTTTATTGGCTTTACGGTCGACAGGGATGCCACCTAAACGTTCTAAAATTGGTTTTAAGGGACCTTTGAATAATTCTTTTTTGATCAGGGTATGAATTTTGAGTTCTAAAATTTCAAATAAAGCGAGAGAAAGGATGGTATCCAGATTTGAGGTATGCTCAAAGCCAATAATGACTTGTTTTTTTTCTAAAATGCTTGGGTCTACGTTATATTCCCAACCTGTTGCTTTAAAAATAGATTTTCCTAAAAATTTTTTCATGTTTATCATCATAGGCTTTGAGTCGCAGCAGTGTAATACGAGTTTTCAGTAAAATACATATCCTAAAACACCAGATGAAAAAAATTGGATGTCTTATTAATGATCAAAATAGTGCAATATGATCTTTACTCAAGCTGGGAAGATCAGATAGAATCAGCGCAGTTTATGATTTTTAACATTATTTTCGTAATTTGATAAAATCATCTGCTTGTAATTTAAGTTAAATTTGACTAAGATCAGGCAGCATTAATCATACATAAAATATGATTTAAGTTTAGGGCCTATAGCTCAGTTGGTTAGAGCAGCGGACTCATAATCCGTTGGTCCCGTGTTCAAGTCACGGTGGGCCCACCATATATATCAAGCACTTACATGCATTAATTGTAAGTGCTTTTTTATTGGCTAAATTTATGTAAGTGCTATGTAATCAGTAAAATTAATAAGTAAGAGTGAAAACAAGATCTATCTAGGTTTGGAAGATGCTGAATATTATTTATAGTTTTGCTAAGTCAATTCAATGTACATCGAAATTAGAGAACAAGACTTTTTAAATAATTTGATGATCTAAATATGCTTTTTAGCCTAAGTAAGTTAGCTATGATTAGAGGATGATAAGGAAATAACTATTTATATTCCTGATATATTTAGTATGAATTATTTTTACAAGAAAAAGGTGAGTAATAAAGAGTGAAATGAAATCTATTCTATAAGCTTAAAATAGAAGGTATAGTAAAAAGTTGAACATATTTTTATTAGATATATTTAATTTTTTATATCAAATATTTAAGGTGGTTGCATTTTTGAATGGATTTTTAAACCTAGCTTTGAGTATAAAAATAGATCAATAATTAAAATAAATTATGGGAGTATTGGGGATTTTCAACTTTGTCATATTTCATTATTTTTGCTATATTATATTTTTTGATTATATAGATTAATAAAGTGAGAAATATCTTAGCTTTCACCATCATGTTAGGTTTGTTAGGGTGTGAAAGTTTTGAAGATTATAAGAGCAAAGACTCTAATATCATTACAGAATTTGATTCTTATATAATTGAGAATGATAATCGAAAAAATGTGAGAGATTTGAGTGAAAGCTCTGCTTATATTCGGAAGTCCGAAATTAATTTAAATAAGGAAAAACTGATTGAAAAGTGCAAGAAACTCGTACTTTCGAATGTAACAAAGAAAAAAACGGTTAGTTTTAATGATAATTTACGTGGTAATTACTATATAAATCAAAAAAGTGGAGATGTGTATATTTACCTAGAGTTCTGTGCCGAAAATGAGTTGGGCAATGCACAAGAGTTCAAAGGGAAGTGTATATTTTCTATAGATAGACAGACTCAAGTAAATATTTTTGAATAGTTGATACTAATTTATTCGCTCTAAATGAAAAGAGCTAAAACTCTACAAAATTAGGGAAATTGATGTAGCAATACTTTGAATAGGCAATACTACATATTACTTTTTTCACTTTCTTCTTATTTTTATCTAACTTTAGTGAAAAACTGATACAACTCAAATTGAAGTAAAAGTGCCGTTAAACTCAAAAATATTGATAAATCGACTGTAAATTGAGCTCTTGTTGCTATTAATCAATATTAAACTTGCATAATTAAGTTAAAGCGCCTATAAAGCTAACTCGTCGGTGCGGGATGGAGCAGTCTGGTAGCTCGTCGGGCTCATAACCCGAAGGTCGTTGGTTCAAATCCAGCTCCCGCTACCAACCGACTTAATTAATTTTGCTCTGTGATGTATTTATAGTTGCTATTCTGGAAAGAACAAATAGCAATTAAATTAGCTTACATAATCCTAAATAAAGCTAAAAATTATTAGATTCTAGAAATGCAGTTATCTTCTTCTCATCTGTCTAGCGTTATAGTAAATCGAATCAATCACATGAGCTCAGAAATGAGTGATTTTGTGTTAAAAATTATTAATGAATGGCGTATGGCCAAAGCCAGTAATGGCAATGAAATTTGTGTGCAAATTATCCCACTTAAACGTCAACAGAATACGTTGTTAGGTTTTAAATGGGTTGAAGTTGGAAAGAGAGTACTTCTAGAGTCTGGTCAAGAGATTGATTTTAATTTAGATGGAAAAAGTTTCTACACTGATGTTAACCAGCTTTATCGTTTGACATAGATAATTCACACAATGGTAGTATCTTTTTTAGTAAAGATAGATTGGATCAAAATTTAAGGTTTTGATCCATAAATAAACAAAGTTTAAAAGGTTTAAAAGTATGTCTGATAAAGCTACTGGTACAGTTAAGTGGTTCAACGAAACTAAAGGTTTTGGTTTTATTCAAGCTGATTCTGGCGAAGATTTATTTGCTCATTTCAGCGAAATTCAAAGCAATGGCTTCAAGGTTTTGAATGAAGGCCAACGTGTTTCTTATGTTCCTGGACAAGGTAAAAAAGGACCACAAGCAACACTTATCACTGTAATCTAATTCGTTAGAGCAGTGAAAAAGCCCATCGATAGATGGGCTTTTTTATGTTTATTTATTGCACTAGCTTAATTAAATACTATTATAAATTCTAATCTGTTCCTCGATTCTTATGACGAAGTCAAGTTGCTATCAAACTTAATATAAGATCAAGAATGGCTCATTCAATTGAATATCTACAAAAATTTTTATAGTGGTTCTTTTCTTTGAGTAGAATTCATTTCATGTCGGATTGCACTAATATTCTCGTAAATCACTTTACGCAATCTATTTATAGCGCCTAAGGGTCTATGCTCAGGCAGTGAATGCCACGGGGTAAATGAAAGATTCTCACAAAATTCATTCTGAGTAGGCGTATCAAAATTTTGTTGTGGTATATGGATCGTTGCAACTTGATAAAATGGAGCTTGAGCTTCTTTCCATTCAGTCATCGAATCTTCTACCAGCATTTTATTTGATGTTCTCGGTTGGATCAGAAATTCCATACATGCATCACCTTTTTGTAAGCTATTTCGAAGCGCTTCTCTTAAGAAGTCATGATTGGGGTGATCTGGCACTAGTGTTGTATTTTGAGAACAAGGCCTTGCTGAATATTTAACTGCCTGACGGTCAGCGCCTAATCCTAATTGATAGGGCACCATTGACCAGTATCGGGCTTGTATTGGATTGGAAATGATTGAATTTCTCGCTTTAAGCGCATTCATAGTGCCCTGCAAACCTAGGACAAAAGGAATCTGCAATTTTTTGAGCGTACTTCCACTATTTATATTCCGTATAAAGGATAAATAGCGATCAGGTTGATTTACAAAAAATACAGGATGATTAATCATAATAAAATCTTGAGTCATTGCTTGATTATCATTCTCCATAATCTTTTTTCCAGTAACACCTAGAATTTTGATCGCCATGCCGCGCGCATCTTTTTTATTGTCGGCTTGGGTGGCATCTCCTGAAGCATTGGAGAAACGAATCCATGCTGAATATGTTTTATCAGCAATAAAAATGCCTTTCGCTAGGTTTGATGGTAACGATTTTGAGACATGGAATTCTGCTCGAAGACAGCCATGTGCTTTAGGATGTGCATCACGTAGCACATGGCCTGCTGTGTATTGTGTACGAATACTTTGTCCAATTTGCTCAGAAATTTGTGCAGCCACAATACTCTCGTTCGGTTGTAACTTTTCACCTAATTCCGTATCAATGGTTGGATAGGGAATTTTATGTGTATTAGCCACAATGTTTGATTTTTGATGCTGATAAGCGCAACCACTTATACTGATCAGTAGAGGAGTGATTGTGAAAAATAAACCGAAGCGTACCAAAGCTTTCAGATCTAACATATATTTGCTCCATAACATAAATCAGTTTAGCAACTTAAAGATCGTGAGTAGAAGAAATACGCTGATCTAATCGATTTTTATACTTGTGTTCGTCGTTTGGTCTAGTTTAGCCAGTGGTCATTTGATGTGCTTTCCAAAATGGACTATTCAACCATCTTTGTTCTTGCTTATATAATGAATATCTTCGATTTTCATAGATTTTAATAATTTTATGAGTTTCAGCTAAATAGTGTTGATGAGCATCCTTATTTTGATCATATTGTACAATCGTTTCTGCTGCTTTCATTGCTGTATAAATTGCATTAAACAAACCTTGCCCTGCGATAGGATCAAATGCCAATAAGGCATCACCGCAAGCAATCCAGCCTTCCCCCAAACCCTGTTTTAACCAAACACTACGTACATCATGACAACAGATATTTTTTCCAAATTCTAATTCACCAAAAAGCTCAGGTATGATCGTATTGGTTTTAATAATTTCATCCCAGTGTATAGGATAGTTGTGAAGTGCTGCTGCGGTTTTGGGGATCGTGTGATAACCAAGAACCCATTTTTGTTCTGAAATTTTCCCTGCATATAACCATCCATTTTTATGTGATGAAATGATGGTTTTACTGAGTGAAATACTTTTCTCTGGTTTAAATGTTCGATACAGCGCAACCAATGGTACACCACGATGGCGCTGAATACCGAGTAGACGGATGATTTTGGCGCTGCGGCCTGTTGCATCAACAATCCATTTTGTTGCAATGGATTTGCCACATTCCAATTGAATGTTCCAAATATTACGATCTTTTTTTAAATCCAAAATGTTTGCACTAAATTTTACTATTCCCTCAACATGAGCATGCTGCGCTAAAAGCATATCGAATTTCTGCCGATCAATCCGAAGTCCAACCCCATAGGGATCATGTAAGGCATCAGAAATGATGGGGGACTCGCTTCCCCAAAAAGACATATTTCCACCGACACGAGGTGAATAGTAGCCATTGGCATGCTGCTCTGTTTGTAAAGGCTCAATGATTGATTGAAGGCCGAGTTTGGTTAATAGACGAATTGCCGATCCGGGGAGTGTTTCACCAAATTTATGTACCTTATGGCTTGGGTTATCAATGGTACACACAGATAACCCAGCCAAAGCAAGTTGTCTTGCCGCTATAAGTCCAGCAGGCCCATGACCTGCGATACAGACATCTACCTTTAAGTTGTTCATTTAGCGTTTTTGTACACGGACAGAGCGGAATGCCAATAACTGTTCATGACTTGCCCAGCCTGCTTTTTCTAAGTCAGTAAGTGGTTCAACCTTACTTTCTAACAAGTTGGTTGCATGTTCGGCAGCCGTTTTTAATTGACCAGCAATCAGTGTTTCAACATAGATATATTCAGGAATATCTGGATCGTCCTTTACACCTGCACGGACTTCAACAATACCAAGTTCATTAAATTGAGCAATCATACGCTTCATCACTTCGGCAGTATCTGCATTTTGGATTGCGCGTAGCCAACTGTGACGTTGATTAAAGGCAGCAATACGTTCTTCTCTCGATAGATCGGGATTTATAACTTTTTGATAGTCTTGTTCTGTGAGAACGTGGTTTGGAACACGGGCTGCCCAAAATGTTGGAAGATAGGGATCGAAATCTGGATCGTATCCAGAGCGGCAGAATGCAGTATCCCCTTGCCATGGGACTGCCATCCAGCGGGTAATACTGCCAGCGACTTGAGCATATAAGGGACCATCAACTTGCTGAACTTTGATGGGTGTCATTGTTGAGCCATAGTCTGGTTCGGGATTTGTAGCTGCACGTAATCTGATTCTGAATGGTGAACTATACATACTGGCATGACGCATCGGCCATGTCATTTCACAACCGGGATGAAAGGTATCTGCCAGACAATAATGCAAGGCCGCCTGGTCTAATGTATGAGGTTGATCTTGTAATGGAACTTGATCTAAAGATGAAGGCGATTTAATTTCTTCATTAGACCAGTCATCAATAAAATTTCCGTCCACCCAGTTTCGGAGTAGGCCTTCTTGTAAACCCGTCATAGTCAGCATATTGCCGGGCCCATTTTCTGAAAAGCTTCCAAACGCATCACCATAAATCCAAGGCCAGATATGTGGCCATTGTATTGGCTCAGCTACGCTAGGTTTGGATGGTCTGAAACTATGCAAGATGGCACGACGTAATTCACTATATGGATCAGGTAAATTTTTATTCTTTGATTGGAATGAAAGTTTAGCCAGCAGTGCAGGGTTATTAAAATCCATTGGGCAGCCTTTGCCAAAGTAGGCTGCAAAACCTTTATTTACCCACTGTAAACCGCCTAGACGTTTCAGGAGTGGCCAAATGTCCTTAGTAAAGGATGGCTTTTCAGGCATCACCATCCAACCTGCATTGACGTAGACATCGCACATAAGGTCGTACATGGTTCGCCAGCTCACAACATCTGGTGCGTAGTTGGGTGGAGCAACAACAACCCACGCAGATTCAACGGGTATCTCGATTCCATTTATGGAAACTGTTGCAGTGACTGGGCCATCGGATGTGTCATCATACCAATCATCAGCATTATTAAAGCTAGGTGGATGGTCTGGATCATAAACAGGTGCATGGGTTGGAGATGCTGATTTACCATGCCCACCTAAAAATAATAAATGTCCATTTTCATCTGTTTGAATTTCACCTAAAGGCACAGTCACAGCCTGTTCCGCTGCTGCTTGGAAAGTTCCAGTATCAAAACGATGTTCAGCACCACCCGAAACATTACGACCAAAAATACTACGTGGGCCTGGATCAATGGCTAATTTATGTCGATTGGCTGGTTTGACTTTGGGATTACGTAGCGTGAACGCATTATCAGGAGCATTGACGGCTTCTGGTATGTCCAGTGCATACTGAAATTGATACCATTCAGCTTTACGGTTGGCAACATGGACAGTCCAGACAATATCGGCATTGTCAGGATTCAGCTCACGGACTACGTCGCCAGCAGCATTGTAGCCATAGATACGGAATCGAGCTGCTTGCCTTTTGATTGCACCAGTCTTATCTCGATAGCTATTGGGCTGCTGGGTTAGGTCTGTTGGAGCATCAACAAGCTCAGGTCCAATAAAAAACTCATTTTCACTGTCACCTACGCGAGCGACCCCAATTGCAGGATGGATTGCTGCACGAACGATCTTGGTATCAATACACGCTGCTGGGGAAATAACAGGACGAGGAGTATCAGGTTCACCTAGAGGTACACCATTTACATTACGGCGTAACTCTGCCGAAGCTGCGTAAACAACACGTCTAGCATCTGCGATAGAACCGACTGGGGCATGTTCAGCAGTGACACGCCAAATATTTATTGCTAAGTTTTCACCATATTCGGCTTGCCCGCGAGCTGAAATATCTTGAATGGGTATGACGATGTCGGCAACGTGAATAGGTGGGCTTAAATCTTCTGGCCAGACGACAGTTGCTTCGTCTAATGGCATACGTTCAGGATCTGTTCTGAGTTGGATCATGAAGCGGAATCGTGCTTCAGAGACTTTTAATCTCGAGATTAAGTCGTTGGCTAAATAAGAAGGGTCATTAGGCGAATGATTCGGTGGGTCAAGATAAAAAACAGGTTCTAGTTTATATTTTACATATTCATTTGGACCAAATTGAAAGGGTAAACCACTCCAGTAAGGGGAAGCTAAAACACTGGCTACGGGTTTTGCCATTGCATCCAGTAATTCTGAGGTTTTTGGATGAGCTTTTAGATAAGGATCATAATCACCATCGACCACACCAGCTTTGGTAAATTCACACATATCTTTTGCAGTGTCGACAAAAAAAGCATCAAAATTCTGCATCAAGAAATCAAAGGTATTCGCATCAGGATTACCGAGTATTTTTTTTCCCTCAACATCAAATAGTTTGATCCCGATACCAAGGGTAGATTTGAAGTCTGTATTTGTTGGTGTGGTGTCGGATGAGAAGCGAACCCAGGTCGGGTAACTTTTGCCTAAATTTGAAAATAATCCGACACGGAGCTTCTCGGGTAAATCATCACGGATTTTGAATTCAGCAGCGGCTATTCCGTGTGGTTTAAGAAATACTGGTCGCATAGCAGGGCATTGACCTTTGCGAATTCTCCCAGCTTGTACCATGTCCACAAACATGGCTTTCAAAGATTCAATCGGGTCTTTTGTACAATCAACACATGGCGTATTGCTGGGCGAATCTAATTTTAAGTGATCCATTTTTTGTCCTTATTATTTTAAAGTGTTTTTATTTTCATCGTTTATGAAATTATAGAAAATATTGTGGGTGGTCAATATGTATGCAATGGAATAAATAAAATAATTCCATATTCTGTTTTAATTAAATTGTTTTTTAAGTTTTTTTATTAAGAATATTTTATTGAAAATAAACAGTGGGTAGTTTTTTTGAATTAATTTTTTAATAAAATCTAAATAAAGCCGAGTATTTGTTAAGTGTTTTTATGATTGGAACAATGTGAACTAATAATTTAAATGTTAATTAGTTCACATATTGATGTATATTTTAGTAACTAGTAGTAACTTGCGATAATAACAGCATTCTTTTTATCTGGTAGCTGTTCGAAGCTAATGTCGGTGGTTGTATTTTTTTTGGTATGAGTGCTTAAGTCACTGAGAGAAATTGATTGAGAATCAATCTTATCTCTGATTTGATTCAATTGCTGACAGTCACTAGTGTTATGCTGCTGAGAGCAAGTATCTTCTACTATACTTCCATTCATTTGGATTGTGCTTGCAGAATAACCCACCGAAGCAAACGCCATTAATGATAAAAGTAGGGCAGATTTATAGATATTGTTATACATGTTTATTGCCTTTTATATGATGTATTAAGTATTAATTAACATAAGTATTATTATTAAGGCAATATTAAAATTAAAGATTGATTAAATAGTTATTTAAAGTGTGATGTATTTAAAATTTTGCTTTTAAATTGATAATTAATATGTTTATTTGGATTTGATAATTGTGTCACATATTTTTGTTTTAATGCGAATTTAAAAACCGGACCTGTCTGGTCTACATTATATGATCGCTGTAACATATTTTAAAATTCAAATAGGGAACTTATGTATACCCTTGTTACGGGAAAATTATGTGATTGCTATTTTTGGCAAGAAAAAAGCCTAATCAACGATTAGGCTTTTGTGACACTAAGCTGGACTAAATTACATTGCCACAGATGTCCGTAGAACCTTGAGGGTAACTGAATTGCAAAGCATTGCGGTCAGTGATCAGTTCTGATGATAGTTCTTGCCCATCTAAATGATTGGAATATATAGAAACTCCGCTATCAATGTTAAAACTAAGATTTTCAAGTGCTGCTGGTAAAGTAGATTGATAGCCTTGATCAATACCATTAAAGATAAATCCGACCTGTTTTGTTAACTGGTTGATATAGATACCTAAACGTTGATAACTATTTGTATTAGTAGTCACTTTGGTATTCTGATAATAGTCAACTGTCGTAGGCCCAGTACCATCACTAAGTTGATATCTCAGAGAGTAGCTTAAATCAGGTGGGTTTTCCCCAAAATCTGGATCATATGTCCCTGACTGAAAGCCGAAATCTGAGCGAATTGCATAACCATTATTTGTGACTCCTGTAATTAAAAACGAAGAGGTATAAGAAGAATCACCTGTAGGTGGTGGTGTTGGAATTTTTAGCTGCATTTCAAATGCAATAATTCCTGTTGTGGGGAGGGGGAAATCACCATTTCCATTGGCTGAGTTAAGCTGAGCTTTACTAGTAGCGACATAGTTAACATATGCATCTTCATCTATAGGTGTAGAGCTAACGATAAAACCAAACCTTTGACCATTTATCTCAGGAAATTGTGTAATTGGAGTATATCCGGGGTTTTGTAGGTTCCAAGTATCATAATCTTGCTGTGTTGCATCAAAGTTATACTGACATGTTTGTGGTTGGCTAAAACTACGTAAACTAAAGCTTGTAGATGCTGCTGTAGGTTGAGTACTGGTATTATTTTGCGAACTATCCTTATTTTCACCACAGCCGAGTAAGGCTAGGCTAAGGGCAAATATGCTCAGTTTTTTCATTGATTGTTCCTCTGGTTTATTGTTCACGGCTTATTATCAAAAGTAAAAAATGCGACTTTTTAAGAAATAAATTTAAAAAAAATAATTGATTAGAAATATTCTGTTTAGAATTTTATAAAAAAAAGACCTCTCGTTTGGGAAGAGGTCTTATAAAAGGTTTAATCGTATTGGATTGTTACGGTTGCCATTGCACGAACAGTACCTGCAGTGACATTGGTCGCTGTTTGATAATAGCGAGCAGATAATGGAATGTTGTATTGTACTGTTTGGTTTGAGCTAATTGAACCAACATCCAACTTGTCACCTTTGCGGATCACTTGATTTTTATTTTGATATTTCCAAAGAAGTTGTACACCAACACCATTGGCTTTGGTTGAGTTTGGTGCTGTATTGGACATTACTTGGTTGTTGGTACCGTCTTGTGGAAAATCAAAATCTAAACTGATTTGGTTCTTTTCTTCATATCCCGTTGGGTTTTTCCCACCATTACATAAGATATTTAAGTCGAAGGCTTGCTCACCTTGGGTTGAACCAACACCACTAAAGCCTGATTTCATCACAGTAGGAAGTTGAACCACTTTATTGATATTACCTTGTAGTTCACAAGAGGAAGAGGCAATAGTAATTGCATTACCATACACCGTACTTGTTAACCAAGGCGTAACCCCGTATCCGCTAGCATGGTAGGCACTATATCGACCAGGGACTAGAGCACCAGATCCAGTTTGGTTTGCTGTTTTAATAATTTCAACAACAAAATAACCATTTGCAAGTGTATATCTCGTATTTCTTTGTGTTGATGCTCGATATGGATAATATCCAGAGAAATTTGTCGCATTCTCAGCTTCACGATAAAGGCGAATCCCAATACCTTCAATATTAGTAGAATAGATGTTATTCCCTAAAGGACTCAGAGCATAACTTTGAGAAAGATTTGCTTCTAAAGTTCCTCCATTTCTATCACACCAATAGGTTGAACCATTAGGAGTAATAGGGAAAGTAGCTTTACGCAAAATTTTACCAACCTCATCCGTTGGTCTCACAACGACACGACCCACAGCCATTGAGATATCGACTGTTTTAAATTCTTTACCCCTGTCTATTTCTGGAGTACAAGCAGCATTTGCTTCTGTATAGATGCCAAGACCTGCGGTAAGCAAAACACTGTTTAAGAGTAACTTTTTCATTTGCATACTGCCTCAGTCATGATCATGCTTTGCTGATCGTTAGAAATTTGTGCTGTGACATCATAACTGAAGTGGCACTGTTCATTGGCTTCATCACCCCATTTTACATACAAATCACCTTTTGGCTCTTGCGTACGTAAATACACCATGCTGCCTTGTGCAACAATACCAACAGACTCATCTTTGGTGTTAAAGACTTGTGCAGCGAACGGTAAACTTTCACCCGCTGCTGTTTTGGTGTTGATGTAGATGGCATAGCCTTTCTTGGTTGAGAAATCAACTTTAGCAATCGCGCCAGCAAAAGGCGCAATACGTTGGCTGGTTTCTTCTAATTCAACATTGGTCGACATTTCTTGTGGGTCAAGCGTGATGTCATTTAGACGGTATGGCGTTACATAAGGAATCACAGCATAACCAGATTTATTTACACTCAGACCGGTCGTATTATTAACTTTGGCGCCTGCCGCATCTGGGGCATAGACCAATACCATGGTTTGACCTTGTTCTGGGCCAAACAGGATGCCTTTATCATGTGCAACAATACTACCGCTCATACTAACCATCGCTTGTTGATATGAATCAGCGATACTATAAGAACCACCGACTGTCGCAAAGTTGGTACGATAGCGGCTGTTAACGTTAAAGCTCGGATTCTGTCTGTCTTGATGAGATACAGAAGCGCCGTAGTTAAAGCGATCACCGACCATACCGCTCATACCCACTGTGCGGTTGTTTTCAGATACGTTTGCGTTGACATTGACAGCGCTCTTTCTGAAATTCATAGGGAACGAAAGAGTCATCAAATATTCAGTATCACGGGTTTGATTATTTGAACCATATTCGATCTGGCGATTGGTCGCAGAAAGACCATAGGTTAAGCCATGATAGTTATTGCTATAACCCACTTGGTATTGGCGACTGGTCTCATTACGGTTCCAGTAATCGTTCCAAGAACCGACCATATAAATATTACCCCAACCCTCAGGTAAACCTTGGTTCAAGGTAATTTGGAATTCACTGCGCTGTTTACCCACAGCAAAAGTATTCACACCTTTATCTTCAAGATCACGAATAAGCAGGGCATCACGTAACTTATAATAGTTTTCTGTCGAATAACGATAGGCTGCCAAGGTTAAGTTGGTATTGGTCGGTGAAATGAGTTTGCTATAACTTAGACGGAAACTTTGTCCAGATTGCGAACCTTGCTTGTCAAAGTCAGTATTTGACTGAGTAACGTCAAAAGACACCGCACCAATAGGCGTTGCAACGGCTGCACCTAATAATAGGGCACTATAGTCTTCAGCCAGTTGAAAGCCAGTATAGCCCGTCAAATAGTTGTTAATACCACGTTGGTATTTACCCTGCGTGACCCAAGGTGTCAAATCAATATCACGGTCGCGGAATTCACCTGCAGTGACTGAGTAACGGCTTAATCCAGGACGGAGCATTTGCACGACAGATGCATAAGGAACGGCAAGCTTTTGAATTTCACCATTCGATTCAATAATCGAAACTTCAAGCTCACCACCAAACCCTGTAGGGTAGAGATCATTAATTTCAAAGCTACCCGGTGCAACCGTAGTTTGGTAAATCAATTGACCTTGTTGGCGAACTTCTACTTTCGCATTGGTTTTTGCATTACCACGAATACGGGGTGCATAGCCGAGCATACTATTTGGCAGCATGCGATCATCGCTAGAAAAATCTAAACCGCGGTAACCGAATGAGTCAAATAACTCACCATTGGTAAAGCTATCGCCTAAGGTTAAAACGCCACGATATTGAGGAAAAGCACGCTGTAAATAAGTACTGGTAGACTCGTAGTTAGATTTCTTTTTGTTATTTGGATCTAACTCACTTTGAGCACCATCTTGCCATTGCCACTGACCGTTGTGGCGTAATTGCCAGCCAGCAATGTTTGCACCAGCAGTAATCGCCATAAAGGCATTGGTGGTTTCTTTATTGTCATTTAAGCGGTTAAAGGTTTTGTAGGCACTACCGCTATAAGATAAAAATCCAGCATTGACACCACGATCCCAAATACTTGGATCAACATAGCCTTGCGCATTTTTTTGTAATGCAATCTGTGGAATCGAAATGTCGACACGCAGGCGCGAGGTATCGAAATCATAAAATGCATTTTCGATCCATTCTTCGATTTTGTAACAACCATTCGGCGCAGCAGATTCTGTACGGTTAACCAGAACGTCTTGTTTTACGCCGTATTCAAGCAATGAGCTTGAAGTGAAACAGGTAAAGGCATTTTGGTTTTGTTCTGCCGAACGAAACATCATTCTTCTTTTGCCGAACCAGTTACCATTGATATAAACATCAACGTTATATTCCCCAGGTAAAACGGGGTTCCCATATTTAAAACGAGAAATATCTACTTTTTGGGCGTCACCGATTAAAAAAACAGAGTCAAATTCTGCTTCCATTGGTGCAGCTTTTTCTGCTGTCTGTTCTACTGCATAAACAGCCATAGGCATCGTGATTGTGACTACCCCAGAAGTAAGGTAATAACAGATACGACGCTTCAAGAATTTAGCTGTTGCATTTTTCTTTGACATAATCGGTTCGCCTATTCAATGATAGGTACAAAATCATTTATTGATTGGAAATAAATTTGTTTGTTATTAAAACTTGATCTGGTGTTCGATACGACCACCGTAATCATTGATGCTTACATAGCTCAATTTTTCAGTACTCCCAGTTTTCAATTGGATTTTGTCCTCTGAAAAAGGTGAGAGCATTAGACCTTTAGGCAGTAGGTCAACTGGCTTTCCTGCATTTTGTTGGTACACCGCAGTCATGGTGACGTGAAATGGTGTTGGATTTTTTACGATTAAAGTTTGTCCGCTTTTCGCCCATTGTAATTTTTCACCAGCGAGATTGGCATCAGCTTTGATGCTGGCTGGACGATAGAAAAACTTAATGCGTGAACGAATTGCGAGCTGTAAAAAATTATCAGGAATAGCATCTTTACTGTTTGCGGTTGGCTTTGGTGGAATATCCAAAACATTCAACCAAAAAACAGTTTCTTGTTTTTGATTTAACTGAGCCGCATTGGGTAATGCAGTAATACGAAGCGATTGGCTCTTCATTGGGTCTACACGCGAAATAGGAGGGGTAATCATAAACGGAACTTTAGACTGATCCGGTGTACTTTTAGCATCACCTTCATCAATCCATGCTTGAACAAGCGATGGCTTAGAACCATTGTTACTGACTTGCAAAGTCACTTCACGAGCGTCAGATGGATAAATAACGCGAGTTCCATGCAAAATAATTTCCGCATGTGTATGACTTGCGATCAAAGCCGACGACATCGTTAAACCAAGCAAAAAATTGTAACCGTTCAGTGCCATTTAAATTTTCTCTATGATTGCGTGAAGTGTACAACTGCGAATTCCTAGAAATCTAGAAATTCGCAAAGTTTATCAATAGATTATTGATAAATAATAGTGTACTGAACTGAAGTGTTTACTTCACCAGCAGTAGACGCGCCAGTTGCATAGTATTCAGCATAGTAGTTAAGGTCAGCAGTACCGCCTTCTACAACGTCAACCCATTGCGAGTTAGCTTGAGCACCGTTGCTACCAGCAGCAAGAACTGGGATTACTTGGTTGTTGTTGCCTAATAATTGAACATCAACGTTTTTAGCGCCACCAGCGTTTTGGTTAAGTAAACGGCCAGTATTGAAATCAACAGTCGCACCTGGTTCGAAGTAAGTTGCAACTTTACCTTCTGAACAGTTACCCAAGTTGATTTGGAATGGAGTACGACCAGCAACATCACCTGCGTTAGCAAGAGTTTGTTTAGAAACAGTTGGAAGTGTTACTGTAAAGTCTTTACCAGCTGGAGTCACGATGTCACAAGTTTTGTCTGTTACTAGACCATTAATTGTAATCGTTCCGTCAGCAGCTTGAGCGTTAGCAATACCTACAACTGAAAGAGCAGCGATCAAAGCAAGTTTTTTCATAATAATTTCTCGAACACATCGGCTAAAAGTTTGAATTAAAATTACTTCTCAGTTGGATTTTTGCGCTGAACAAGTAATGTGCGAAATATATATCACTAGGTTTTAGAAATGCAAACTGCATCACATTTTTATGGTGTGTTTCGATCTAAAATTCCGATCATAAATAAGTTGTTGATATAAAGTATTTTTATTTCTGGTAAAAACAGCTTTTTTAGCCTGTTTGTTTAATATTGCTTAAGACTGATTGTTTTTTCCTTTCATAAAAAAGGCTTATTTGGTTATTTTTTGATCAAAAAATAAAGGGGTTTACATTTTTTTGTGATCTGTATTGCAAAAATAAAAAAATAATTTAGATGAATAATCAAGTTTTTAGCGTGATTATTAAGTTTATTAACAAAAAGCTCAAAGTTCTTTTAAGAATCTTTTAAGGTTAAATCCTTAGTTTTTTAGTCATGATTAGATGAAAAAAACACCGTAAAGGAGCTTTCGATGAACATGCTTTATACCCACAAACCAAACTACTATTTCTTCGCACACAAGTTTGTTTTATTCCTAGAAAGTTATTTAAAAAGCCATGCTACGGAACAGCAAACAAGCTTTAATCTGCAGACGATTTATGATTTATTCAGTCATGATCGTGCCTCTAGTACAACCAATTTAGAAGGTATTTTAAATATTGCAGATGAATATGTGCTTGAAACAGATGAGGGTCAGCAGTCATTGATTCAGTCTTATCATGTTCATTTAGACAACCATGTGCTGACTTTAGAATTTAATGCCAAAGCTGTTGCAAGCTTAAAGGCGGGCCAAAATATCCTGAGCCCACAAGCGGCTTAAGCAATTCAAAACATATTTCAAGTTAATACACTTAGTGAGTAATGTCCTTTACTAAGTGTTTTTTTAACAAGCTGCACGAAGCTTATCTATCCGTTATGATTGAAAGATCAAGTGAAGATATAACATAGTGTTATGAATAAGGACTTTAAATCAGAAACATATACTGTTGATGAGTGTATTGCTGATACGATTGCATGGTTGATGCAACATCAAGACATTTTTGATTCATTTCATTTTGATGTGCATAGCCAAGAATTGTCAGTAACCCATGCAGCAGGTGTTGATATCATCCGTGTTGGAATGTTTTTAAATGCCAAATACGGCATTTTGGTGACATCAATTTAATCATATCTAAAAAAGCCTTGTCATCTGACAAGGCTTTTTTGTTTATGCACTCATGGCATCGACAGAGAGTTCTGCAACCGTTGGTTTCGGTTTTTCCGCAGTTAAACCTAATTTAGCAAATAGAACCTGATCTTTGCCTTCACCCGCATTTGGCGTCGTAAGTAATTTATCACCAGAGAAGAGTGAGTTCGCACCCGCCATAAAGGCAAGCGCTTGGTCAGAATCACTTAATGATTCACGACCAGCAGAGAGGCGAACATAACTGTGTGGCATGATAATACGTGCGACAGCAATGGTACGGATCCATTCAGTCACATCAAGTTTTTCAACATCAGCCAAAGGTGTGCCTTCGATTGGAACCAACATGTTGATTGGTACGGATTCAGGATGCACTGGCATGGTTGCAAGTTCATGTAATAAACCAATGCGGTCATTACGGCTTTCACCTAAACCAACAATACCGCCACTACATACTTTCATACCGGCTTGACGCACATGATCTAAAGTATCTAAGCGGTCATCAAAAGTACGTGTGCTGATGATATGAGAATAGTATTCACGAGAAGTGTCTAGGTTGTGGTTGTAATAGTCTAGACCTGCATCTTTTAAGCGTTCCGCTTGAGATTGGTTGAGCATACCTAAAGTCATACAGGTTTCTAGGCCCAATGCTTTCACTTCACGTACCATTTCTAGCACATAAGGCATATCACGCTCATGCGGGTTACGCCAAGCAGCACCCATACAGAAACGCGATGAACCAGATTCTTTTGCTGCAAGTGCTTCACGAATAACTTTATCAACGGCAATACGTTTTTCTGCTTCTAACTTAGAGTCGTAACGAGCAGATTGTGAGCAATACTTACAATCTTCAGGGCATTTACCTGTTTTGATTGAAAGTAGCGTGCTGACCTGAATCGCATTTGCTTGGAAATGCTGACGATGAACGCCTTGTGCTTGAAATACTAAGTCTAGAAAAGGTTGGTCATATAAAGCTTGGATTTCATCACGAGTCCAGTCATTACGTAAAGTCATTGTTATATCCATGATGATTGATTACAGACATTGAGATTCATCATACAGAAATCGTGCCAAAGCCAAAGGGCAAAAAACACCATTTTTCTATTCAGTGTACGTTTATTTGCTGCAATTGCTGTCGAATTGCCCAATCTATATGTACATTGACGATGTCATCGTGCAACGTTTTTGCTTCTTGCAATTGAGTGACGATTTCTGCTGAGTATGGAGCATTTCCTAGACCGATTGCAATATTACGCTTAAAGGATTGGTAGCCTGTACGGCGGATTGGGCTGCCTTCTGTATTGGCTAAGAACGTTGCTTCATCCCATTGCCAAATTTCTAATAAGCTGATGTCATCTAAGTTATGTCTTGGATCAAAATCTGGAATTGACGCTTTTTTAGCAAAGCTATTCCAAGGACAAATCAACTGGCAATCATCACAGCCAAAGATACGGTTGCCGATACCTGATCTTAGTTCCTCAGGAATAATACCTTTATATTCAATGGTTAGATAAGCAATACACTTTCGGGCATCCAGCATATAAGGTTCAACAATCGCCTGTGTTGGGCAAATATCAATACAGGCAGTACATGAACCGCAATGTGCAGTCGCAGGTTGGTCAAAAGGCAGTTCTAGAGAAGTAAACAGTTCTCCTAAAACGAAAAAAGAGCCCGATTTTTTATGAATCAATAAGGTGTGTTTACCCGTCCATCCCATACCTGCACTTTCAGCCAGCGATTTTTCAAAAATAGGGGCCGAATCAGCAAAGGGGCGTGATTCAAAATCGCCGACTTTTTCCTTAATACGGGTCGCTAAGGTTTTAAGACGTCCACGCATGACTTTATGATAGTCACGACCACGTGCATAACGCGCAATAATGGCAGAATTTGGTTCAAATGGTACATAACGGGGCTTGGGTGATGCCACAAGATAGTTCATGCGCACACAAATAATGCTTTTTGTACCAGGAACGAGCAAGGTTGGATTGGCACGTTTTTCTAAGTTTTCTTCTAAATAGTGCATATCTGCATGATAACCGCGTTCTAAATATTCCTTAAAACGCGGTATTTGATCTTGAGCATCTGGTTTGGCAATGACACAATCAGCAAAGCCCAAGTCTAAAGCCTGTGCTTTGATCCAGTCTTTTAATGCTTGAGGGTCAAGCTGTTGTAACTTGATTTTATCAGGCGTTTTCTGAGACTGTGTTTGAGATGGTGTGCTTGAAGCCATAAAACGATAATAAGGAGAAAAACATGCAAGCTGTAGTTTACCATAGCCGAAGTATCCAAGCATGGGAGCAGCGTTGGTTTGCTCAGCAAAACTCATCTTTAGGGCTCATGCAGCAAGCGGCTTGGACAATTACACAACAGTTAATGCAACAATTTCAGCAAAATAAAACTCAAAAGATCGCAGTTTGGTGCGGGCAGGGTAATAATGCGGGTGATGGCTATTATATTGCTGCGTTTCTTAAGCAATACGGATTTAGCATTACGGTATTTGCTACAGAACTCGGACAATCCGTGGATTTAAAACAAGCCGCAGATTTTGCCCAGTCTCATCAAGTCGATATTCAAAGTGTTGATTATCTTTTATCTGAAAATGCTGTCCATCAGGAACTGCCCACTTTTGATTGTCATATTGATGCCTTATTTGGCATTGGTCTCAACCGAATGCTAGATCCAAACTGGCAGGATATTATTCAACTATTCAATGCACAAACAGGTTTAAAAGTTTCGATTGACATCCCTAGTGGACTCAACGCCAATACTGGACAAGCTTTGCCCTGTGCCGTGCAAGCTGATCAAACCTTCACGATTCTGGGTTACAAAGCAGGTTTGTTTACTGGTCAAGGCAAGGAATATGTGGGGAAACTACATTTGCTGAGTTTGATTCCAGTTGACCAAGAATTAAAAGCACTTGCTTATTTGTCGCCTGAAAAAATCGTTTTGCCGAAACGTCAGGCTTTTGGACATAAAGGAAGCTATGGGCATGTGCTGGTTGTTGGTGGACATGCAGACATGGGCGGTGCAGTGATCATGTCCGCTGAAGCTGCCTTCCATGCAGGAGCTGGTAAAGTCAGTGTCATTTGTCATGTAAAACATCATCAAGCCATTTTGGCACGTTCACCAAATATTATGGTGCGAGACATTAATGCCTTAGATCAGGAAGTCATTCAACAGCTATTAATGCAAGTAGATGCAGTCTGTTTTGGTATGGGCTTAGGTCGAGATGAATGGGCAGAGCAAATATATTTACAATGGTTTGATTTACTCAAGCAAAACTCACATTTAGAGGTTGTACTTGACGCAGATGGCTTGTGCTTTCTGGCCAAGCATCCGCAACAATTAAACCAGCATCTCTATGCAACGCCACATTCAGGTGAGGCCGCAACGTTGTTGGGATGTACTGCTGCGGATATAGAACAAGACCGTATCGCTGCCATTCAACAGTTACAACAAAAATATGCAGGGAAATGGGTGTTGAAAGGTGCAGGTAGTTTAATTTTAGAAGAACAATTATTTATCTGTACGCAGGGCAATGCGGGTATGGGTACAGGTGGAATGGGGGATGTATTGGCAGGTATGATCGCGAGTTTAAAAGCTCAATTTCATCAACAGATTGCATTGCATGAGATTGTCAGCCTGCATGCACAGGCAGGCGATCTACTGGCTGAAAAGGGTATGAGGGGATTACAAGCGCATGACATGGCAAAAATGATATATAAAGTCGTGAATCAAAAGGTTTAACGGCGTCTGCTACTCGAACGGCTACGGCCGCGTGCCATACCACCTAAAGCATTGAGTACTGCCATTTTACTCATACTACCTGACGCATGAGCATGACAAATTGCTGCGGCAAGCGCATCTGCCGCATCTGCTTGAGGTTGGATGGTTAAATTAAGCAAACGCATCACCATGAGCTGAACTTGTTCTTTTTCTGCTGCGCCGTAACCGACAACAGACTGCTTGATTTGACGTGCTGTGTATTCTGCGACTTGTAAATCTAGATTCACCAGTGCAGCAATTGCCGCGCCACGGGCCTGACCGAGCTTAAGAGCCGAATCGGGATTTTGTGCCATGAATACTTGTTCGACCGCTGCTTCTGTTGGACCATGAAATTTAACGATACGTTCGACACCCGCAAAAATACGTTTCAAACGTTCAGGCATTTCTTGTGTTTCAGTACGAATTGTTCCTGCATCAACAAACCGCAGCTTATTGCCATCTTTTTCGATAATTCCATAACCTGTTAAGCGTGAACCAGGGTCAATACCAATAATTAATGACATGAAGCACTATATAAATGAAAGGGTGATGATATTGTTACATAATGGGCTTTTTACTGCATAATATTTTTGTAGAATTTTGAATTATAAAGAAATAGTTGTTTTATTGAACGAATCTTAATTGATTTATTGAATATCTGAAAATTTAGAACTCATTTGCAAGATTAACTCAGGCCTATTGAATAAGAGTGAGTTTTGATCACTTTGTGTGTAATTTAGACATTAATTGATAAATTAAGCGATTTTTATAAAAATAATTTGCATTGTGGGAAAGATGTGCGTATAAAGATAACTCGTCGGTGCGGGATGGAGCAGTCTGGTAGCTCGTCGGGCTCATAACCCGAAGGTCGTTGGTTCAAATCCAGCTCCCGCTACCAACCGAATTAAATTAGTTATGCTCTGTGATGTATTTAAGGTTACTGTCTAAAAAGAATAGACAGTAATAAAGTTAGCTGAAATAACCCTAAATAAAGCTAAAAATTATTAGATTCTAGAAATGTAGCTATCCTCTCTCATCTATCTAGTGTTATAGTAAATCAAAATCGATCACTTGAGCTCAGAAATGAGTGATTTTGTGTTGAAAATTATTAATGAATGGCGTGTAGCCAAAGCCAGCAATGGTAATGAAATTTGTGTGAGAATCATCCCTTTAAAGCGTCAGCAAAATACGCTGAATGGTTTTAAATGGGTAGAAGTAGGAAAGAAGATCCTGTTGGAATCAGGTCAAGAAATTGACTTTAATTTGGACGGGAAAAGCTTTTATACCGATGTTAATCAACTTTATCGATTGACATAAATGGTTCACATACTTGTAGTATCTATTCAATAAGGATAGATTGTATTAAATCATGATGTAAAAATTTTGATTTAATTCATAAATGAACAAAGTTTAAAAGGTTTAAAGGTATGTCTGATACAGTTACTGGTACTGTTAAGTGGTTCAACGAAACTAAAGGTTTTGGTTTTATTCAAGCTGACTCTGGCGAAGATGTTTTTGCTCATTTCAGCGAAATCCAAAGCAAGGGCTTCAAAGTATTGAATGAAGGCCAACGCGTTTCGTTTGTTCTTGGTCAAGGTAAAAAAGGCCCACAAGCAACTCTAATTACTGTTATCTAATTACTTTAGACCAGTGAAAAAAAAGCTCACAACAGTGGGCTTTTTTTGTGGCTAAAACAATTTGAACTGAGTGAAAATAGCGAATATTTGAGAGTAAAAGAAAATGAAATAATATGTTAAAAATTTATATAAAAATCATAATTTAGAATTTAGATGAAAATATTTAAATTTAAGTGTCTGAAAATTAATTAAAAAAATTATTTCCTACTTATTCGTAGTCTTGAATAACCTGCGGGAAAAAGACGTAGGGAGTAGGATTGATAGATAGAGATTGCGTGAAAAATGTAAAGTCGTGTATAGTGAAAGCTAACTAGAAGAATAACGCTGTTGATTCAGAAAATCTTGCATCTCATATAGTTGTAGATAAACCTTTCGTTTTATCAGATTTCCTCTCAGAGTTTATGATTCCAAGTTGCTCGCTGCTAAGCGCCCCAAATTTTTTAAAATAGGTTTAAATATATGTCTAATACTGTGACTGGTACAGTTAAGTGGTTCAATGAAACTAAGGGTTTTGGCTTTATTCATGCAGACTCTGGACAAGACGTTTTTGCTCATTTCAGCGAAATCCAAAGCAGTGGTTTCAAAGTGCTACATGAAGGTCAACGCGTGTCTTTTACAATTACTGAAGGTAAAAAAGGCCCTCAAGCAAGTGGTATTACTGTCGTTGCTTAAAACTAAGCGCGATATTTAAAAAAAGCTCACTTTGGTGGGCTTTTTTTATGTCTTGATGTAAAGCAGGCTCTTTTTGAAAATTATTTTGTATTAAGTGTCGATTTTTGTCATAAATTCACCATTTGGTTGAAAAATTGCACTAGCGAGATATACGACTTTTTGCTAATTTATTTCTATTGATTTGTTAGGCAAATTAATAAGTGTAGTACATTTAATGAGCGTTAAAGTTATGGAAAACTTGGAGCCGTATGCTCAAGGGTTTGAGCAAGAAGTTCATGTACATTGCAAGAGATCTTTAGGTACATTGTTATTCAGCTTTGTGGTATTGATTGCAACTAGCCTCTAAGAGAGAAAAGCACCTTCGGGTGCTTTTTTAATTTCAATTATTGATTTTTATTGAATCACCTCATTTTTATCGTCGATGCTTGAAGATCTGGGCGCATCAAATTTAATTGGTTTTCATAATCTGAGTATATTGATGGAATATACGGCTACTGATATACCTATCAAAATTATTGAAAGATTCTGGTTTTGTTACTCAATTTTTCTGCGATAAGCTGCTTGCACTAATCGGTAAAAAATTGTTTTAGGTGAATTTAGAATGTTTGGTGATATAAAGAAACCAGCGCATTTAGATGATGTTGTTTTTAAAGAAAGTAAAGCATATAAAAATTCTAATGAATGGAGTTGGGTCAACCCAAAGCAAGGGCAGTTTGATCATCCTGCAAACTATTATGAGAGTTCTTTAGAGGATTGGCATTGTTTTGATGCTTTATCAGCAGATCAAGAATGTGATGTGGTTGTGATCGGCGGAGGATTGCTAGGTGCTTCAACAGCATTGCATTTGGCTGAACAAGATGTGGATACCATTTTAGTTGAGAAGAACCGAATCGGTTCAGCCGCTTCAGGCCGAAATGGTGGGCAGCTTACCCCAGGTTTGGCACGTTGGGAAGCTGAGGAGATGATTAAGCGCTTTAGTTATGAAGATGCCAAGAGACTTTGGCATTTTACTTCTACGGAAGCAATGTCTTTAATTGATCAAATTGCTGAAAAGTATGCTGTAAATTTGGCGCGAAAACGTGGACATATTACCGCTGCGGTACATGAGGGACATTTGATTGCCTTGACTCAAGGTGCAGATGCTCGGAAGTATTTGGGTGAGGATCACACGAAAGTGGTGGGTGAGTATGAATTAAAAGAGTTGATCAAGTCCAACCTGTATAAAGGTGGTTTGGTCGATAACTTGGGTGGGCATATTCATCCATTGGCACTTAACCGCGCTTTGGCACACGGCTTCTGCCAGCATGGC
This sequence comes from Acinetobacter sp. Ac_3412, assembly GCF_013072675.1. NCBI lineage: Bacteria > Pseudomonadati > Pseudomonadota > Gammaproteobacteria > Moraxellales > Moraxellaceae > Acinetobacter > Acinetobacter sp. Ac_3412. The sequence goes on along the minus strand of NZ_LXUJ01000001.1, from coordinate 62,814 downwards.
GGGCGGGTGTTTGAACAAACGGAAGTGTTGTCGATCACTGAGCAAGCAGATGGAGTTTATGTGCAGACGGCATCGGGTGTGATTAAAGCACGTAAAAGTGTGGTCATTGGAGTACATCATAATGCATTTAAGCTACTTCCTGAAAAGAAACAAACAGCAATTCCATTTCATACCTATATCGCAGTTACGGCGCCATTAGACATGCCAATTACTGAATTATTACCACACGATCATCCTGTCTACGATACGCAATTACAGATTGATTATTATCGTGGTGTTTCTAAGAATAGATTGCTTTTTGGTGGGCAAGGTACAGGCACAAGTTGGTCTGCCGCCAAAATGAATCAATATTTATTAGGCCGAATTAATAAAGTTTTTCCGCAGCTTGAAAATGTCGAAATGGACTTTTGCTGGAGTGGTATCAGTGATTTGACTATGAATGGCGCAACTGATAATCGAAAATTTGGCAATAAATTTCCAATTTATGCGGTACATGGCTGGAGTGGGCATGGTGTGGCGCAAACCGTCCGTATAGGTAAAGCAATTGCAGATGATTTTTCAGCTAAGAACACCGATTATGCAATGCTCACTAAGATTCAGCACAACGATATTTTATTTGGTCGTTTATTGGCGCCCTTAGCGATTCCAATGTCAAAAGGTTGGTATGGTGTTACTGGAATGCTCAATCCTGGCAAAATGGTTTCGTTTTAATATTCGATTTTCTTCATTTCTAATAAAAATGTCTCCACCCTGTGAGACATTTTTTTATGTTTCTTGAGCTTGAAAGATGATTGGTGCATAAATGACTTATTCGACTTCAATTTGTTCTATATATGAATAAATATAATATGTTAGGCTAAATAAAAAAGGATGAAGTCCATGGATATTATACAAGTTAAAGATTTTTCAGCGGCAACGGGGTATACGCAAGCTATTATGGCAATGGATGAGTGGGTGGATACACGACCTTACTTTTATATTATCAAAGAGCATTACTTGATTGATCAGGCTATTCGGCTGGAATACATCATTATTCAATAAGCGTATCTTTATTCTATTGGATAAGTTTGTGAATGAAAAAGTATGGGTTACATCCTTATGCAGCCCATACTTTTTTGCCTAAGTTCTTTTTGTTTCAAATCATAGACATAATAATCGACATTATTTTGTTATCTTTGCCTTTTCACTTTATCAGAATTCAAATTATGAAAAAGATCTTACTCTTAGGTGCAATTGTAGCCTCATTGGCGGCGTGTTCAGCAACACCAAATAAAGATATGACCCCACCAAAAATTGGTATGGCGAACCCTGCAAGCAAATATTGTGTAGAGCAAGGTGGTCAGTTGGAAATTAAAAATGAAGCCAATGGTCAGGTTGGATACTGTAAGTTACCAAATGGACAGGTGATTGAAGAGTGGGAGTTGTTCCGTGCAAGTCAGCCAAAATGCCTAGCAGATGAAGCGACAAAGTTAATTGGTCAGTCTGGATTAAGCGAAGATCAAATCAAACAAAAAACCAAGTCTGAGATTGTTCGCAGTGTAGGACCAAATCAGCCTGTCACTATGGATTATCGTGAAAATCGTGTAACAGTAACGATTGATCCGCAGTCTAAGAAGATTATCCAAGCGACTTGTGGCTAATCGATAGAAATTATTGAGGCTCTCAATTAGATTAAATTTAATTGGGAGCTTTTTTATACAAGCTATCATATCAGACTTGATAAATTGAGAAATGTACCCATCAATTAGTTTATTGAGTTTATTTTATTTGTTGTGTCAGGATTGATTCTTCAAGATTGCACAAGGTTTTAATTTTCGAGATTTGACATGAATCTACTTCTTATCGTGGTATTTGGCACAATTGCCGAAGTTTTAGTTTGGATTGGCGTGGGTGACCTCGTTGGAAGTATGTGGTATGTCTTTTTCTGGTTCATTATCGCATTCTTCATTGGCTTGAATATGGTTCGTTCAAGTACATCGAGCATCATGCCTCAATTGCAGCAAATGCAGATGACAGGCCAATTAGGTGCTGATCCAGCGGTCACCAAGAAATTAGCACTGGCGATGTCTGGTTTTCTATTGATGGTTCCCGGTTTAATTTCTGATGTATTGGCAGTGTTGGTTTTAATTCCACCTGTACAAACGGCGTTTCGTAATGCTTTAATGAAAACGATGGCCAAACGTCAGCAAGCCATGATGGATAAAATGATGGGAGGTATGGGCGCTGGTGGTGCTGCAGGGCAGAATCCATTTGCTGATCTAATGCGCCAAATGCAGGACATGCAAAATCAACAAGGTGGTGGTCAATATCGAGACTCAACCATTATTGATGGCGAAGCACGTGAAGTAAAACCTGATCAAAAGAAAATTGAGTTTAAAGACGTGAACTGATTCAGTTCTATGTAGATAAAAAGGCACACCAATAGCGTGTGCTTTTTTATGTCTTATCTTTTTGCTCTTGTGGATTCTGAGCTGGTTCTGGAGTGGCAGGCAGATCGGCTTCTTTGTTTTGTGGCTGATAGTGGCTTGGTTGAAGAGTTGTAATCTCATTTTCGGACTGTTTGTATTTACGGCTACGATTTGCACGTTCTCGAAATCCACCTTTATTAATTAATTCGGTCATGATGTATTCCACAGTTTCAAAAGATTATTTTATCAAATTATGTGAAAGATCAAAATAATATTAAGAACTTAAAGATTTGTTTAAAATCGAGATTCTAATCAAATTGTCATAAAAAATTGTTAATTTGAATGAATAGGTCAGAAAACTAGATTGAATTCTCAGTTTTTTTTTCATAGGATAAAAGTGCAACATTTGAAATTGTTGTAAAAAGAAAATAAAAAATAAGTGGTAGGAGGAATTAATGATGTTATATCAATATCATTGTGCATGTTGTGACAAGGTTGTTGCATCAACTGATAAAGAGTGTCCACATTGTGGCTCTCATCATATCCGTAGTCCGTATGGTCTATGGATGTTCTGTGTTGCCGCATGTCTAGCCGTTGTCGTTGTTATTAAGCTTGCGCATTTGTATACGCAACATCATCAAGAAGATCAGCCCGTTCAAAGCAATTCACTATTTGAGATGTTTAAGCAAGATAATACAGATTCTGCTAAATAATTTTGGGGTAAATAAAAAAGCTCGCATTTGCGAGCTTTTTTATAGAAGAGCACTATGGATTACAATCCAGCTGCATCTTTAAGGATTTCAACTTTATCTGTTTTTTCCCAAGTAAAGGCAGAGTCTGAACCTTCGCGGCCAAAGTGGCCATAAGCTGCGGTTTGCTTATACATCGGTTGAATCAGGTTGAGCATACGGGTGATGCCATACGGGCGTAAGTCAAAGTGTTCACGTACAAGTTGAATAATCAACTCATCTGATACTTTACCTGTATTGAACGTATTAATAGAGATCGATGTTGGCTCTGCTACACCGATTGCATAACTTACTTGGATTTCACATTTATCTGCTAAACCAGCAGCAACAATGTTTTTTGCCACATAACGACCAGCATAAGCAGCAGAACGGTCAACTTTCGATGGATCTTTACCAGAGAAAGCACCACCACCATGACGTGCCATACCGCCATAAGTATCTACAATAATCTTACGACCAGTTAAACCACAGTCACCTACAGGGCCGCCAATTACAAACATACCTGTTGGGTTGATATGGAATTTAGTGCCTGCATGGAACATTTCAGCTGGGATGATCGGCTTAACGATCTCTTCAATAATCGCTTCTTTAAGCTGAATTTGAGAGATTTCAGGATCGTGTTGTGTTGATAATACAACTGCATCCAAACGAACAGGTTTGCCATTTTCATAAGCAAATGTCACTTGGCTTTTCGCATCTGGGCGTAACCACGGTAATGTACCTGAACGACGTAATTCTGCTTGACGCTCCATTAAACGGTGAGCATAAGAGATAGGAGCAGGCATGAGAACATCAGTCTCACGGCTTGCATAACCAAACATTAAACCTTGGTCGCCAGCACCTTGATCTTCTGGCTTTTGGCGGTCAACACCTTGTGCAATCTCAGGAGATTGTTTACCGATCATGTTGATGACGGCACAGGTAGAACCATCAAAACCTAAATCAGAATGGTGATAGCCAATACCATTTACGGTTTGACGTACAATCGCTTCAAAGTCCACATTTGCTGTTGTTGTGATTTCACCAGCAAGAACAACCGCACCTGTTTTTACTAATGTTTCACAAGCGACACGCGCATACGGGTCTTCTTTTAGGATTGCATCTAAAATTGCATCGCTAATTTGGTCAGCCATTTTGTCTGGATGACCTTCGCTTACAGATTCTGAAGTAAAAACAGCATACTCGCGCATGAACGTCCTATCATTGGTATTTTCAAAAAGACAGAGTATGTTACATCGACTTGACGCAGAGGACTAGCACAAGCTGACTAAAAAGCATGAATTTATTTCATTTTCATTATGTTTTTATTGATATGTGTATCAGTGAAACTGATATTAATGCCTTTTTATATGAATAAATCTGTAATTTAGGGCCTAAAATTGTGTCTAGCAAAGAAGTGTGTTGTCTATCACATGAACATTTGCTTCCAGAATGCCAAATGAATGCGTGAAAAATAAGAAATATCGTGTATTGCACTTTACCCACTGGCGTTTTTTTAAGACAATAGTCGCATCTTTTGAAAGATGATTTCTCATCTTCTCTCATCTTATTTGATTTAATCGGATTCTGACTTATGACAACCCCTTTAAATGAACGTCGTATTGCAAATGCAATTCGTGTCTTGGCAATGGATGCTGTGCAACAAGCAAACTCAGGGCATCCAGGTGCACCAATGGGGATGGCAGATATCGCTGATGTTGTTTGGCGTGAATTTTTAAATCATAACCCGACGAACCCACAATGGGCGAACCGTGACCGTTTCGTATTGTCAAATGGTCATGGCTCAATGTTGCAATATGCATTATTGCATTTGACTGGTTATGAGTTATCTATTGAAGATTTAAAACAATTCCGTCAATTACATTCTAAAACACCAGGTCACCCAGAATATGGCTATGCGCCTGGTATTGAAACAACAACTGGCCCATTAGGTCAGGGTATTGCAAATGCAGTTGGTTTTGCATTAGCTGAAAAAACTTTAGCAGCTCAGTTCAACAAAGACGGTTTAAATGTTGTTGATCACTTCACTTACTGTTTCTTAGGTGATGGCTGCTTGATGGAAGGTATTTCTCACGAAGTATGTTCACTTGCAGGTACTTTAGGTCTTGGTAAACTTGTTGTGTACTATGACGATAATGGTATTTCGATTGATGGTGAAGTAGAAGGTTGGTTCAGCGATGATACTGAACAACGTTTCAAAGCTTATGGCTGGCAAGTTCTTCGTGTAGATGGTCATGATGCTGATGCAATCCGTCAAGCGACTGTAGAAGCAAAAGCTGAAACTAATAAACCAACGATCATCATCTGTAAAACGATTATTGGTTTAGGTTCACCAAATAAACAAGGTAAAGAAGATTGCCACGGTGCGCCATTGGGTAAAGACGAAATCGTTTTAACTCGTGAAGCATTAGGCTGGAAAGAAGATTCATTTGTTATCCCTGAAGATGTTTATGCAGCTTGGGATGCAAAAGCAAAAGGTCAAACCTCTGAAGCAGCTTGGAATGAATTGTTTGCTCAATACCAAGCAAAATATCCAACTGAAGCAGCTGAATTATTACGTCGTATTAATGGCGATTTACCTGCTGAATTTGCAGCGCAAGCAGATGCTTTCATTGCTGAAACCAATGCAAAAGCAGAAACCATTGCAACACGTAAAGCAAGCCAAAATACTTTACAGGCATTCGGCCCATTACTTCCTGAATTATTAGGCGGTTCTGCTGACTTGGCGGGTTCTAACTTAACACTTTGGAAAGGTTGCCAAGGCGTACAAGAAAACCCAGCGGGTAACTACGTGTATTACGGCGTTCGTGAATTCGGTATGACTGCAATTGCGAATGGTGTGGCTTTACACGGTGGTTTCGTTCCTTACGTTGCAACATTCTTGATGTTTATGGAATATGCACGTAATGCGGTACGTATGTCTGCATTGATGAAGCAACGTGTGATTCATGTTTATACGCATGACTCGATCGGTTTAGGTGAAGATGGTCCTACGCATCAACCAATCGAACAAATTGCATCGTTACGTGGTACACCGAACTTAAATACATGGCGTCCATGTGACACAGTTGAAGCTGCAATTTCTTGGAAATCTGCTCTTCAACGTAAAGATGGTCCATCAGCATTAATTTTCTCTCGTCAAAACTTGCCATTCCAAGCACGTAATGAAGCTCAAATTCAAAACGCTGCAAAAGGTGGTTATGTACTTGCTGAAGAGAAAGGTGAATTGAAGGCAATCATCATTGCAACAGGTTCAGAAGTTTCATTGGCAATGGAAGCATATGCACAACTTGAAGGTGTACGTGTAGTGTCTATGCCATGTGCTGAAGAGTTTATGAAGCAAGATGCTGCATATCGTGAAGCAGTATTGCCTGCGCATATCCGTGCACGTGTAGCGGTTGAAGCGGCTCATGTAGATTACTGGTGGAAGTTTGTTGGTTTAGACGGCAAAGTGATCGGTATGACCACTTACGGCGAATCTGCGCCAGCAAAAGACTTGTTCCAATTCTTCGGTATCACCACTGAAGCGGTTGTTGCTGCGGTTAAAGAATTGACTGCTTAATTAAATTAAGTGGTATAAAAAAGCGTCCTGATCAAGGGCGCTTTTTTACACATGTACATTGAGTTTCTTAAAATAATAGTGATAGAAAGTTAAAGAAATTATGAAATACACTTTGGTTTATAGGTGAATAAAAAATTATTATGAATTACATACACCCATATTTATTTTCAATAATTTGTCGAATCGCTGCTAACCGGACTTATTATTTTGAGTGTGATGACTGGCGTTTAAAACTTAGAGAAGCTTTATTCAAACAAAGTACCATGGCCGAACTTGATATGGGTTTTGATACAGAAATTCTTTTCACAGAAGACCCAAAACAAAACCTATCTAAATATCATCTATTTAAATATACAGATTGTTTAATTCAGAGTTTAAACGAAATCGAAAATTTATCTACTTGGCGGGTCTTTGGAGTCAATTGTATTGATACGTATGAAACACATTTTTTGAAGATGGCAAGCTTAGATATGGTTCATAATTTTGAAAAACCAGAGTTTTTTCCGCAGTATAAGACTAAAATTATGGAACTGGTTAACATGCTTATAACCAATAAATGTGGTTATGAGTTAAGAAGTGTCGATGAAAAATATATTAAATTGGACCAAAAAGAGGGGCTTTTCTACTGTCCAGATGACAAAAGTGAAGTAAATTGGTATGACTTAATTTATATGATTATAAGCCCAGAAGCAAAACAGATCATTTCTCAGAATATGTTGGAAGAATTTGATTGTCAGGACCTGAATTATCAGTTCAAGATTAATTTTTTATAAAATATGGTCTTTAGAGTAAAGACCATATTTTATATATCTTACCCAATACTTAATTCACTCTGAATCGAAATATTTGACGTTAACAATTTATGAATCGGGCAGCTTTCAGCAACTTTTAATAAACGTTTATGCTGATCTTCGGTAAATTCACCTTTTAAGATGATTTTACGTTCAATATTATTTTGACCTGATTCAGGTTCACCATTGGGATTTAAGGCTAAATCAACCTGAACATGATCAAGCTTAATCCCTTTGTGATTGGCATACATTTCTAAAGTAATGGTCGTACAGGCACCTAAAGCCGAAAGTAAAAGCTGAACTGGGTTGGGTGCAGTATCTTGACCACCTTTCTCTGAAGGCTCATCTGCATACCATGTATGACCAGAAGGATCTGTCAACGTAACGCGATAAGGTGTTGTTGTACTGAGTGCTTGTGCTGTATGTGTCATATTTTACCTTGTTGTTTGTCGTGAAGTATCTAAATCAAAATATATCCATTGATCATGTGAACTTGCCGATCAATTGTCCAGTATCGAATGGTCTTATGATATTGATTTTTGATAAGTGCTGTAACGCTTTTATTGTTGCACTGGTGAAACATATCGTTTTATAAAGACTAGTGAATAAAAATACTTGATCTATACACTAATCACTATATCAAACAAGGATACCAAAAATGCAATTTAAAACATTAAGCCTCGGTTTAGCAGTTGCTTTAGCTAGTTCGGTAGCATTGGCAGCGCCAGTCGACTATAAAATTGACCCAACGCATACTGCGACCGTATTCAGCTGGAATCACTTTGGTTTCTCTACACCGAGTGCAAATTTCACTGACATCCAAGGTACGATAAAAGTTGATACTGCAAAACCTGCAAATTCATCTGTGGAAGTGACTATTCCTTTAAGCAGTGTAAATACTAATGTTGCTGCTTTAGACAAAGAATTCCAAGAAGAAGCTTGGTTTAATGCTGCAAAATATCCAAACATTACCTTCAAAAGTACTAAAGTAGAAACCAAAGACAAGAAACACTTCAAAATCACAGGTGATTTAACGGTTAAAGGTGTGACTAAACCTGTGGTATTAGATGCTGTGCTGAATAAACAAGGCGAGCATCCGATGGCGAAAGTACCTGCAATTGGTTTTAATGCAACAACAAGCTTTAACCGTTCTGCATTTGGTATCGGCAACTATGTGCCTAATGTCGGTGACAAGATCACTGTCAATATTACAACTGAAGCAACTGCTGCGAAGTAATATCACATTGAACAAAAAAGCCTAGATCATCATCTAGGCTTTTTTATATGCGTTTGCTGTTCTAAATAATTAAAATACTAATATTAGTTTGAAATAAGAATACTAATAAATAGATCTTTGTCCATTAGCTATGCTTGATCTTCGATCGACGTTTGGATTGGTATATATAGCGAATGGAATCGACCACTTCACCGACAAAAATACATTCTTCATCCAGTGGAATGATGTTGGGTTTGAATTCTGGATTCAATGCTTGTAGATAGCGTGAATTATCAGTTTCGATCACTAGACGCTTAAATGTTGCATCTTCATGCTTTCTCACCACAATCATGTCACCCGACTGCATATCACTATATTGCACGGTTGGGTCAACCAAGATGTAATCGCCCTCATGAAAGACAGGGTAATTACTGAGACCCTGAACTTTTAAATAGAAGCAGTGATCACAATCATCAGGCAATGGTAGCCATTCTTCAACTTGTGTGATATCAACCGATTCCACATTGGTAAAAACCCCCGCTTGGACCCAGGAGAGTACTGGCGCCATATTGGCTTTTACAGGGGAGATATTTGAACTATCTTCATGGCCAGATTCTTTCGGTGTGGCATGCCCTTGACCCGTTTGTAACCAATAAGCATCTACACCTAGAAAATTAGCAATCGAAGGCAAATGTGATGATGAGCTAACCAGTCCTGTTTCAAGCTGGCTGAGTGCAGATTGGGTAATGCCAACAGCAGCAACCACATCTTTTTGAGACTTCTTGGCTTTTTTTCTTGCTTCTTTGAGCCGATCTTTAAGCATTTTAATGCACCTTAAATCAATAAATTAAGAATATTAGCAAGCTAATGTGAAGTCAAATTAGTATTCTTATTGAATTAATATTAGTTTACTAATATAATGGTCTTATTCATTAGGTTAAATGCTGGAGGTGCGGCATGAACAAGGCAATCAATCCAAACATGCATATTAAGCAAAATCTTGATGCGGAAATCGAAGCATGGTTAGCTCAAGGCAATGTAATCACAAAGATCCAAAATACATATGAGCAGCGCTTGAAAGCAAGACCGAATCATATAGCAAAATTTGTATCACCAGAAAAAATCCAAAAAGAATTAAAGAAAAGTATAAGAATCGCTAATCAGGCAACAGATGCGCAAATTCAGATGTTCAGTGCTTGGTTGGATGAGAAAAAGGGACGAGCTAAAGCTTTAGTAAGCGTTTTAGGTTGCGCTCATAGTTATATTTCTCAAATTAAAAGTGCAACCAGACCTTGTACTAAAACACGATTTGAGGAAATTCATCAGGCAATGAATATTGTTGAAGCGAGAGAAAAGTATCACTAACCGCAACAAATACAATGATCGCTAAATCACAAAATATATAAATCAGTAAGAGGTAACGTTATGAATGCAAATATAGCAAAGTTTGAAAAATTTGAATGGTTAATGCAGGGACTAAGTTTGCGTTCGCCAAATTTAGAGCTTTTTGTGCGTGGTACAGGTGAGAGAAGATTGAGTTATGAAGATCGTTTGGGTGTGATTGCCTCAATGCAAAGTCAATTGGCAAAGTCGGTCACGGCATTGATTGTGTTCGAACATAAAAGCAAGCAAGACTATGACGATGTCCGTCAGCATTTGGCTAAAGTATTTATTGAGCAAGCCGTACAAGATAAAAAACGAGAGCCTGAACGTATTGCGATGTACCATTTGGCAGAATTGATAGCACGGATGGTATTGGATTTTGTATTAGATCCTGATTTAGAGGAAAACTATACTGCAAAAGGACGTCTGGCTTATGCTGGGATCAGCCGCCATCAAATGAGTCTTGATTGTTATAGAAAGACATGGAAATGTTATGAGATTAAACTCATAAATGTGCTTGAAAATGCAATTCAAGAAGCAGAAATTGCAATAGAAAAATATAGGAAAGATACTTATAAAATAATGAAGGCATGATATTTTATAGTTGTAATTGTCAACTTTATAATTATATTTATTCTAATTTTTCTGTTAAAATATTCTTGATTAAAAGCTCATTTTTATGTGGGCTTTTAATATGTGGATAATATAAATATATCTAAAAAGAAGGAGACTATTAATGTTAAAAAAACATTCACCCATTTTGACTTTAATTGTTATTGTTTGTGGCGGAATTTTCTATTCAATGTATAGCTCGAATTCATTGTTTCCGAGGAAGCCTGTTCGATTAGATTCTAGATGCTATGGTGTCGATGTCCCTAGATCAATAAAATACAATCAGATGGAAAATTTTTGCTCATGTGTCCATGTCGGTGGACATGTAAGCAAAGAGGAAAATTACAAATATTGTGTAAACCTTTTTAATTCTAAATAGAAATGATATCAAAAGTGTATATTGATGATTGAAATTTGATTGGGGTGATTAATTTTAGTATTCATGTATTGGTTTTAAAAATTAAAGAAAGAAATGTTTACAAAGAGCCAGTGATTTAATGATTCCATTTTTGAGGAAACTAAGCTATAGTTTTATTATACTGGTCGTAATATAAAATTTTCGATCATAATTAAAAAGCTCATTTAATAGATGGGCTTTTTTATTGCCTAAAACTCGGTTTCTTATAGAGGCCGAGTTTTTTTATATCTACGGATTGTTGGTTGCTGTCTATTGATGGTGGCTTAAAGCCGAAAATAACTGAAGGTGATTAAAATGAATTGTACAAATAAAATGATGCTGGGCACTTTCTCCATTAAACACTTAGATATTCTTTCTTATGCCGAGATTGTGCCTGCGATTATGCAAACAACAGCCGATCTCACAGCGACTGCATATATTGAAGGGAATGCTCAATTAGGTTCTGTCAAAATGAAGGATGCGTGCCAAGTATCTTTATCTGCTTATTTCCAAGCACAGAGAGGTCAATTTTCTTTTAGCAGCGCAAATACAACGCATCGGTCAATTGTCATTTTAGGTGTGGATCAGCAACCTGAACATCAGGTGAAGTTAAACCAAGTTGAGCGTGGATTTGTCATTCATAGCTATTTTTTGGATGATAAATTTGTGGTGACTTTGGGCGAATATAATAGTCTGAATAACGTCACTTTTATTGAAGCTAACCCCTCAGAAAACCCAATTGTGACCTTTGAGATTACTGGCTCTCAATCGATGAAGGTCTATGTCGACTATGAACTTGTTGGAGAGTGGCATTCAACCAATTCCCTAAAGTTGCCGAAGTATTATCACATTGTTGCACAAGAAGATTTAATGCAACTGGATTTTGATCTGCGAGAGGCCTATGTCAGCTTGGATTATAAAATGCCATCAGCACTTGAAGACAATATCTATTATCACTTAACCAGTAAAGGCGAAATCTTGGGCTTACAAGTGAATGCAGGTGATTTTGTACAGTTTCATGCTCAGCAAAGTTGGATGACGCATTATCCACAATCAATCTAATGTAATACAACCTCCTAAACAGGAGGTTTTTTTATTGAAAAATTTTCTTGTTGCACAATTTAAGAGGTGAAAAATGATTAATGATATTGATGTTATGACTTGGTCTGCTAGAACACAGGAAAGTAAGAATAAGGATGCTAAATCACTTTTAGACTTTTATAAAAATGAAATCTATTATGATGAAGCTCTGCAGCGGGCATTTGATTGTGGAGGAGCAATTTTTGTACCAGATGGTGAATATCAATTTTTAAAAAAAATTACTACTTCAAAAGAAGGAGTATTTTTATATGGGAGTGAAAATGCAAAGCTTATATGGAATAAGTATGTAAAAGGCAATAATGTACTAGAGGATGTTTGCATAGAGGTGTTACAGAGTAACTTTAGTATTAATGGGGTTACTTTAAAATATAACGATAATGAGACGGCTAGAATTCTAGTCAGAATTAGAAGTATAGAAAAAGATATAAGTGATTTTTCTTTCTTTAATGTTAGATTTTTAAATGGTTTTTATGCTGTGCGTGCAGGTTTTTTACCTTCCCCAAATAACGGAAGTTCACCACTAATAAAAAATCTCACAATTGAGAGCTGTAGCTCAGTAGGTAGAGTTCTTGGTAAAAATTGCGGGCATTTTTTGACTAGTAATGGATACAACATAAAATATATAAATAATATAAGTATAGGTGGTTTGAATACATCTTCATTTGGTGCCAACTTCAGCTCAAATATTATGATTTTGGGAAATATCGAAAGTGGGGTAGCAAGAATGACGTCCGCAAATGTTGAAGCTTCTGCACAGCTTGAAGATTGTGAGAATGCAAATTCCATTATTTCTAATAATATCTTTAGCCATGATATATGGATTAGTGGTTCATCTGGTATACAGGTATCAAATAATAGATGCCATACCTTAAGGGTTTCTGTAGGTAATCCACAGGGTTTTGATGTAAAAAAGGTTATATTTGATAATAATTATTGTGCACGAATTCAGATTGTCAAATACGGTTCTTATGATGTGGTTGAGACTTATTCTGCTATTTTTAAAAGCAATATTATAGACCCCGAATATGCTCTTAAACTAAATACAGATTTGCCGAGTAGGGCAATTACGATACAAGGTGGAAATTATGGAAGTTTAATTGAATTTTATAATAATAAAGTTGTTTCAAGTGCTGGTTTATATCAAGCATCTATAGTAAGAGGAGAAAAGCTAATATATTTAGCAAATAATAATGATTTTGGTGTTGGAAGTGTTCTATATAGTTCAGAAGGAGGTTATGTGGATGAATCTAGAACAGTTAATCCGATTTTTGGAAAGTGGAGTAGAAACCCTAGTGCTTATATTGGATTCTATTTAAATGGTTCACCAAATATTAGTGTGGTAGATACATGGTTAACCCTAAATAACATAAAAGTAGGGAGGGATTTAAATAAGGAATTAGCTGTGGATAACACAGCTAAGATAAAATTTAAAAGAAAAGGTGTGTATAAAATTAAGTGGGTGATTACACTGAACTCAACAGAAGATACTGATTTTAAATTAAGATTATTTGATGTTAATAAAAATATAGAAATAGGTAGGCTTATTCAAGAAAAAATTACACTTATTTCAACTCTTAAAGTTGGTGAAATTAACTTTAATATAGATGCGGAAGATGAGATTGTTTTACAAATTCAATCGAATAAATTTAACTTGAATTTTAATATAGATGTACTTCTAACAAATTTTTCTATTGAAAAATTAGAATAAATTGATAGGTTTTAAACTAATCCAGGTCTCTTCTTACTCAGTTGAGGCCTTTCTATTTATGGAGGAAAAATAATGACAGAGTTTGTTTCAACGGGTGCAGGGATTGCAGCCGTAATTAAATCTTATGGAGTTTTTTTTATTGTCATGATGGCACTCACTTTTATGTTTTTGGCTTGGATGGTTGTGATTATGACACGGTTACCCAAGTCTCGACGTGAATGGGTGGTTTCACTCATTTCAACAGCAGTTGGCAGCATTGCCGGAGGTGCTTTTGTGATTCAGCATTTTGGCTTGCAAGAGTGGAGTCAAAACCCATATGGCGCATTTGCCTTGGGAGGTCTGTACTTTCTTTGTGGTTTGCCAGTATGGGCGATTATTCGTTGGACCTTTAATTATATTAATGCACGAGAAGATTCAACCATTTTGGATGTAGCAAAAGAGGTGAAAGACTTTAAAGACAAATTCTAAAGAAAAAACAATCCAATGCCGCCTTCGGGCGGTTTTTTATTATAAAGAGGAAAATGACATGAAAATAACACAAGACGGTTTCGATAATTTGCGCCACACATTTGGAAAATTAAGTCAGTTGCAGGTCGATGGAATCAATTTTCTGGTTTCAGTGCTTGATGAAGATGGGGCGATCACATCTGCCCAAGCCGCTTATATTTTGGCAACAGCTTGGCACGAAACAGCTAAAACGATGCAACCCGTGATTGAGTATGGTTCAGAAAAGTATCTAAAGTCTAAGCAATATTATCCCTATATAGGCTATGGCTATGTGCAATTGACCTGGTTGGCAAACTATAAGCGAATGGGGGATTACTTAAAAATTGATTTAGTGAAAAATCCTAAACTGGCTCTACAAGCGGATATTGCAGCCCGTGTCATGATTGTTGGAATGAAAAAGGGCATGTTTACGGGCAAGAAATTGTCTGATTACATCTGTCAAAATAAGAAAGATTATATAGGTGCTCGGCGAATCATCAATGGAACGGATAAAGCTGAGTTGATTGCAGGGTATGCAGAGACATTTGAGGCAGTCTTGCAGGCTTCAGAAGTCACGATTTTGTCTTGTTGAAAGAATAGAAGTTCACATCGATTCGATACGAACTTCTATTTTAATGTGATTTAGTCTGTGGACTTATGCTGTGGCATTAAATGCATCCGCGTAAACCACTTCACCTGTCGGGACATCTTCTGTAAATGGCAAGATCTGGAAATATTCGGCAGGGACACCAGCTAATACCAGTCTTGAATCTGCTTTGAAACCGAATCGGCCGTAATACTGTGGTTCACCAAGTAGAACGCAACCGACAGCATCTAAATCTTTGAGTGCTTCCAAGCCAGCATGCATTAGTTTAGAACCTACTCCTTGACCTTGATATTCTGGAAGTACCGAGATCGGACCAAGTCCATACCAACCAGTTGTGCCATCAGAAATCTGCACGGGTGAAAAGGCAATATGACCAATAATCTTATTGTTACAATCCGCGACTAGGGAAAGCGTGAGCTGATTGGAATTACGTAGCGCATTCACAATAAATTGCTCGGTATGGCTTGAATGTTGTTCTGTTGCAAAAGCAGCTTCGGTTAAATCAAAAATGCTTTGAATGTCAGATAGGTTTTCATCGCGAATGTGTATATTCATCTTTATTTTCTCTTGTGTTTCCTGATCTAAAATTGCTCGAATTTGTTTGAGTAGTGGAGAATCATTCGTATATTTCTCTCCATAACTTAAGTTAAATTCATAATCAAAATCAGGTGAGTTGATTCCTTGATTGTGTTGAAGGATCGTTTCTAACTTATCTAGTGCCTTAACGATTTTTGCTTCTGGTGTTGCTGCATCTTCATATTCTTGCCAGAGTGATCGAATCAACATTTGGGGTTGATCATCTAAACATTCGGTTAATTGATAAAGATCCTGTTTTTCCTGCTGATTCTTAGTTGGAAATTGATCTTTCAGAATGGCTGGAATATCACCATGAATGGCTTCACCAAGGTCATGAATTAAACACATTTTTAGTAATTTCTCCAAATCAATGTCTTTAAATTGATCTGCAAAAACCACCGCCATTAAGCATAAACGCCAGCTGTGTTCAGCGGTACTTTCCTGACGGCCGTTCGATGTATGCGAAAAGCGAGTCACGTTTTTTAATTTTTCCGCTTCACATAAAAATGTTAAGCGATTTTGAATTAGGTTTAGTTCCATTTTCTTTCTCAAAAATAAACCATATGTAATTTGGATAGACCCGATTGACCTAACAGTAGGATAGACATATCTAAGAGCAATCATGGGTTTATCCAAACCCTATGATTGTTGGTTAACGATTGTCTAACTGAGGACGTACAGATCTAAGCCCATGTAAATTAATTTGGTAGGGCTGCCCATTACAGGATTTGATCAGTCTTTTCTTTCTTAGCTTATTAAAAACTTCTAGGTTGCAATCAGACAGCAAGAAACCTTCTCGGCTATAGCATTCTACAGCGATGGTTTGACCAGCGTCATTGCGAAGTTTTACGATTTTTCCGCCTTTAGCCAAGACGTGAAGTGTCCGTTGTTCGGACTTAGATAAGTTCATGTTGTTATCCAGATATAAGTAATCAGAAGCAAAGTTAGGCTTGAAGCCAAAAAATTCGCGAAGATAACCAATTTCAATATGTGATTGAAATGTAGTTACCAGATTACTGCTATCTCCAACATAAAACCCTCGATATGGATGCGATACGATGTGTATCGCTAGAAATACTAAAGCAAGATAAATTAAAAAGCAATAATTGCGTGAAAAATAACATTTTGAACTAGAGGCAAATCTTATTTTTTCGGTCGTTTTTCTTTGAGGCGTAAATAGGCTGGTACAGATTTCTTTGCTTGCCGACGTAGCATAACTTTAATATATAAAACGATGGCAAAACATGCGGTGGCAACAGTGAGCATTAGGCTATTCATATAGCTCATAACAGAACTAACGTAACCTATGGTTGCTAAACGACGCTGCATACGCTCAACTTGAGTACTGGATTCAATTCCTGTGATTGCCCATGTGCATAAATGCTCACAGTTATTAATAATGAGGTGATAATGGTTTTCATGCATGCGTGAGCGCATACGCCGTACAACAGCTTTGGCTTTGTAGCGTGGGGATTGATAATGTCTCGTATAAATTGGCTTACCACGGGCAAAACGCTGGATAGATGTCATTTCAATCGGATGCTTTTTAAAAATATGAGCAAATCCAGAATAATGAATAACCCGTCCACGACCTGCATAGATACCATGATGGCTATAGCCAAAGTGTTTTACGATGAGGTGAGCGCCAATCGAATAGCGTGGGTGTTTTTGCTGCATGTCGATACTATGATGTTTACACTGGTATTTTAGTGAAAAAATGTGAATCAATCGAGCCTATTTGCAGCATCAAGTTCATGATTATGTGTGGCGTTTGTATCTGCTATTTTGCAGTATGCCTTGCTATGGGACAATGAGGTAAATCTAGGCTTAACTTCGTATTTATGATGAAAAAATGGTTTTTCCTATCGTTTGCATTTTTAGCGAGTTCACCTGTACATGCGATGCAGCATGAAATCTTGCAATTGAATCAGCAAAAATATGATGTGATTAAAGTCGAGCATCTAAATCAGTTGCAACTATTTTTAAAGCAACCCCAGAGCAATCGTTATTATCAAAAGTTTGCAGCTATCCAAAAAGCGCTACCTGCTTGTGAGGAGCTCAATTTTGCAATGAATGCAGGAATGTATCATGCAGATTTTCAACCCGTAGGATTGTATATCGAAAATGGCAAGGAGTTGGCTAAGCTTAATGTCGCGAAGGGCTTTGGTAATTTCTTTATGCAGCCTAATGGTGTGGTTGCTTGGAATGATCATCAGGCTGTGATTAAAAGCACTGCTGATTATAAGCATGATCAATTTAAAGCAAAATTTGCAACACAGTCAGGGCCAATGTTGGTCTATCACGGGAAAATCAACAGCCAGTTTATTGCTGACTCGAATTCATTAAAAATTAGAAATGGGGTGGGTGTTAAAGGTAATCAGTTGTATTTTGTGATTTCACAGCAACGTATCAGTTTTTATCAATTTGCCCAGTTTTTTAAGCAGCAGTTGAAAATAGACAATGCATTGTATTTAGATGGCTCGATTTCCAGTGTGTATTCAGCACAAACCAAACGCCATGATAAAACTTTTAATTTAGGGCCAATTGTTGCAGAAGTGAATAGAGAGAAATGCATGTAACACTGAAGACCCTAATCTCTTAATAGAAAGAGATTAGGGAGGACTTATTTTTATTGGATCGGTGGCTTGATCATCGCAAGTAATTCTTTGCGGCTGTAACCTCGAGAAATCAGTACTTTCTTGATGCCTTTAATGACATCTTCATCTGTTGCTTTAACTAAAGCATCCAACAGTTGTTCATTGGTTTTGCATGAACAATCATTTTCAACGCAAGAAGTTTGGTTCTTGTGTTCGTTATATTGTTCATCTGCATTGAACAGTTTTTGCCAAAAACTCATAGAGCCTTCATATACAACCTAACATAGGTCGAAATATAGCCGCTTTAAAATAAAATACAAGTCAGCTTAAGTGATAAAAGCAGCAGTTAAACTTCAATTTTTTCGATGAGTCTTTTAAAGTTCAACGAAATTATGACATTTGAATGACTTGACCTTTGAAAAATATCATTTTTTTATAAATATACTTCGAATAAAAATAAAGGGTTACTCGAACCCTTTATAAATTACTGTTACGTTGAAATAATTTGTTTAAATCTTTTCAAGCAAAACACCTGATTCCACATGATGGGTAAAAGGGAATTGATCGAACATGGCGAACTTCACAATTCGATGGGTTTGGCTAAGTGTTTTTAAATTGTCATGCAAGGTATCTGGGTTACATGAAATATAGAGAATCCGTTCAAAACCTTGTAATAGTTTGAGCGTTTCATCATCGATGCCTGCACGTGGTGGGTCAACAAAAACTGTGTCAAAGTCGTAGCTTTGCATGTCGATTTCAGCTTCTTGCAAGCGTCTAAATTCACGTTCACCTTGATATGCCTGAGTAAACTCTTCGGCAGATAAACGCGCCACTTGAATATTCTCAATCTGGTTTTGCTCAATGTTCCATTGCGCTGCATAGACTGAAGATTTAGCAAGTTCAGTTGCGAGAACACGCTTAAATTTCAAAGACAGTGGCAAAGTAAAGTTACCGTTACCACAATACAATTCTAAAAGGTCTTTTTCGGACTTCTGTGCAGCATCACAAGCCCACTCCAACATATGCTGACACACTTGCGCATTAGGCTGGGTAAAACTACTTTCAATTTGTTTATATTTAAAAGTACGACCGTGAACATTAAGTTGTTCAACCACATAGTCATCGCCAATAATCACTTTCTGGCCACGGCTACGGCCCATGATTTTAATATTCAGTTTTTCAGCTAAGGCTTTAGCCGCTGTTTCCCATTCAGCATCTAATTTACGGTGGTAAATCAGGGTGACCAACATCTCGCCACTTAAGGTTGAAAGAAAGTCTGCTTCAAAAACACGTTGCGATAAAATAGGAACTGCTTTTAATTCATCTAATAAACGTGGCATCAAATCATTGATGCTTTGATCTGCAATCGGAAACGCATCCACGCGGATAACTTCTTTTTGTTTTCCATCTTCAGCACGTTCAAACATGGCATAGAACAAATCATCTTCGGTATGCCAAACACGAAATTCTGCACGCATACGGAAATGTTGTTCAGGCGATTGAAACACTTCTAAAGCTGGTGGATTGAACGATGCAAACTGTGTGGTAATACGTTCAACTTTCTCTTGAAGTTGCTGTTGGTAAGATGCGCTCATAAAAAAGAAAACTACAGGTGAAATCTAAACGGGAATGGTATCAAAAAAGCACGCTAAGGTGCAGGAAATTATGATATTCACTTATTTATATGCTTAGCTTTGGGCGAGTACAGATTGGATAAAATCTGCTTTAATTTGCCGATATTGGTTTTGAGATAAGCCAACACATCTTTGTTTGAGCTGATTATATTGTTGGGTCAGGCTGGGTGAGTTTCTTAATAGATCCCGAAAGGTAATGAAATTGCAAAATTCTGAACCTGACACCACGATTTGCAATGCCACATCATGTTGTTGTGATTCCAGCATACAAAGCTCATGAGTACGTAGTGTATCAAGTTTTTCTTTAAAATTAAGCTGTTGTAATTTTTCAATTGAATCTAAAAATTGATGGGCGGGTACTTCAATATACATATCGAGATCACCTTTTGAAATTGTGTTAGCAATAGCAGATGAACCAATATGTTCAACAATTGCAAAAGGAATAAGCTGCTGGATTTTATTTTTATAATCTTCAAAAAGCTGAGCGCAGTTAGGTTGATATTCAGGAGCTGAGAAAAACTGCATATAAGTGATCTCATTTTATTATTACTATTTAAAGATAACGTTAAAATAATAAAAAAACCCGAACCATGTAAACATGATTCGGGCTAGGAGATAGAAGACTGAAAATTAGTCTTCAGATAAAGTCATTAAACTCGCATTACCACCTGCTGCTGCAGTGTTTACGCTAATTGCTCGTTCAATGACTAGGCGTTCTAAAGGAATTTGTTCATTTGCTTGTAACTGGGTAATCCCGACAATCGCACCTGAACGATTCGCAACTTTAGTTTGCAAGTCTTGCAACTGTTCAACAGAACCATGATGAAGCACGGCATCAAACGCATCTTTTTCAACACTTGAAATCACAGTGATTGCATCTAAGACATCTTTTGGTAAAGACGCTTTGTGTTTTACTAAGAATGCATTGTCTTTCAACACAGCCACAGTACTGCTGACAGAGAAAATCGCAAGTAATTGTTGAAGCTGGCTTGCTTCATCATTCGCAATTGAAAGCACACGATGACGAGGTAAGATAATATATTGGTTGCTTTCGCCTGTAGGGCCTTGCAACTCGTAGAACTTACCTACACCAAATGCTGGAATCGCTGTGATTGCTTGCGGCATGTTTTGGTTTGCCCAAGCCAATAAGCTTTGATAAGCAATATTTGAGACCGCATCAAAGTTAGAGATTTCAGCTTTCACCGCAAATGGGGTTGCCAATACTTTCTCTGAACAATGCTCCATCAAACGGTACATATAAAGCGGACCACCAGCTTTAGGACCAGTACCCGATAAGCCTTCACCACCAAATGGTTGCACGCCTACAACTGCACCAACGATGTTGCGGTTGATATATAAGTTACCTACCTCAGCACGTTGGATCACTGTATTAATGGTTTCATCAATACGTGTGTGTAGACCCATGGTTAAGCCATAGCCTTTGGCATTGATACGGTCGATCAATTGCTCAAGCTCACCATATTTATAAGTGATGATGTGCAATACAGGACCAAAGACTTCACGTTCTAGATCGTCAAGGTTTGGCAATTCAATCGCTGTTGGTGGAACAAATGTACCTTGTGCAAGCGCTTGTTGGCTTACTGCATCGTTAAACATCAATTGATGAACAGGGTAGCCCTTAGATTTCATCTTTTGAATGTGTGTATCGATGGTTTGTTTTGCTTCAGTATCAATTACAGGACCAATGTCAGTTTTTAAGATTGCAGGGTTGCCTACGATCAACTGTTGCATTGCGCCTTTCAACATTTTGATGACTGTTGCAGCGCTGTCTTCTTGCACACATAAGATACGAAGTGCAGAACAACGTTGACCCGCACTGTCAAATGCAGAACTGACGACATCGAGAACGACTTGTTCAGTAAGCGCAGATGAGTCTACGATCATTGCATTTTGACCACCCGTTTCCGCGATTAACGGAATTGGTTGACCATTTGGAGACAAGCGTTTTGCGACAGTCTTTTGCAAAATTTTTGCAACTTCAGTCGAACCAGTGAACATGATGCCTTGAACACGATCATCTTGGCTCAATTGAGCACCAACGGTTTCACCGCGACCTGGAAGAAGTTGAACAACGCCGTGTGGCACACCAGCTTCCCAAAGCATTTGAACGGCTTGTGCTGCAATCAATGGTGTTTGTTCAGCAGGTTTAGCAATAACACAGTTACCACTCACCAATGCCGCTGCAATCTGACCAGAGAAAATCGCAAGAGGGAAGTTCCATGGGCTAATACACAATACGGTACCCAGTGGTTTTACTTGTGCATTTGCAGGCAAGTTTTCGATTTGTGTCGCGTAGTAACGCAAGAAATCGACTGCTTCACGAACTTCTGCAATGGCATTGGCATAGGATTTACCACTTTCACGGCAAAGTAATACCATCAACTCTTGAATGCGAGTTTCCATCAAATCTGCAGCGCGTTTTAAGCAAGCTGCACGTTCTGCTTTATCAGTAACAGCCCAGCTTTGTTGTGCTTGTACCGCTGCTTCTAGCGCCAGTTGTACATCTGCGCTGGTTGCTTCATTGACATGACCAACAACTTCGCTGTTTTGTGCTGGGTTTGTAATTGCAATCGCATTGCTTTGATCGTGAACTGTTGATTCAAATCCAAGTAGCGGTGCACTTTTCCATACGTGAGTACGAAGTTTTTGTGCAGTTGCATCTAAGTCTGTTAATGGTTGATCGTTATTTAGATCAAAGCCATTTGAGTTTGGACGTAATGGGTAAAGATCATGCGGAAGTGGAATTGCAGGGTGTTTTAAGCCAAGCTGACCTTCATCTTTCGCAGAAGTTTGAATATCTTTGATTGGAGACTGAATCAAGTCTTCAACTTTTAAAGTCTTATCAGCAATACGGTTCACGAATGATGTATTTGCACCATTTTCAAGTAAACGACGTACCAAGTAAGCGAGTAAAGTTTCATGGTTACCAACAGGTGCGTAAACACGACATGGAACACCTAACTTACCATCTTCTTTAGACCCAACCACTTGTTCGTACAATGGTTCGCCCATACCGTGTAAGCATTGGAATTCGTATTGACCAGGGTAGTATTTGCTTGGGTCAGCCAAGGTATAGATCGTTGCAAGTGATTGCGCATTGTGTGTCGCAAATTGCGGATAGACTTGATCTGGTGCAGCAAGTAATTTTTTCGCACAAGCGATATATGACAAATCAGTGTGTACTTTGCGGGTAAACACAGGGTAGTCAGTCATACCATCAATTTGCGCTTTCTTGATTTCGCTGTCCCAGTATGCACCTTTCACCAAACGGATCATCAAGCGTTTGTTACTGCGTTTTGCAAGGTCAACGATGTAATCAACAACGTAGAAACAACGCTTTTGATAAGCCTGAATAACGAAGCCAATGCCTTTCCAATCAGCAAGCTTAGGTTCAAAACATAAACGCTCAAGCAATTCGAGGGAAATTTCTAAACGTTCAGATTCTTCAGCATCAATGTTTAAACCGATGTTGTATTGTTTTGCCAAGCACGCAAGTTCGAAGACTTTGTTATAAAGTTCGTGATGAACACGCGCAATTTGTGCACGTTGGTAGCGTGGGTGTAACGCAGATAGCTTGATTGAGATACCAGGGCCATCATAAACGCCACGACCATTTGACGCTTTACCAATGGCATGGATCGCTTGAGTGTAGTCGTTATAGTAACGCTCAGCATCATGTTCAGTTAACGCAGCTTCACCTAACATGTCGTATGAGTAGCGGAAACCTTTGTGTTCGAATGGTTTAGCATGTTCAAGTGCTTCTTCGATGGTTTCACCCGTAACGAATTGCTCACCCATCATACGCATTGCAACGTCAACGGCTTTACGGATAATACCGCGACCACTACGCGCTAAAAGACCCGTCAAAACACTCGATAAGCTGGTTTGCTTTGGAGTTTCCATTAACTTGCCAGTTAACATTAAGCCCCATGCAGCAGCATTTACGAACATCAGGTTGCTTTGACCGACGTGATCTTTCCAGTTACCTTGGTTGATTTTGTCGCGAATCAATAAATCACGAGTTGCTGTATCTGGAATACGAAGCAAAGCTTCTGCCAAACACATCAACGCTACACCTTCCTGTGAAGAAAGTGAGAATTCTTGTAGAAGACCTTGAACAATACCTGCTTTACCAGCCGAGCTTTTACGTTCACGTAAATTATGCGCTAGGCTAAATGCAAGTTCATAAATTTTGTGGTCAAGATCAGGGGAAATATCTGCTGCTTCAGCAAGTACAGCGACTGCTTCAGGCTCAGCACGTCGCCAAGCTGTATTAATGCGTTGCTCAAACTCACTTTTTTCTTTAAATTCGGTAATATAACCGTCGATGTGAGCTGTTTCCATTTGTGCGGGAGTATCCAATGTATTCATACTAAATTCCAATAACAATCTCTAGAACATATTGAGTAGAGAGGTTTAGATAATTTATGATTACAGAATGAATCCCGAGTAACTCACTATAATTTACTTATTTTTTAGAGGAAAATTCAGTTGAATGGCCCTATTTATACATTAGATCGAACTGATCTGAAAATTCTGGATATTCTTCAAGCAGATGGGAGAATTTCTAATAGTAAATTGGCAGAATTAGTGAACCTTTCACCGACTGCGGTGATGGCCCGCGTCCAGAAGCTGACCAAGGATGAATTTATCTTGGGATATGAGGCAAAACTCAATCCAAATAAGCTTAATGCCAGTTTTTTGGTCTTTGTGGAAGTGTTGTTGGATAAGACCACACCGCACGTGCTAGATGATTTTATTGATGCAGTGACCCAATATCCTGAAATTGTGGAATGCCATATGGTCAGTGGTGGCTTTGATTTCTTGATCAAACTGCGGAGTGCAGGCATGGAGGAGTTTCGTAGGATTGCGGGGCAAATTTTATGGCAGCTCCCGGGGGTGAAAGAAACACGAAGCTACCCAGTCATGCAGGTGGTGAAAGACAGCTCTAAAATAAAAATTAAATCAAAAACAAAATTTTAAGCAAAAGAAAAGGGGCTTGAAAGCCCCTTAAATTTTTATCAGGATTATTTCATTTCACGCGCATAGATTTCATCAGCTTGTTCGAAGCGACTTGTTACAGCTGCATTTGGTGCTTTACCAAGTAAGCTCACCACAACGATGCTGATCAAGGCAAAAACGAAGCCTGGAATAATTTCATAGATGCCGGTGTAACCGAAGAAGTTTTTCCATAGGATTACCGTCAAAGCACCAACAACCATACCCACCAATGCGCCGTTTAACGTCATACGTTTCCAGAACAATGAAAGAATAATCAATGGACCAAATGCTGCACCAAAACCAGCCCAAGCATAAGCAACTAAGCCAAGAACTTTACTCTCTGGGTTTTGAGCAAGAGAGAGGGCAAGCATTGCAACAGCAAGTACCATTGCACGTCCAATCCAAACCAGTTCTTTTTGCGATGCATTTTTGCGGATAAAGCCTTTGTACAAATCTTCTGTCAAAGCACTAGAGCAAACCAGAAGCTGGCAACTCAGTGTACTCATGACTGCAGATAGAATCGCAGCAAGGATTACACCAACAACCCAAGGGTTGAATAAAATTTTGGTGAGTTCCATGAATACAGTTTCAGGGTTAGCCGTTACTGCCGCTGCAAACTCAGGATGCATTTGGAAATAAGCAATACCGATAAAGCCTGAACCGACTGCACCTGCCAAACATAAAATCATCCATGTCATACCGATACGGCGAGCTGCTGGAATTGATTTTACTGAGTCAGCTGCCATGAAGCGGACAAGGATATGTGGTTGACCAAAATAGCCTAGACCCCAAGCTGCTGCTGAAAGAATCGCAACAACACTTAAGTTTGTCGCAAAATCAAAAGCGTGTGGGCGAACTGATTCTACCACTGCGCTAAACTCTTCCATCCCAATGCCTAGAGACATGTAGGTTACGATAGGAAGGAGCAATAACGCGAAAATCATCAAGCCCGCTTGGAAAGTATCAGTCCAGCTAATTGCAAGGAAGCCACCGATACACACATAACCAATCGTCGCAAATGCACCTAGCCATAAAGCTGTGCTATACGGTAAGTGGAACAATGTTTCGAATAAACGTGCACCAGCAACCATGCCAGAAGCACAATAAATCGCGAAAAAGACAAGAATAATCAATGCAGATGTGACGCGTAAGATTTTCTTCTGATCGTCAAAACGACCAGTAAAATAATCCGGTAAGGTGAGGGCATTGTTTTGTACTTCTGTGTGTACACGTAAACGTCCTGCGACCAAATACCAGTTTAGCCATGCACCAATAATTAAACCGATGGCAATCCACGATTCAGATAAGCCTGTTAAGTAAATTGCGCCAGGTAAACCCATGAGTAACCAACCACTCATGTCTGATGCACCCGCAGATAAAGCGGTTACAAAACTGCCTAGACTTCGGCCTCCAAGAATATAATCGTCAAGGTTTTTGGTAGAAAAATAGGCGTATAAACCGATGCCAAGCATGGCCAGGATATATACCACGAATACAACAACTGTGGGATTAGAAAAATTCATAATGGATGCCTGTCCTTACATATCCATAATTTGCAATCACACCTGAATAGCCAAAAAAATGATTTACTATTCTTGGGATTGATAAGGTCACAGATTCAAGCACAAATGATTTTTAAAACACTGTTATGTTTGTGTATTATTATTGTATGTTTTGTGTAATTTAAAATAAGTGCATGAATCTTAATTTTTTAATCCAAAAAATAGGTTTTTTTTTCATCAAAATATGAATGGTCGGCGTGCAAAAAAAACTCAAAATGTATTTAAAAGTTACAATTCACAAAATGTACATCTGTAGATTAATTTTTTTGAGCTAAAAACTAAGCAGAATTTATGACACATAATGTTACATTGGCAACAATTCAGTGAAATTTGATTATAAAAAAATATAATGTTAAGCGCTTTTGCTAATGAAAAATTGATTGGAATCTCTCATATTAATTCATTGCACCATTAAGGTGCATTGTCTGAGAGAAATGGAAGTGGAAACGGTTCAAACGGCAACGATAAGAATAGAGCATGATTTGCTCGGTGCGAAAGAAGTTCCAGCTGATTGTTATTATGGAATTCATACATTGCGCGCCATTGAAAATTTTAAAATTTCTTCGCAAAAAGTTGGACAAAATAGCTATTTTATTCGTGCATTGGCGCAAGTAAAGAAGGCTTCAGCTCAAGCGAATTTAAGTTTTGGTAAACTCACTGAAACTCAAAGTCTGACGATTCAACATGCTTGTGATGCTTTAATTACTGAAACTGAAAAATGGCAAGACTCATTCCCGATTGATATTTATCAGGGGGGTGCAGGCACTTCAATTAATATGAATACCAATGAAGTGATTGCTAATATTGCACTTGAATCATTAGGCCATCAAAAAGGTCAATACGATGTGATTCATCCAAATGATCATGTTAACAAGTCACAATCAACCAATGATGTCTATCCAACAGCGATTCGCCTATCAACTTACTGTTCTTTGGATGCTTTATTCACGCAAATGGATAAGTTGATTACTTCATTTGAAAATAAAGCGATTGAATTCCGCTATGTGTTAAAGATGGGCCGTACTCAGTTGCAAGATGCGGTGCCGATGACGCTCGGGCAAGAATTTCATGCTTTTGCGACCTTATTAAAAGAAGATGTGCGTTTGATTAAGCGTACCCGAGAAATGTTACTTGAAGTGAATTTAGGTGCGACTGCGATTGGCACAGGTGTTAATACACCAAAAGGTTATGCCATCAAAGCTGTATCCTGTTTAAAAGAGATTACAGGTTTGAATCTGGTCGGTGCAGAAGATTATGTTGAAGCAACCAGTGACTGCGGTGTATTCATCATTTTATCCAGTACATTAAAACGCCTTGCATGCAAACTCTCCAAAATTAGCAATGACTTACGGTTGCTCAGTTCAGGACCACGGACAGGTTTAGGCGAAATCCAGTTACCTGAATTACAGGCTGGCTCTTCAATCATGCCTGCAAAAGTAAATCCTGTGATTCCTGAAGTGGTCAATCAGATTGCATTTAAAGTGATTGGTAATGATTTAACCATTACCTTCGCGGCAGAAGCGGGGCAATTACAACTCAATGTGATGGAACCTGTGATTGCAATTTCATTGAATGAATCAATTGAATTGCTTACACATGCAATTCAAAGCCTAGATGAAAAATGTGTACGTGGCATCAAAGCAAATGAACAGGCTTGCCATGATGCAGTGATGCGTAGTGTTGGGATTATTACGCTGCTTGATCCACTCTTGGGCCATGCATTGTGTGATGAAATCGGTAAACAATGTATTGCTGAAAATAAGACCATTCAAGAGGTAGTTTTAGAGCGCGGCCTGCTGACTCAAGCGCAACTGGATGAGATTTTCTCTTTTGAAAACTTGGTTTCAGAAGTAGATGGCATTCAAGTGGATTATGTCGCTTAAATCCTGAAAAATTAAGTTGTGATCAAAGCCTAATTCAAATTGAATTGGGCTTTTTTGATTGCGCTGAGAAATAATGGATTTGTACAATAATTTGATCGGGTCATCATAAGCTTTTATTCCTGTGATCAAGTCAACTTGCATATTACAGATCATTACAGAGTAGGTGGTTGTCTTGTCTAGGCGGCTCACCTATGGTCTAAGAGGTGTCTTAAGAACACCAATGCTTAACAACAATAAATAAGTTAAATGACAAAGGTAGAATAATGATGATGCATCACTTTATTAGACGCAGTTTAATCTCGATTGGAATATTGGTACTGCCTATTGTACCTTCATTGGTTTTTGCACATGGTTATGTACTTAAACCAGAATCTCGAGCTTATGCATGTAAGTTAAATAAGAATACCCAATGCGGCAGTATTGTGTGGGAACCACAAAGTTTAGAAGCTCCGAAAGGTTTTCCGCAGTCTGGACCACCAGATGGACAGATTGCTAATGCCAATTTGAGTCAATTTTCAGAATTGAATGCCCAATCACCGACACGATGGGTCAAAACAAATTTGCCTACAGGGGTAAATGACTTTACTTGGCAGTTTACCGCACAACATGTGACTCAAGGCTGGCGTTATTTCATCACTAAACAGGGGTGGAACTCTTCAACACCTTTAGCACGTAGTTCTTTTGATCTAAATCCTTTTTGTACTGTAGATGGTAAGTACCAAAAACCTGCCAGTGTAGAAACACATCGCTGTTATGTACCTGCTGACCGAAGTGGCTACCATGTCATTTTAGCGGTTTGGGATATCGGTGATACCAGTAATGCCTTTTATAATGTTATTGATGTAAATGTCGGTTCAGGTAGTCCAACAACACCAGTTGATCCGCAACCACCGAAACCAGTTCAAAGCTGGAATGATATTGGTGATATTAATCCGCTTGATGACCTATTGGTAAATGATCGTGTATCCACACGAGTCTTTGATGCGAATGGCGAAAATCCAAATTTAAAAACAGAATTACGGATTACAAGTACTGCCAATGGTAGTCGAAATGTTTGGCCTCGCTTATTAGCTGAGGCGATTAATCGAGAACACAGTTCCTTACGCGCAGGCGTTAAAAATGCAAACGGTGAGATTGTGCCTGTAAGCGGGAAAAATGATGTTTATAGTAGTTTAAATAGTGGCATCCAACGTGTCGAAATCAAAATTGAGCGTGCCCCGATCAGTGGTGGTGGCTCTTATGATTTTGTTTATCCGAAGAGTATTGCTACATATAAAGCAGGGACCAAGGTCTTGGGCGGTGATGGACGGATATATCAGTGCAAGCCTTTTCCTTATAGTGGTTGGTGTACCATTCAAGCGCATCAATATGTACCTGGCACAGGCTCGAACTGGCAGGATGCCTGGCTTTTAGTGAAATAATCAATGTTCAAGCAATAAAAAAACCGAGTTAATATAACTCGGTTTTTTTAATAGATTAGTCCAAATAGATCGGTCTGATTTATAAAAATTATAAACCTGATTCGTATTCGCTATTTGAAAGTAATGTTTCAACATCAGCCATATTGTCTGGCTTAATCTTATAGATCCAACCCTTACCATACGGTTCATCATTGACAAAGTCAGGATCATCTTCAAGATCAGTATTCACTTCAACCACGGTTCCAGAAACTGGTGCGTGAATATCAGAGGCAGTTTTTACAGATTCAACGATACCTGCTTGTTCGGTTGCGGTGACATGGCTACCCACTTCTGGGGTTTCCACATACACTAAATCACCCAACTCATCTTGTGCATGGTCAGTAATCCCTGTTACAACGAGGTCACCCTCAATTCTTACCCACTCATGCGTACGTGCATATTTCAATTCTGCTGGATGATTCATGACAACTCCTTAACAATCTGTCGTATCATTTTTATTTGGTTTATACATGCTTTTCAATAAAAACAAAAGCTTTCGTGAACTTATAAGTAAGGGTCTTTACGCCAGTTACTTGGGCTACGACCACTCCAACGTTTAAATGCTCGGCTGAAATTCGCGACATCGGAATAACCGAGCTCGTCCGCAATTTGTTCCAAACTATAATCGGTTCGAGACAGCAAAGAGGTTGCGTGACGATAACGAACTTCATCCACGAGTGTAGAGAAGGAGGTACCTTCCGCAGCCAATTGGCGTTTCAAGGTACGATCTGACATATGCAAGCGTTCAGCCACACTTTCAATACTCAGATAATGCTGTTCTGAATTGGTTAAAATATCACGTACGCGCATTGCTAAACGACGACGTTCGCCTAGCGCAGAAAGTTCAGTTTCGCATTGGTTAATAGCAATCTGACTGGCAATTGGATCTGCATTGACCATTTTTAAGCCAAGATATTTTTTATCGAAGCTTGAAATCAGATGGGGCTGATTAAAGCGAACTGTACTGGTTAATCGATCTTTATATTTTTCAAAGCCAGCAGGTTCAGGAAAGTCCAGATCAACTTCACCGCTGAGGTCATCAATTCCGGTTAAGGCTTTGGCCATGGTCATAATACCAATGGTTAAGCCTAAAATGATTTCAGTACGCAATGGCTCAACTTCAATATCACATTGTAGTTGTAAGGTTGCTT
Source organism: Acinetobacter sp. Ac_3412 (assembly GCF_013072675.1). Taxonomy (NCBI): domain Bacteria; kingdom Pseudomonadati; phylum Pseudomonadota; class Gammaproteobacteria; order Moraxellales; family Moraxellaceae; genus Acinetobacter; species Acinetobacter sp. Ac_3412. The sequence goes on along the minus strand of NZ_LXUJ01000001.1, from coordinate 31,909 downwards.
TAGGGCCAAAAGTCGAGAAATAGAGCTGTAAAAAGGGAAGGCGTAACTGAATGAAACGGCTTGCCAGTGCAATTGCATCGGTAATGTCATGCGCCGTCATAATGGCATAGCCAATAAAACCATGAATGGAAATACGCATCTGCGTACCTAGATGAAAGCCCAGTGTACTTTCACCCGTAAGGCGCAAAGAGTGTTTCACCAATTCATTTGCAATCGGTGTTGGAATTCGATAGTTCGGATCAGCCAGTTGTTCGCTGGTTAAGTGAAACGGCGCAAACAATGTTTCATCGCTATATCCCCAGCGAGAAACGACATCTAACAGTAATAAGCCATAGACGCCTGGTATTCCTTGATCTTGACGAGTTGAGGTTGTTTTCATGTGCTTTCCGTGGCGCTCATCAATTTTGCCAATATCTTTTAAACATTTAAGTCTTAAACATCTTTACATGAAAAAAAATAATCAATCATAAAAATTGTTGGACAAAAGAGTCACCGAATATTCAAGAATCAAGTTGGTTTTCTAAAGACCATAATTTTGGTTGTTGATATTAATAGCACATCACCATATTGGTTCAAAGCTTGTGTTACGTAGCTGACGATACCACGATCATTTTTGGTTTTAGATGGCACAATTGCAGTAATTTCAATCTCTACATGAATTTTATCGCCAACACGGGTTGGTCGAGGCCAACGTAAGCTTGATTCAGTGCCTAACAGACCACCTGCAACGGGAAAACATTCCGTCCATAAGCGCATGGTCACCGCAGAAGTATGCCAACCACTTGCGGCTAATCCTTGAAATATAGGATGTTCTGCTGCTGCTTGCTCATCCAAATGAAAAGGTTGGGGATCGTATTGACCTGCAAATTGTTTCACTTCTTCAAGTGTCATTTCATATTCGCGGCTGCTAAAACGATCACCAATATTTAAGTCTTCTAAATACAACATTATTCTGTGTCCTGAGTCACTCGCTGTTCAACTAAAAAACCACCTGTTTGGCGTTTCCATAATTGTGCATACAAGCCATCATTAGCAATCAGTTCCTCATGTGTTCCTTGTTCAGCAATTCGACCTTGATCAAGGACAATAAGGCGATCCATTTGAGCAATAGTAGATAAACGGTGCGCAATTGCAATGACTGTTTTGCCAACCATCAAGTCATTTAAACTACTTTGAATGGCGGCTTCAACTTCCGAATCAAGCGCACTGGTTGCTTCATCAAGGATGAGAATCGGTGCATCTTTGAGGAAAACACGCGATATTGCAATACGTTGACGCTGTCCACCAGAGAGCTTCACACCACGTTCACCAACGTAGGCATCAAATCCAACACGACCTTTCTGATCTGTCAGTTGGGGAATGAATTCTTCTGCTCTGGCTTTTTTAACCGCAAGTTGCACTTCCGCTTCAGTCGCATTTGGGCGACCATATTTAATATTTTCAGCAACAGTGCGGTGTAATAAAGAGGTATCTTGCGTGACTAATGCAATATTGGCGCGTAAGCTGTCTTGGGTTACATCATGAATATTTTGACCATCAATCAAAATACGACCTTGGTTGATATCGTAGAAATGAAGCAGTAATTGAATCAGTGTCGATTTACCTGCCCCTGAACGCCCGACAACCCCAATTTTTTCACCAGGTTTAATGGTTAAATTAAAATGCTCGATGACATTTTTTTGGTTATAAGCAAAGCTAACGTCCTCAAATCGAATTTCACCATGCTGAACTTTTAATTCAGTCGCATCTTTCTTGTCTTGAATCTGGATCTGTTTACCTAAAGTTGTCATGCCATCCTGAATGGTACCGACATTCTCAAATAGCATGGTGACATGCCACATTAAAAACTCAGCCATACTGTCTAGCTTCAGTACCATCGCCGTGGTTGCTGCAATCACCCCGATAGCAGCTTGACCTTGCGTCCATAACCAAACTGAAGTGCCAATAACACCAATGTATAGGAATGCACTGAGTAAACGAATGCTGATTTCGTATTTGACCCCTAAACGCATTTGCTTATAAACCGTCACCATAAACTCTTGCATGGATTCTTTAGCATATTGGCTTTCACGGCCTGCATGCGCAAAAAGTTTTACAGTTTGAATATTGGTATAAGCATCCGTTATGCGACCTGTCATAACAGCACGTGAATCTGCTTGTTTTTTGGAAATTTTACCTAAACGGGGGATAAAATAGCTGGCGATCACAATGAAAAAAACCAGCCACAACATTAAAGGAATAATAAGTACAGGAGAAATAGAGCCTAATACCACACTAATCGTAATGAAGTAGATCAGTACATATACCAGCATATCGCCCAAAATCATCCAGAATTCGCGCACAGCCAAAGCAGTTTGCATCACTTTGGCAGAAAGACGCCCTGCGAAGTCAGTATGGAAGAAGTCTAGACTCTGTTGTAATAACAAATTATGGAAGCGCCAACGCATGCGCATTGGGAAATTACTAAACAAAACTTGATGTTTCACTACAGATTGCAGGCTGACAAAGAAGATATTGGCAAAAAGGATGCTAATCAGGATGGTGAGGTTTTGTTGGTTATTTGCTAAAAACGTACTCGGGTGACTTTGTGTTAGCCAATCGACCAATTTTCCGATATAGGAAAAAAATAATGCTTCAAAACTGGCCGCAGCTGCAGTACATGCAATTAAAATAAAGAGATAAGGGCGTATGCCTTTGGTCGATTGCCAAACGAAAGCAAAAAAAGTGGTTGGTAATGGTTTGTTTAAGTCTTTCGTTGGGTAGGGATCAACTAATTTTTCAAACCATTGCAGCATGCCGCTTTTCCTCTAGTTATACAGTACGATTCAGCTCACCTTGGTAGGATAACAGAAAAGCGACTTGGAGTCGGTAAAAGAACATAAATGATGAGAAAGGAAACAGGCAACAGATCAAATTCCTATTTTAAGTGAAGAAGAACTATTAGATGAATAGAAGAATAGATGATGGAAATAGTAAGGATATAATTTATAAAAATAGTGAGGCTGTTTTAATCATCAAGCTCAAGAATTATACCCTTGATAATATACTACTTTTTTATGAATTAAATGGCTTCACTAATAGGTAGTGGTAGAAACGAATAGCCAAGATAATAAAATAAATGAATTAGAAAATGAAGATCAGCAGCCACAGAGTTCGGTGGTGAATTCAATTAATGTTAACTCAGTAGATTTAGTTGAAATTGTTGTTGAGATTGGAAGAGATGTATTAGATATACCCTCATCCATAGATAGAGAATATTGATGTGACTTTTTGATTAGAAAGTTTGCCTTATAACTAAGTGTAGTTATTTAAAATAGGGAGATATTAAATAAGGTTTTATTTAGTTATTCTTCATGCTTTGTTTTGTGTTTTTAAACGTATTGGTGTTTGATTTTAAGGCGGTTTTTTGTCCGATATGATGTTATAATAAGTGAAAATTAATATATATAGAAACGGTGATGAAAATAATATCTATAGTTATACTTATGTTTTTATTCGGTATATGTCGTACAGCAGATGCTAAAAACTTTAAAGATGATTACGTTAATTTATCTGATGTTTATTTCAAATCTATAGATGATCAAATTCAATTTGAATACGGCTTAAGAGGAAAAGTAAAGTCGAAAAATGAGCAGTTAGAGGCAAAGCAAAAAGAATGCTTGGTTGAGAAGAGTAAAGTAAATCTACATAAGCTTATTATGGAACATTATTTAGAGTATCAGGGCTATATGCAGGATGCTGCTGAAAGTGTGATGGCCAAAGATGAATTTAATTTTACTCAAAATGAAGCACAAAAAAATTATGCAGTACTTAAAAATGAGTTAAAACAAACCAAATTTCCTTGCTAAGTAACTGTTAGTTATTGTTTCTACCTGCTGTGTGTTTAAGCTCAAGTCTTGAAGAAAAACACCCTTAACGAATTAAGGGTGTGAAATTGAAAAGTATGATACTGATGAAGGATATTGCAAAAAAATTAACTTGCTACAGGCGTCTTGCCTGAGTTTTGAGTCATTTGTTCGAAATATTGTACTGCTGGTGAGCGGGCCATATATGCCAATGCCTGTTCAGTATCGCCTTCATGGACTGGGTTAAATTTTGGAGATGTCCAACGTAAGGTTGCTTTCCATAAATATTTAATGGTTGGCAGATTATCTGTTTGTGTTGCAGTTCTTTCAAATTCGCGGATAAATCTAAAGAATCCGTGACGCATTAATTTTTGGATATCTTGATGTTCTAGATCTTGTTTTCCAAGGCTACGTGCAAAATCTGCAAGGAAGAAAATAAACAGAGGGAATACACCCATCATGATTACTTGTCGAGAGACATAGAAACCAAATTTGTTGGTGAGTAAATGCTCAAAAAGGTCATAGGCGACGCAACGATGCTCAACTTCTTCGGCAAGATGCCAGCGAAATAAGTCAGTCATAGCTGGATCAGCTGTATCCCAAGACTTGCTATCGAGTGTCCATTGTCCAATGGTTCCAGTAAAGTGCTCGATTGCAGCAATAACACCAACTCGGAACAACAACCAGTATTCCTCCAACTTTTCACCCTTGAGGAACGGTATCCCTAAAGGTTTGTCACCGAGAAGAATATTAAAAATAAAGTGAGCACGATTTAATGGATCTTGGATGTCATAACCATTTTCTCTTAAGAAATCTTGTGCTTTTTCGTGGGCGCGGGCATGAGCAGCTTCTTGGCGGACAAATCCAATGACTTCTTGTTTTAGGTTTTCATCAGTTACATAAGGGAGTGCTTTATTAAAAACTCGGCAAAACCAAAATTCACCTGCAGGTAACAACATATTGATACCATTGGCAATGTGAGAACATAGCGGGTCATTTGGCATCCAACAAACAGAAGATTCCGAAAAGTCGAAATAAACTTTTCTTGCTTTTAGTTGATGATTTTCTGTGATCATACCTGTCACCCAATATAAAATTACGAATCAATTTGAATAAGTGATTTTTAGCATTGAGTAAAATTGTTCACCATGTGCTTATAGGACAAAAATACCTGATCTAGGGATTCTAAAGATAAAATAGCAAGAACTTCTCACTTTGAAGCTTGAAATGTCATACATAAAAAAAACCATATCATTTGAAGATATGGCTTGAATAAACTGAATTAAGCAATCTTTTATGTTTTTGCGACATTAACCAATGACAATGACGTGTATCATGATGAATCAAGCGGTTGAAAATGAATTGTGAACACCAGAACAAGTTAAATTGTTAGGCACGTTGAGTGGGCAAAGTCTTAAGAAAGACGATCAGTTCGATGCTTCAAAATTTCATTTTTTTGAAAAAATTGGCAAATGCTGCAGGTTTAAATTCCAGCCAGTTTATCGTTGGGGTAAACGAAGCTAAATAATTTTAGCTTTAAAGGAAAGCTAACTTATGTTGGGCTTTTTTGACTTTAGAAATATATAAGTTGGTTTTATAGTGCAATAGAAAAAGAAAATGTCCTAACTCACAGAGTAGGCGTATACTGTTTATACATATTAGAATCATAAGGAACCAACAAATGCTTGTTAAATTTGCAGTCCGATTCATGGGTGTTCTATTCACAGTATTGACTCTCGTCGCTCTTGTGATTCATTTCTTCTTTTCTAGTAAGTTGACTACGGATTTATGGATTATCATGGTTCCGATTATTCTTGGTGTTCCAATGCTCACTTCCGTCATTGTTGCTAAAGATGATGAATTAAGTATCCAATAGAATTTATGCTTAATTGTATAAAAGCTTATCAAATGATGGGCTTTTTATTTTTATGTGTTATAAAAATAATTCCAATAATAAAGGAGCATAAAGTGGTTTTTTCTCAAATTGTTCAAAACTTAGATCGAGAATATGAATTATTCATAAATTCTCAAAGCTATCAATCCTATAAAAACAGTGACATACAAATCAAAGCATTATTTTTGAGAAATGCGCTAAAAGCAATTAAATACCCGCATACTGGTTTAATTCCTTTAGGTGGTGGAATGTATAAGCTACTGAATTTTGATCATTTTGAATTGGATATTAACTTGTTTAATACACCCCAATTTCGTAATAAAACAGCTTTTATTGACTGGGTTTCTAGACGCTTAGATAAAGAGATCTGCCCATAACAAAAAACAGATGTACTAAATGTTTAGAAGTACTTTGATTTAGGTTCGAGTAGTGGCACTTGAAAATTAAAACGCTCATTTTCATCATTGATTTTGAGCGTTTATTCATTCTAGTTGCTTAGAAATGTGTTCTTGATGCTTAGTTGCTTGCGCTTATGCTATTTTTTTCATATGTTCCAAGCAGTCAATTGCGGTCCTACTTGTTACACTGAGTTCTCTAGCTAAAGTTTGGGCTTGATCCCAACCAAATATCTCTAATTTGACCAATAATAGCAGCGTCATTTCAAGATGATTTTTGCTCTTAATGATTTCATCAGAATTGTCAAGATCAATTAACATATCAATTTCAGTTTTGATATAGTCGATTGCTGCATCTTTTTGCCGTTTTTGATACATTTTTTTTCTCCTATAAAAGGTATCTCAATAATTAATAGAATACGGAAATAGCTTAATGATTTATTAAATTAAAATTAATTGAATATTAAATAAATAAAATGCTATAGGTATTCATTAATGTATTTTTCACTGCTTGCAGCGTGTCACTTTTTATTTATAAGTTTGAGCTGAGAATAACTCTGAAATTGGCAATACTGAATCTTGCATCATTGTTTTGTCAACTTTCAGGTTTAAATTTCACAAATAAATGAAAAATACTCTAATTTTATAATGCAATTTGTAAGCTTTAGTCAACTGACGGTTACATTTCGATTGGCCTTTTTTGTGTGTTTTGTGACAAGTATTAATAATTATTTATTTAATTCTGTTTTCTAATTTTTGTTTAATTTAATCAATGATTAATTTTTAATAATCTATTATTTCTTGTATGCTTTAAAATTGTAAAAGCCGACCCTAAATTGACTATTGTGACGTTTTTTTGCAGTAATAAAATGGTGGGGTAGCAAAAATGATCGCAATGGAAGAATATTTGTCATTTTTTACCTACATAGGTTATATGAAAAAAACTATGTTTTTATTAATGAATTAGCATGTAGCTTAATACAACATAAAAAAATTTGAACTGTAAAGTTATCGAAGATAATAAATCTCTTGGATATATGATTCAGAGTGTCTATGAGACAACAATACGGTGAGTTTAGGGCTGAACATGGTTTTGTGTGAAAGTTTTACAATGATATAAGGGCGACCAGATATCGGTTTCTTGTTTTTATTGATAGTCTTTAAAAAAAATGATTTTTAAAAAATTAAAAATAAATTATTCTCTAAGCTCTTAAATTCAAATAAAAATAGGCATTAGGATGAAAAAAATATTTGTCGGGGTGATGGGAGTAGCAGTATATCTCATCGGCGTAAATGGGTGGGCAGATACACCTTTACAAGTCAATTATGGGACACCTCAAGCGCTTGGACAGCGTACAGTCCAACCCATAGATCAGGACTATCGTAGTGAGACGAGCAGCGGAATTCAGACTTCTGTATTTGCAGAATATTATGGTTCTAGATTGCAGTCGGATGCGATTGATGGTCATGAGAAATTAAATGGCTTTGGTACAGGCGTTACATTTACAGCCTTGGATACCTTAAGTACAACATTTGGATTGAATTACCAAAAAAGTTCAGATTGGCACAGCACTGAAATCAATGTTAAAGGTGGCTATAAATTTTATAATCAAAACAATACTTATGCGAATGCAAGTATTGGTATTGGTTATGCATGGCTTGATGCAGATGACTATGATACTAAACTGCGTTATGTAACTTTGCCGATTGATTTTGAATTAGGTCACTATATTCAAAAGGATATTGCAGGCTATGTGGGACTTGGATATAAATGGCTGTACATCGAAAACTTTGACGATGCATGTACAGCTTATTTTTGTGAGAGCACCGCGTCTGATGTGTTAGATCTAGATGGAATCACTTATAAAGTGGGCATTCGTTACAATTTCTAAGAATCCGTTTTTGCAATAAAAGAGCTCGTCACAAGATGAGCTTTTTTATTGATCTGATTCAGTTTAGCTTTACATAAAGTCGAAATAAATGCGTACTTTTTGATCAATCCTTACTCATGCAAACAGTCAAAAAATCACGATCGCTTAAGATAAAGATTCAGTGATTAATGAGAGCATTTAAAAAATGACAAATACTTTTGAATATAAACAAAAAAATTTAAAAACAACTCCCGCAATTAGCATCCAAACCTCAATGATTAATCGTTTTAGTCCAAAGTACTGGCGCATTGATGGTCCACAAACAATGTCTTTTGCGATTACCAATTATGGGAATGGCTTTGAAGCATCATTTCGCTCACGTACCACAACCGATCTTGCAGGGATCATTTGGGATTCATATGATGCGAAAGATCATAAGTTTTTGGCTTATGAAACTAAATATGATTACAGCGGTGTGATTTGGGATTTTGATATTGAACTCTCGGCATCTATGCCAATGTTAAATAATCCAACATTAACACCAACACTTACTGTGCAATACAAAGCCAATGGTGAGGACAAGGTTGCTTACATTGTCTTGTTTAATTATGCAAATCAGCCAGCATCTCGCTCGGCACATATTCATATCAATTGGAATACAGTCAAAGCGGGGTTTTCAGCAACAGAGTCTTTTCCTGTCACCAACATCCAGCGAATTTCGTTTTCAGGTTTTACGAGCAGTTATAATGGGCATTCTACCCAGCCTTTAGCCCAAGTCGAAGATGGCTATATTCGTTTAACGAATTCGGTAACCACAGGGCCAAATGCCAAACTTACGCTCAAGCGCGTTTCTGTTCCGCAACATGACTACGGCATCTGTACCAGCTACGATGACCATTATGATCTGAATCCACAGCGCTTGGTCGATAATATGCAGGCTTTGGGCTATCACGGTTTGATCAATCATTATTGTGGTATGTCAAAGTATCCTGAAATGTCTTGGAACAGTAGTATTAATAAATGGCAAATTCCAGATACGTTGGTGACCAATCAATCTGTTGTAAATTCATGTACGCGCAAATGGCATGAGCGTTTCGCTCAAGCATTGCAGAATGCAGGGATGCAACCTGTATTTGGTGTCAGTTTTGAAATGTACTCATTGGGCGCAAATGAATTCTGGGCACAGCGGGATTGGAATAGTAATTTAGGCCGTACGGGGTATGAACCGCCAAGTTATTTCTTTAGCCCGTGTGATCAAAATGCACTTGCTTATCTACATAAAGCGTTTATTGAGTTTGCTGATACGATGGCTGTAGGCGGCTGCCCTGTAAATATGCAAATTGGTGAACCGTGGTGGTGGTATAATCAGGGTACAGATTTACCATGTGTCTATGATTATCCAACTAAACTGGCATTTAACGCAGACACGGGATTGTATGCACCAGACTTGGGCACGATTTATGATGCAGTAAATAAAACAGGCACACCATATGATGAGTTTAAGGCTTGGTTACGCAATAAACTAGGACAGACATGTCGAGATATTCGTACAGTGATTAAAACCAAGTATCCAACAGCAAAAGTGTGTCCACTGATTTTCTTTCCAACGATTCGCACACCGATTGAAACCTTGGCGACAGATATCAATTATCCAAGTGAGCACTATAGTTATCCGAATTTCGATTACATCATGACGGAAGCCTATGACTGGATTTTGGAAGCGCGTTTAGGCTTGGCTCATCAGGCGGTTTCAGAGATTCCTACACAAGATTTGAACTACCCAGCTGATAAAGTGGCTTATTTGGCAGGATTTGTTCCTGATTCCTCAATTGCTCACCTTTATGGATTCGATAAGACTAAGCCTTACCGAACAGCAATCTGGCAGCGTGTATTTGGAGACATGAAGAATAATAATCCTTTAGGACTGATGAAGCAGTTTATCTGGGCCTATCCGCAAGTGATGCAGGATTCTGTGACGATTGATACTGTACAGGCACCGAATGGATTCTTTGTCGAAAATACACTGTATACGCCAATTAGCGATGATACGCCGTATCCACCTGAGATTTATTTATAATTAATACTTAGACTGGAAGTGGTTTTTAAATGAAAAGCCACTTCTATTTTCATCTTTTACCTAATTTTTTAATAGAATGATTTGAATCACGAAGTGAGTGCTGGCGGAATATCCATAGAATTTTTGTTTGATCATACACCGTTAAATTTTCTTACCCAACTGGTACAAAAGATATCTGCGGTGTCGCACTTTAATGATAAATTAGAACAAATGACCCGCAATGGCGGATTTCTATGAATTTATCGTATGCAGTATTGTTATGAAAATCAGAATTCTATCTCTAGGCTTAATCTCAATCTTATTTGTTGGTTGTAACAAGCAGCCTGAAGTTAAAAGTGAGAAAGCGCAAGAAATTTTTGAAGTCGTGGACAATAAAATCTCCGAATACATGGACATCTTGGATAATCCGGATACTCCTAAAGAAGAGCAGACACGTGTTCTTTGTAAGGACTATCCAAAATTATATGAATCTAAATATATTCCTGCATTATTAAAACTGGCACCTAAAGACTATACACAAGAAAAGTTGATGGCTGATCTCAAAACCTCGACTGATTACTATGCTGAAAAGTTGGATATCACCTGTAAATAAGCATCTATAGAGAGGAGGTTTCCTCTCTTATTTTTACCTATCAGGAATTTTCGAATATTTAGAGTCAGTATTTACGCTCATTTAATTATTTTAAATAAGAATTAATCTCATCTTATGCTAAGATCAGCCGTCTATAAATGCATTGATCTAAAATAATATCATGATGAAGAAAATCGTTTCGATTACATCAATTTTGATGTGTAGTACACATATTTATGCCCTTGAGTCTGATTTCCAGCAGTCAATTTATATTGAAGCTACAGATACGCTTTATAGCCCAAATCAAAGTTCCTTTTCGGCTTCTAATATCCAAATTAAACAAGGTACGATTAATATCCAAGCGGCTAAAGCCATAGGAACTCTGAAAAATGGCCAGCCTTATCAACTTACACTGATGGGAAGCCCTGTCAGATTTCAGCAAAAAGTGAGTGAAGAAAAGGGAATGGTTTATGGTAAGGCCAACCGCGTTGAGTACAACACTTCAGCAACTGAAATTGTATTAAAAGGTAATGCATCCATTATCATGGATGGCTCCAGTATTTCAGGTGAAACGCTAAGATATAATTTAACCATAGGTGATGTTGAAGCTCGTGGTAGCTCGAATAAACGCGTTCAGATGGTTATTCCACCACAGAAAAATGTGCAAATGAAGCCGCTGATCAGAAGTCAGTAGGCGAGTCAAAGTACTTCCATTTGCTTATTTAGCTCATAAAATTGTTATTCTTGTATTTGCGCGCCAAAATCTGTCGTTTAGTTGACTTTATGGACTTGAAAAACTGGAAATAGAACATATTATAATTTTTTTCTTATTCTGATATTACAGGCGGAATACGGTGAACGAAGAAGTTTTGTTACCTGCATCGCGAGCGACTGCAATTTCTAATGCAAATGTTAAAAAGTTAACAGTAGATAAAATTCTCTCAAAAATTTCCAGTACGATTAAATTAAGAGCCAGTGATGGTGATCGAGATGCCTTACAACAATTTTCAAAACATGAAGTCAGTAGCGAAGATGCGGATATTGTTGTAACTGAATTAAAGGAAGCAGGTTATAGAGTTTTCTTAAATCCTAATTTTACCAATACCAATATTCAGTTTCAGCTAGAGTGGGACTGATTCCTAAGGATCATAAAAAAAGCCTCAAATGTCATTGGGGCTTTTTTTATGCGCCATTTTCTTTTACTAGAAGCAGAAACTTATCCCTAAATGTTTAATAAATTTGTTTATAATGTTGAAAAATCAATTTAGAGCGATGGATGAGTTTAAAAGGATTGCTCTTTGTCATGTTGGGGATGGCATTGGCTTTTGCCAGTTACTTCTACTGGAATTATAAAAAAACGGGTGGCTATCAGAAGAATAGTGATGGTTATTATGGTTATTCTTTTCCGAGAGACAATGGATTAAACAATCCAGCAGATTGTGAATTAGCAAATACAGAAAACCCAGAAGAGCCACCAGTATCAGAGGTGTGGATGCAAGGGTGTAAGAAGTACTTCAAGATTAATCATTAAAAAAGCACCCTAAGGTGCTTTTTTAACTTTTGATTTAAGCTTTTGTTTCTTGCTCTGTAGTAAACATCTGGAAATCATGACCAGATGGCGCTTGATAAATTCTCAAGCCAAATTCAGGAATAATAGCAATCAAGTGATCGAAAATATCAGACTGAATGGCTTCATACGAAGCCCATGCAATGGTATTGGTAAAGGCATAGATTTCTAAAGGTAAACCTTCACTGGTTGGCTGCATTTGACGCACTAAAATAGTTTGATTTTGGGCAATCCCTTGATGCTGGCGTAAGTAAAACTCAACATAGGCACGGAATGTCCCAAGATTGGTTAAACGACGTTGGTTATACCGAGACTGATTGCTCAAGTGATTGTTGAACTCTTCAATTTCAGATTTCTTAGCATCGAGGTACTGATCAAGTAACAAGAAGTCTTTGAGCTTTTGTTGTTCGGCATCAGACATGAAGTGAACACTGCTTTGATCTAGGAACAGTGAACGTTTAATGCGACGGCAGCCTGACTCACTCATCCCACGCCAGTTTCTAAAGGTGTCAGTCACCAGTTTATTTGTTGGAATGGTTGTAAATGTCTTATCAAAGTTCTGTACGGTCACCGTATGTAATGACATATCAATGACATCGCCGTCTGCATTTAAAGATGGCATTTCAATCCAGTCACCAATACGAACCATGTCATAAGAAGCGATTTGAACACTGGCAACCAAAGAAAGAATGGTATTTTGGAACACCAGCATCAATACAGCTGCCATCGCACCGAAGCCTGCAAGTAGGGTAAACACATCTTTTTTCAAGAAGGTGCCCAAAATCATCAGGCCACAAACAACGAATAAGATCAGTTTAACAAGTTGCAGATAGCCCTTAATTGGCTTATTTCTAGACTTGGGATTACGTTGATAAATTAAGTTAAAAATATTCAGCGCTTCACTGACAGTGAGTGCTAGGGTCAGGAAGATAAAAGCCTGCGCACCCATTTGTACAAAGCTGATGAATTTCTCTGGTAGATGTGGAATCGTGGTGATGCCATTCATGATGACAATCGCGGGAACGATATTGGCAAAACGTTGGGTCACACTATGTTGTGCGAAAATTGATTGATTTGGAGATTTAAATTTTGTAATTAAATGGCGAATACCACGGACGATAATTCTTTTCGCAATAAAGTTGGCAAGTGCTGCAAACAAAATCAAAATGATGAATGCAATCGCTGTTTCTAGCCATGGGTAATGGCTTAACTCACTACGCAAATACTTTAAATAATCCAAACCCAAAACACCTTATAAATTCTTTGAGCGGGAATTGTAAGGTGTAATGGTGTTTTATATTAACTTGATCACAGTTTATATACGATTTGTAAAGGCGTTTTTACATAACTGTTGGATGATTTACCACATCAGATCATCAGGAATCACATATGCTGCATATGGATCTTTCTCATCGGTAGTTTGATCATTTTTCTCGGTATTGTTATTTATCAAGATAAAGCCTTGCATTTTTTGATCAATTTTTTCCGCAAGCGCTTTAGGTAAATAAGCGTAACTGTCTTGATCTTTGGCAATCACAAGTGAACCTGAAACAAGGGCATTATATACTTGCTGTGAAAGATAGACTTTTTTGATCTTGCCCTCATCAATAAATTGATAAGTTACGTCACCTTCAATTTCTTTGACTTTATGATGTTTAATCATCTGGATGATCGAAGCTTTTAGGGCTTTCTCTTCCAGTACAGCTTGCTTTTCTTGATTCAATGCTTGGTCTTTGGCTAGTTTTTCTTGTTTGGCACGGTCAATTTCAGCTTTCAATGCTGCATCATCATTTTGTCCAGTACGTTGTCCATGTTGTGCTTGCTTAGTTAATTTTTTTGCTTTCTTATTATCAACCAAGCCCGCTTTTAACAATTGAGCTTGCAATGCATTTTTAACCATAATTCAATCCAAATTTGAGTTTGATGAAGAACGAAAATAGAAAATCCAGTAGGCAACACTCATTGCTAAGCTTAATGCTGCTGGAATGAGGAAGGTCTGTAAGTTTAAATAAGGATAAAGCAGACTCGCAATGAGTCCACCACATAAAAAACCGATAAAGATGAGAAGATGCAGAAAAATACGGCGTTTTTCTACTTTTAAGCCACGTGCTTTATAGCCTAATGCTAAACCGATATCGGTTAGGACGCCAGATAAGTGCGTTGTGCGGATAATTGCCCCTTTATAGTGGCTCACCATTGCATTCTGTACACCCATGGCAACACAGGCCCATAACAAGCCGTAGCGCGGGAAATAAGGCAGTAAGAGCCAAGTGAGAACCAGAAAGATCGCAACTAAACTAAGCGGTAGGCCATAACGTCGACCAAATGCAACACTACCATTGCCAAGGATTAAACCACTATAAAAAGAGCCAATCACAAAGCAAAGAATCACCAGACTGAGGTAGATAAAATGCTCAGGCTGCCAGTCAAGCAAACTCATTGCTAACATACTGACATTGCCTGTCATGTGTGAAACGGACTGATGTAGGACTGTAAATAAGCCCAAAACGTTTACCATTCCTGCATTCAGTGCGAGGAAGAAAGCACCGAGTTGAATCCAGTTAGGTAAACGTTGAAGTGGCATAGCAACCTATGATCTTGGATGGTCTCTAAAATCAACAGCAGCGGTAAATAATACATCTGTCGATGAATTCAATGCTGTTTCCGTTGAATCTTGCAATACACTGATAATCATACCAATCGCAACGATTTGCATTGCAATTTCAGATGATATACCAAACAAACTACAAGCAACAGGGATTAACAATAAAGATCCACCTGCAACGCCTGAAGCGCCACATGCAGAAACCGTTGCAACCACCGATAAAATAATCATAGTGCTCAAGTCAACAGGAATACCGAGTGTATGCACAGTAGCAAGGGTAAGCACCGTAATCGTGACTGCTGCACCTGCCATATTGATAGTCGCGCCCAATGGAATTGATACGCTTGCAGTTGCTTCATTGACCCCTAAACGCTGAGCCAAATCTAGGTTTACTGGAATATTGGCCGCTGAACTACGGGTAAAGAAGGCGGTGATGCCACTTTCTTTTAAGCAAGTGAACACTAATGGATATGGGTTAGTTTTCATGGTAATCGCAACCAAAATTGGATTAATCACCAGTGCAACAAATAACATTGTGCCGATTAGGACCGCTAATAGGTGGGCATAACTGGTTAGTGTTGCTAGACCTTCACTTGCAAATGTCACTGCAACTAAACCAAAAATACCGATTGGAGCAAAACCAATCACTGTATGGATGATTTTATTGACCGCTCCAGCCACATCAGTCAAAACTTGTTTGGTCGTGTCAGAGCTATGGCGTAAAGCCAGACCTAAACCAATTGCCCAAGCCAAGATACCAATAAAGTTGGCTTCACTAATTGCTTGAACAGGGTTTGCAATAAAACTTAAAAGTAAATTCTTTAGAATCTCTGCAAGACTACCTGGTGCTTGAAGGCCAGTTTCTGCCGGTAAATGTAAAAACAGTTGGCTTGGAAACAAAACACTTGCAGTTACCGCACTGAGTGCAGCAAGTAGCATTCCGACTACATACAAAACCAGCACAGGTTTGATATTTGAGTTCTGACCAATTTGGAAATTTGCAATTGAAGATAGAACTAAAACAAAAACTAAAATCGGTGCAACAGACTTTAATGCTTTAATGAATAATTCACCCAATAAACTTAAGTAGGGTGTAAAGTTAGGAAAGAGCAAAGCGACGCCAATCCCTAAAAAAATAGCGATAATAATTTTGCTAACTAAGCTCAAGCGAGACAGTACATTAAACATATAAAGGCCTTATAAACCTATGCACGGTTTAAGGTTAAACAAGCGCGGTATTCTATACCTAAGAACCGTGAATAATAAATTTTTTTTTGCAATTCAATTACTTTAAAAATACCGAAAAAATTAACACAATGTTTTTTAAAAATAATTATGAAAACATGATACATCCTTTTGTATAAAAAAAATCCAATAAAAGCCGCTCATTCTACAAGCATTTCAGGTGAAAGTGTTTGTATTGCTTGATAATGTGATAAAAATATTTGACCTGTAAGCTCATTTTTGAGCTGGGATTTACATAACCGCTCCATAACAGGGCTCTTCACTTCGGATAAATGTAATTGGATAGTCAACTGAGCTAATTCTCGATTTAGGTCTTCTAACATTTCTAATGCACTGAGATCAATATTGCTAATGCTTGAGCAGTTGATCACAACATGTTGCAGCAGCGAATTCTGACTGACTTCTGTAATCACATGACCTTTCAGAACATGGGCATTTAAAAAGTTGAGGTTTTCATCAACACGGAAAGAAGCCACAGTTGGGGTTGTAATGACATTGTAATTTGAAATATTTCTAAAGTGTTGAGTTCCTTCAATTAAACCAATAACAGCAATATGAGGGCGGCTAATACGCCAAAGCAGTAGAATAAAGGTCAGTACAATACCAATGATCAATCCGGTTGAAATATCTATACAGGTCACACCAAAGAAGGTCACCCACATTGCCAGTCCGTCAGCTTTTGAATATTTCCATGTTTCAATAAATGGAGTCAGTGTTATCAACTTCCAGATAGAAACAAAAATTGTGGCAGCTAATACAGCGAGTGGTAGGTTTTGAAAGAAGCCTGTAAAGTAAAGGCTGACTGCAATCATCAATAAAGATGAAATAACACCAGACATTGGAGTTTTTGCTCCCGCATCTGCATTGACAACAGTACGAGATAGGCTGCCAGAGACTGCAAAACCGGAATTAAATCCCGCAGCAATATTGGCTAAGCCTAAAGCAATCAGTTCTTGGTTACTGTCTAAGTCATCGCGCTTTTGTAGTGCTGTGGCTTGCGCAATGGCCAGTGATTCTACAAAGCTAATCATTGCAATCATAAATGCGCTTGGTAGCAGTTGAAGAATCAACTCAGTGTTCCATGTTGGGAAATGAAAATTGGGAAGGCCTGTTGGGATGACGCCAACTGTTTTGATTGCCTGATCATCGTTTCCAATAAAGGTGATGATCACAATAGAGAGCAAAACCAGTAATAAAGGTAATATTTTGTTCAGAAAATTGGACCGAATCAGTTTCGGAAGCATAAACAGGAGTAAAACAGAGATTAGCCCAAAGCTTATGCCTGTCAAAGTAACTTGGTGTAAGTTTTGAGATAAGCTCAGTAAAAACTCAGGAATATTGCCTGCTTGTAACGGAATATCCAGTAAAAACTTAAATTGTCCTAAGGCGATCAGTAACGCGGATGCAATGATAAAGCTTTGAATAACGGGATGACTAATGAGCTGAATAAGAAAACCGAAACGCAATAAACCTAAAAGCAGAGAAATGATCCCGACAAGTAGCGCTAATAAGTAAGCAGCTTCGATATAGGCTGTTGATCCAGCAGCAAATAGCGGGTCGAGCGCTGTGAATACCATCATCGAAATAATGGCGACAGGACCAATGGAAAGGGTGGTACTACTTCCTGTAAAGGCATAGATAATCATGGGTAATATACTGGCGTATATCCCCATAATTGGCGGAAGCCCTGCTAACATTGCATAAGCCATACCTTGTGGTACCAACATAGCCAATACAATGCAGGCTGCAATCAGATCAGACTTTAGGCTGGAAAGCTGATAACGACTTAACCATTTTCGCGCAGGAAAAAGTTTAGATAGGTCTAGGTTTAGCAATTTCATGCGCAATAGTCTAAATCATAAATTCATATATATTATGCAGAAAAAATGCTAAAGAGGGTACGGTTGAATTATTTTTTGAGAATTATGCCTGAGGGCAGTAATGCTCATAAAGCGTATTCAAAACCACTTGCAACTTCGGATCTAAAATTGAGTAAAAAATTTGTTTGCCATCGCGACGGGTAGAAACAACATTACTTTTTCTTAACATCATCAATTGCTGTGAAAGTGTAGGTTGGAAGATTTGGGTTAATTCTTCGATTTGTGAAACATTAAGTTCTTGTTTAGCCAAATGACACAAAATAATTAAACGATCAGTATTTGCCAGAGATTTCAGTACAGTCACAATTGTACCAGCAGACTCTCTCATGGCGTCGATCTCGAAATCCTTTTGCATGCATATACTCTCTAGGTTACAGCCGAGGCTAGTATAAAGTCACGCAATGAAAAAATTGTAGTAAAACTGAATAATTGCAATGGTTTTTAATGAAAATGTATATCAGTAAAAGTAATAAGAGGGTGTTATACTGTTGATTAATCGGTTATTTGAGTAAAATATGTGATTAAATTAACATTATTGTGGTTTTGAGAGATTTATATCCGGTTTAAAGCCATTAAGATTCGATATCCTTTGATTTATTCTTTAAAAATACTAAATAATAAAATTAAGTAGTTAATATGATTAACGAATATAAAAAACTAAAAAAAAGATTGTGCTTTACAAAAAAACATATATAATGAGAAACAAGACAGAACGATCTGTCTGCATAAGAAGGATCGGAAGTGCGAAAGTGCAACCGCCAGAGGGTAATAATATTTATTATTCTTTTTACACTCAGACGCAAGCGTGAGCCACAATAATAACTATAAATCACGCTTTATTTTTTTTATGCAATGATACCTGATTTTTCAAACACTTTTAATAAAAAAATATCCCTTTATTTATAAAGGGATATTTTGTATTTATGCCAAAGCTTTTTCAAAACTGATCAAGTGCTCTACGCGTTTCCAGTATTCATCCATTTCAACTGAGTGCTTATTGACATGGGCTTGAATCGTCATACCATCTAAAATGCTGACAATCAATGTTGCAAGATGAGTCGGGTTACGAATATCCAAGCTTTTCAATAAGTTTTCAATTAAAGCTGTTAACCAAATTTTATATTGGGTAGCAGGTTGCAACGTAGAAGGATAGATTTTAATCACTTCTTCTAAAGCTTTCTGAAACATACAGCCATTAAAATCTTCGCTGTTAAACCAGGCTGCATACCATCCAAAAATTGCTTTAAGTTGGTCAAGATGATCCTCTGGATCACATTCTGCCAAAGTTGCATTTAAAGAAGTTTGGAGATTAATGTTACGTTGCACTAAGCATTCTTCAATTAACTTTTCCTTTGAAGGGAAGTATTTGTAGAAAGTCATTTTTGCAACGCCCGATTCACTAATGATTCGATCTACACCGATCGAGTTATAGCTATGCGAATTAAAAAGTCTTAATGCAGTGGTAATAATATCTTCTTTTTTTGACATACAACGCCTCTAGTTCGCCCATCGCCAAGAGCATCATGTTGCATTTCATCATGCAATTTTGGCAGGGATTTTACATGGTATTTTGGAAATATCATAGGAAAAAATAACATTATTCATTTAAATGATTCTTTTGTCCGTATTTTCAAGTACAGGGTTTGAAAATAATGTTTATATCTATAGAAAATAACTATTAATAAAATCTTAAAATACGATAAAAGATTAGAATAACTTAAATTTATTTGATTCGTGATTATTCATCTAATTGTTTTCAAAGGATAACTGGTTTGATGGGGTGTTTAGATTTAATTATGATGGTTGTGTTGAGATTTATTCTTGTTTGTAGGTTTGTGTATATTTAAGCAACGCTTCTAGTTTTAATGCTTACTCTGGAATCTATTTTGAATAAATACATAATATAAAAGCCAGTTAGTTATAGTTAAAATAAATAACTGACTTTCATCGTATAATTTTCTATTTTAAGATTTGTTTTGTTGCAATGGTAGTGTTGCAATGAGCTTTATAAAATTATGGTAAAGCATCGATTGTTGGCTTGGGGTATAGACTGAACGTTTGATGTTGCCTTTATCTGTTTCGATCGAAAGTTCGACATTTTTTGCTTTTTTCAGCTCGTACAGGAATGTACTCGGCAGAATGAAGCTATTCGATGAGCGTCTTGGAATAAGTCGATTGATGTCTTTTTGCTGCGTTGGGCCAACGGGCTGATAAGTAAAAGTCTTATCATCAATTAAGAAAGTAAGGCTTTTGATATCATAATAATCATAGCTACTGTTGAGTACGGTCTCGACTCTTAATTGCTCTTTGTGTTGTTTATCCCATTCAACAAAAACATTCGGGCAAAGTTCGTTGGCTTTGCAGTTCAAAGAGCCTGCGGTTGCGAGATTGTCTGTTGAGTTTGCAGAAGAGTCAGGTAAGGTCGCGCAGCCACTCATCACAATACAAAGGCTCAGTAAACTTAAAGTTTTTTTCATCTTTTTAACTCTCTAGGATGTACTCAATATTTCAGTGTTAATGATGTAGTTGTGGACCAAGAAATTCAAATGGTTTTGATATTTTAAATTGATTGGTTGCATCACCAGCAAAAGTATTCTGTTGATCTTTGCCAAGATCAAGTTTACGCGTTAAACCATCTTTAAAGTTAATTTTCTTTAAATCCACCCAAAATACATTGGGGGAGACTGCAGATTCAAAGAAATAAAGTTGTTGTTTGTGGTCTGCAACAGTTCGCCAGCGTGTCGATGAAATATTCGGTTCTTCTGCTGTATTGAGGCCATAAGGAACAGATGCATTACGAATCACACTAAAAACAGAAGCTAAGGCATCTTTAGGATTGTCATTTTTTGGAATCGCATTGATATAAAAAGAGGCACGTGCAAAGCGGTCAGCAGCACGATTGGTCCCTGGTAACATGACTGTACCACCAATTTGTTGCCAGTAAGTGTTGAGTGCCAGTTGTTGATCAAATATTGGTGAGTTGGTCATAACTTGATATTTTTTATTGTGGTGAATAACTTGCTTGCCCCCAATATATTCGATAATGGCACTATCACCGGTTTTGTCTGAAATAGATAAATGCAATGTCGCGAGGCGTTGTTCGCCTGGCACGCTGTCAGTAATCAGATCGAAGGGTTCTTTTTCTAAAGCACTGACAGCTTCTGCAACGCTTGCATAGTTATCAAGTACATATTGCGCCCAAGCCGAAATGCTGAGTTGCGGTTTTTTAGATTGTTTGGTGTCTGGATATTGAGATTCAACCAACCATAATACATTGGCAACCAATCCAGCTTCATTCATGCCGTCAGTCGTTGAAATATCATAACCTGTGGCAATCACACTGCCGTATTTAGCTTTCCATTTTAGAGATTTTGGCCCTGCATTGCTGTCTCTAAGTACACCACTGGGTAAAATCCAAAGATTAGTGCCTACATCAACCTTCCAGTCCATGGAGCGGGCGGTGATGATATGGTCATTGTTGCCTAAATAAACTGCTCGGGTGCAGGCATGGCTGGTTTGTAGAATGAATGAGGATGCGAGAAAGGAAAAACATAATATTTTTTTAAACACAAGTCGTACTCCTTGCTGTTGTATCAAAGTGATTTATATCAAATATTTTTATAATGACTTGGCTTTAGTCTATTAAAAAAAAATTCTTATTCAAGCATTAAAATGTAATCATTATAAAAAGTAGGGTTTTATTTTTGATCTGGAATTTAGATAAATGTGGATAGAGATTAATCTCTATCCACAAGGAAATGCGTGTTCTAATCTTCGTTTGGCGGTAATAACATCACAACGGCGGTATTCAGCAGCGTTGTGATATCTTCTAGAATCTCAACTTGATTCAATTGTTCATCTAGCAATAAGCTTTCACCATCTGCAATCTGCTTTAGATAAGGAATGAACGTTTCTGATACGCAAACGGTATCGCCATTTGCCCAAAACTCTAAAGATTCACCTTGTTTTCTGTAAAGCAAACGAGAGGCGGGTTCTAGAATAATTTGATAATCCGCACCAATAATCTCGGCAACATCATGAGCATCAACCTCTTCAGGTTCTGGAATGTTGTTTGGATAGCTTGCTTCACTCATATAGGCCATGATCGCTGCATCAAATTCAGGTGCCTGAGTGAGATAATCAAGTAATTGAGTCTTTAAATATGAAAACTCAGTACTGTTAATTTCCCCTAAATGTGCTGTTTGCTGGCGTGCAATATCGATCAATGGATTTTTGAGTAAGGTATTCTCTGCAAATTTATCACTCACTTGATCAATCATTTCTGAGAGGTTTGGCATACGGAAGCCAAAAGAGTAGGTTAAGCAATCATCTTCAGCCACACCATAATGCGCGAGACCTGGTGGGACATAAAGAAGGTCGCCTGGGGCAAGAATTTCATCAAAATGAATGTCTAAGTCTGCTAGAAGTTTCAGCGGTTGATGTGGCAAAAACTCAGTTGATTCATCACACATTTGACCTAATTGCCAACGGCGATGGCCATGGCCTTGTACCAGGAACACATCATAAAAATCGAAGTGCTTACCAACAGAGCCACCTTTAGGTGCATAAGACACCATGATATCGTCGCGGCGCCATTGAGGAATAAATGGGAACTTCTTCCAAAGTTCTGAAATATCAAATGAATAATGGTCAACTGCTTGAACCAAGAGTGTCCAAAGATTGGGTAGCTTTTGGAAATCACCTTTGGTTAAAGGGGAGGACTTCACATGCCACTCATTTGGATTTTTATTCTTTTGACGGATCAAACGGGCAGTGACATCCTCTTCCAATGCCAATTCTTGAACATCTGCTGGTTCTAATAAGCCGATAATTTCAGGCATTGCATTGCGGACCAACAACGGCTTTTTCTGCCAATATTCATTAAGAAATTGTTCTGCGCTAATGCCGCCGAGTACCGTTAAAGATTGAGACATGGGAAATAAAACCAACAACACATAAATTAGTGCGTATTCTCCCTTGAGTTGAATATTGGTGCAAGTCTTGTCTGAATGTGATGAAAAGCTCGGAAATAGTCATCAAAAGTGCAGTAATGTATTTAATCTTGATCAATTAGAAGCGGATTCATTCACAGACTTTCAAAAAAACAGTATGCTTAAGACGCAAAAAGGAGCATTCATGTATCAAGTACTGGCAAGAAAATACCGTCCACGTAATTTCAATGAGTTAGTGGGGCAAAACCATGTTTCTCGTGCTTTAACCAGCGCATTAGAACGTGGGCGTTTGCATCATGCCTACTTATTTACTGGAACGCGCGGTGTTGGTAAAACCACGATTGCCCGTATTTTAGCCAAGTGTTTGAACTGCGAGACAGGCGTGACTTCAACACCGTGTGAAGTTTGTGCAACATGTAAGGCCGTAAATGAAGGTCGTTTTATTGATTTAATTGAAATCGATGCGGCATCTCGGACCAAGGTTGAGGATACTCGCGAGTTACTCGACAATGTGCCTTATGCACCAACACAGGGTCGCTTCAAAGTTTATCTGATCGATGAAGTGCATATGCTTTCAACGCATTCATTCAATGCCTTGCTCAAGACACTGGAAGAACCACCTGAGCATGTGAAGTTCCTCTTTGCAACGACAGATCCACAAAAACTGCCGATTACCGTCATCTCGCGCTGTTTGCAATTTACCTTACGTCCTTTGGCCGTCGATGAAATCACGGAACATTTGGCAGCAATTTTAAATAAAGAGCATATCGAAGCCGATCAAGATGCGATTTGGCAAATTGCAGAATCTGCACAAGGTTCATTACGTGATGCATTGTCTCTGACAGACCAAGCAATCGCCTATGGTCAAGGTGCAGTCCATCATCAAGATGTTAAAGATATGCTCGGTTTGATTGACCGAACTATTATTTATGATTTGATCTTGGCAATTCATCAAAATCAGCAAGCACGAGTAAGTCAGCTACTTCTACAATTTAGACAGCAAGCTTTAGACGTGTCTTTGGTTTTGGATCAATTGGTTTCTACCTTGCATGAACTGGCATTGTTGCAATACTTGCCTGATCTTGCACTGAAATATAGTGAAGAAATTAACCAGAAAATTCTGCAGCTGTCGAAACTCATTTCTGCTCAAGATTTGCAGTTGTATTATCAAATTGCCTGTAAAGGTCGAGCTGAGTTGCAACTTGCGGTGACACAAGAGCAAGGATTTGAAATGACGGTGTTGCGTTTACTGGCATTTAGACCGTTAACGTTGAATGAAGTCACGGTTACGGCAATGCCTGTTACGCAAATTACAGCACCTGAAGTGCATCAGCCAGTACCGGATTTAAGGATAGAAAATCAGTTTGCAGTTCAGCAAGAAACGGTTAGCGTTGAACCTGAACCTGAACCTGAACAGCGCAATCAAGATCCTCATCTCATGGTGTTTGATGTCGAGGACGGTCAGTTAATTGGATTGGATGTATCAGTACAACAACATACGATTCAGTCGAATATCGTTGAGGCGGATGATGTACTGGTTTTTCCTGTTGAGCAAAACCCTCAAGTACAGCTGGAGCAGCCTCAAGCTGAACAGGCGCTTGATCTCATCGCAGAGTCAGTGCTTGAAGCGGTTGTTTCGGAACAGAGTGTTGTCGCAGATAAACCAGCTGCACCTGTAATACAACAGCAAGATCACGGACAAACTGATCTGATGCCTCAAGATATTTTAAAACTGCGTGAGCAGGTTTTAGAAGGCGAGTGGAATTTAGAGAAGTGGGAGTATTGGTTTAGAACTAGCCAGCTTTCACCTGCGGTTCAAGAGTTAGCTCAGCATGGTGTGATGCAAGGACAGATCAATGCTGCTTGTGTTTTTCAGATTCCTCAAGAATATGAAGGTATGTTATCGCAATTGCAGCATGGCTTGGAGGATGCATTAAAAGCACAATGGCCACAAACGTTGTTCAGTGTGCAATATGCTGCAGTGGATTCCAATACGCCTTTAATGATGCAGAATGAGCGTAAAGAAAGAGCATATCATCGTGCAGTCGAGTTATTACACCAAGAGCCGACAATTAAGAGTTTGGTCGATACTTTTGAAGCCGAATTGGTCAATATTAAGCTCAATCCTTAGCTGGAATAGGTAGACAGAAGAGTATTTATTTTTTACTTTGTAATGATTTAGGTAAGCTAAAAGTGTAATCTAGGCTTAAAATTTAAATCATAACGAAATAAGGGTAAAAAATAATGCGTCGTTTACCAGTTTATTTATTACTTGATACCTCAGGTTCTATGCATGGTGAGCCTATAGAAGCCGTAAAAAATGGGGTACAAATTTTACTTTCGACTTTACGTCAAGATCCTTATGCGCTGGAAACGGCCTATTTATCTTTAATCAGTTTCGACAGCCAAGCCAAACAGTTAGTGCCTTTAACTGAATTGGCTGTTTTCCAAGCGCCAGATTTGCAGGTCACAGGAACCACAGCCTTGGGCGATGCTTTAGCGCTATTAGCCGATAAAATTGAACAGGAAGTGGCAAAAACCACTGCAGAGGTCAAAGGTGACTGGAAACCTTTGATTTTCATTATGACTGATGGTGTGCCAACAGATGATTGGCGTAAAGGGTTGCAACGTTTACAACAAGTCAAAACAGGGGTAATCGTGGCCTGCGCAGCGGGACATGGTGCCGATACTTCAATTTTAAAACAAATCACAGAAGTTGTTGTTGAATTGGCAACGGCAGATTCAAATACGATCAAAGCGTTCTTTAAATGGGTTTCTGCCAGTATTTCAACAGGTAGCCAGAAAGTGGATGCAGGACAAAAAGAAGTCACTGGTCTAGGCGATTTGCCACCCCCACCGCCTGAAGTCAACATCGTACTATAAAAGCAAAATAAAGATTAAATAAGAGGGTAAAACCATGGCTGTGAGTTTAAATAAAGGTCAAGGCATAAGTTTAAGTAAAACTGAAAATAATTTGTCTCAAGTAACCATTGGTTTAGGTTGGGATATTCAGGAACAGAAAAAAGGCTTTCTCGGTGGATTATTTGGTGGCAATCGCGCTGAATATGATCTGGATGTGATTGCCTTCCTGGTGGGGAGCAATGGCAAGGTCAATAATCTGGGGCGAGATGCGCAGGGTAATGTCACCTTAGAAAATAGTGATGTTATCTTTTTTAATAATCAAAAGCATTCCTCTGGACATATCTGGTTAACCGGTGATAACCGTACAGGTGCGGGGGATGGCGATGATGAACAAATTATCGTGAAGCTCAATGATCTGAATCAACAATACCAAAAAGTGGTTTTTGTGGTGCAAATCTATAAAGCTGCTGAAAATAAACAACATTTTGGTCAAGTCAAAAATGCATTTATTCGTGCAGTGGATACTACAGGTAAGGAAATGGTCCGTTTCGATTTGTCGGGCACGGGACAATATGATCAACAGCGTTCATTACTGTTTGCTGAACTTGTCCGTGAATCAGCTGGATGGAAATTTAATGCAGTCGGACAGGCCTCCCAATCCGATTCATTTGTAGAATGGTTAAAACAATACGCTTAAAAATTTGATTTTCGGCTAAAGAAAGGTTTAGAACAACATGCGCCGTTTACCCGTTTATATTTTATTAGATACCTCAGGATCGATGCGAGGTGAGCCAATTCATTCGGTGAATGTCGGCTTGCAGTCCATGTTGAGTGCATTACGGCAAGACCCTTATGCATTGGAGAGTGTGCATTTAAGTATTATTACCTTTGATCTAGAGGCGAAGGTTTATTTGCCTTTAACGCCCTTGGATCAAGTACAGCTTGCCGATATCGATGTGCCAAGTGCAGGCGCAACTTTTATGGGCGCTGCACTTGAGTTGCTTGCTGAGCAAGTCACTCAGCAATTACAGAAAAGTACCGATGAGGTCAAAGGGGATTGGCGTCCGCTGTTATTTGTGATGACTGACGGCTCACCTTCAGATGTCTATGCTTACCAGCAAGCGATTCCTGTCATAAAACAGTTAAACTTTGCCAGTATCGTTGCCTGTGCCGCTGGGCCAAAAGCCAAACAGGAACATCTCCTACAACTGACCGATAAAGTCGTGGTATTGGATACCATGGATGCGGCATCTTTTGCAGGATTCTTTAAGTGGGTGTCTGCCAGTGTCGTGGTGGGAAGTAGTAGTGCGGGGATTTCAGGCTCTGTTTCATTACCACCACCACCACCCGAAGTGCAATTGGTGTTGTGAATAAAATAAAGAATACATTAAGGATAATTAGAAGATGCGCCGTTTACCTGTTTTTTTCGTATTGGATTGTTCTGAGTCGATGGCGGGGCAAAATATTCAACAGATGCAACAAGGCATCCAGTTGATTATGCAACAATTACGTCAAGATCCATATGCCTTGGAAACCGTGTATGTTTCTGTTATTGCCTTTGCAGGGATTGTCCGAACCTTAGTTCCGTTAGTGGAAGTGTTTGCTTATTATCCTGCGAAATTACCTTTGGGCGGCGGGACACATTTAGGCAAAGCCTTAGAACATTTGATGAATGAATTTGATCGTCATTTGATTAAAACAACAGAAGAAACCAAAGGGGATTGGAAGCCAATCGTATATTTGTTTACGGATGGTCGTCCGACCGATGAATGTAAAGATGCGATATATCGCTGGCAAAAGAAATATGCACGACGCTGTACGCTGATTGCCTTAGGAATGGGTAAGAACGTTGATTATGCAACGCTCAAGCAATTAACAGAACACTGTATTGCTTTTGATGAGTTGAATGAACAAGACTTTAAAAAGTTTTTCCAGTGGATTAGTGCTTCTGTGGTTGCACAAAGTAAAAGTATTGGGGATGGGCAGCAGCAAGATCATTTACCGCCAATTGATGAGCGTTATATGCGTCTGGTCAAGGATTTGCCTGCCAAGAAAACCTTGGTGGATGAAAACTGTGTCACTTTTGTGGGGCGTTGTGGCAAGCTGAATCGACCCTATTTAATGAAATTTGAACGTGAAATTCAGTATCAAGCGCCTCAAGATTTAAATATCAACCTGAATTTATATCATTTTCAATTGACCGAATGCTGCAAAATTGATGAGGATTATTTTACGTGGTCTGATCAAACCCAACATCAGCAGCAGGTCAATACCACGCTATTACAAGGTACTCCAGAATGTCCACATTGTTTGGCTGAAACGGCTTTTGCCATGTGTGGTTGTGGCCAATTGATGTGTTATGACGGTTTTAGTGAGGATGTGACTTGTCCATGGTGTCGTCGCCAAGTCAGTTTTGGTTATGGTGGAATGGACGGCTTCGATGTGCAACGAGGGCGTGGTTAACAATTGGATCTAGGAAAAGCCATGTCGCAAACTTTGACTACTGACGTTCAGACCGCTTTTTTAAATACATTAAAGCAGCTGTTACAAGATCAAACTCAACAGAACCCTCTGTTACTGGATGATGATTCTCTTGATCAATTGCTGAACAGTAAAAAAATTTATAATGCCTATCATGATTTGGTTGAACAGATTTATGAGCAAATAGGCTTTCAATTAGAACAGTCAGCAGTGTTTCAGCATTCTTTATTACAGCGCATCTTGGAGCAGGGGCGCTTGCCGGTTTACATCTCTAAAGCTGAAAATATCAATAGCGCTGATTCAAGCCAACCGCTATTCGATCATACCCAAATGATGCAGAATCCAATTCATGAGACTGATGCGTTAGAGTCAGTTGATCAGCTTGACTTTCTAGATGAGCTTTATTTGTCATCTCCCGTTGAAGCAGAAGCTGAACCATCTTTCATCAATGATAGCTCTGTCGCTACGTCACTTCCGACAACCTCGTTAATTTTAGTTAATTCGACTGCAGATATTGACTCAAATAATACAGACCACAATCAGAATAATGCCTCAGGAAGACCAAATCATGAGGTGAAAATGGTGAACAAAATGCCTCATTTTCAGATACCCAATGCGCGTGTTGGGCAAGACTATCAAGCCCGTATCCAAATGCAATATCCAGTCAAAGAGGACGTGCTGATTTGCTCTGAATCGATCAAAATTCCAGACGACTTAGGCATCGTATTTGATGATGAAGCGCAACAATTACAGGGCATACCGTTACAAGCAGGTGAATTTAAACTGGCATTTCAGTATAAAAATAACGAAGCCACACAAGCATGGTCTTCGGGTGAGGTGACCTTCATTATTACTGCTGATCCGCGTAGTTTATGGCAGGTCAATGAGCCTGATAGCAATGAACCTTATCAAAAAGCACATAGTGACCACCAATTGATTCAGACTGAGCATTTTAACCTTGCTGCCTGTAGTCAGCGCGGGCGCTCACATGAACACGCAGGTACTTTCCGTGATGATGACTTTCTGATTGCACGTGTTGCAGAGACCGATTGGTCAGTATTGATTGTTGCAGACGGTGCTGGTAGTGCCAGTTACTCTCGACAAGGTTCTTTACTTGCGGTGCAAAGCGCAGCCAAAACGCTGACGGATTACCTCGAACAGCATCATCCGCATCTGGATCGCTTATTGCAGCAATGGCAAGTTGGCAGTGATGATGAAATGACCAAGTTTGTTGCACAGCAAATCTATAAAGATTTTCATGATACTTTCTATAAAACAGCCCAAGTGGCCATTGAAGCCATTGAGCAGGAAGCCGAGTTAAAGCAGGTTGCAGCCAAGGCCTATGCCACGACTTTATTGGTGGCTGTGGTTAAACAGTGTGAGCAAAAAACCTTTATTAGTACCTTTTGGATGGGCGATGGCGCGATTGCTGTATATGCCAAAGATAAAGTACGTTTAATGGGCAAACCAGATGGTGGCGAGTTTGCTGGGCAAACCCGTTTCTTAGATCGCAGTTTTGCACAGCAGTTTGCTAGTCGCGTCAATATTGGCTATTACGATGATTGTGAAGCTGTGATTTTAATGACAGATGGTATTTCCGATCCGCGCTTTGAAACAGATGCTGGACTTGCGAACCACGAAAAATGGCAGGCCTTATGGCAAGAAATTGAACCACAGTTACAGCAGCCACACCCGGATCAGGCTTTATTGGAATGGTCAAAGTTCTTTAGTGCAGGGCATCATGATGATCGTACTTTGGCGATTTTATGGAATAAGCCTGTGAGTGTGGAGGGGCTTGCCCATGACTAAGATTATCCAGTGTCAAACTTTAGATGGTCGGCCAGTTGCATTCGTTGATGAAGTGATTGGCTCAGGAGCAATGAAAGATGTCTATTTTTCTCCTGATAAATCTTATGTGGTGTGTTTTTTTAGCAAAGAAAAAAACCATTTCTATCAGTCACATGCTGAGCTGGAAAGACAGAAGGACCGCTTAAAGGAAATTGTTGGCAATAAATGGCAAGGTATTTTCAACAGTGCCGGCGGGGATTACTGGAAAAATGTGTTTTGCTGGCCCGATGGTTTGATTGAATATAATGGTTTGTTGGGGATTACAGCTCCCACTTACCAAAAACAGTTTTTCTTCGAACATGGGTCTAAAAATAATGATTTTTTAGGCATTAAAGGTAAGGAGAAAGAAGGGAAATGGTTTGCCAGTGCCAATAACCAAAATCGCTTTTTAGATGAAAAAGAAAAAGGCAATTGGTCGAATTATCTAAGAATTTGTATTTTAATTGCCCGTGCTGTGCGCCGTATGCATGCAGCAGGTTTGGCACATTCAGATTTATCCTATAAGAATATTTTGATTGATCCTGTAACTGGCCGTGCCTGTGTAATTGATGTTGATGGTTTGGTTGTGCCTGGCAAATATCCACCTGATGTGGTCGGAACGCCTGATTTTATTGCACCTGAAGTGGTGAAAACCAATCATTTAAAAAAAGATGACCCACAGCGAAATCTCCCAAATATCATGACCGATCGGCATGCCTTGGCGGTCTTGATCTACATGTATTTACTGTATCGGCATCCATTGCGTGGTGGAAAAGTCCATGATGTGAATGATCCGCAGCGCGATGAAAATCTGGCAATGGGTGACAATGCCTTATTTATTGAACATCCAACCGACCCAAGCAATCGGGTAAAAGTTAGTCAAGTCCGTCCAAGTGCTTTACCGTGGGCCGATCCTGAAAAAATTCCATTCACCGTGACAGGCCCTTATTTAAAAGAACTGTTTTTACAAAGCTTTGTGACGGGTCTACAGCAGCCGCAGCAGCGACCTTCTGCCAATGATTGGGAAACCGCTTTGGTTAAAACGGTAGATTTGATCCAGCCTTGCTTAAATAGCGATTGCAGTCAAAAATGGTATGTATTTGATAATACAACAAAACCAGTATGTCCATTTTGTGGTACAGCCTTTAAAGGCAAGTTACCTGTACTGAACCTCTATTCGGCACGCCGAGAAGGCAGTTTTAGACCTGATAATCACCGTTTAATGGTCTGGACAGGGCAGTCACTTTACCCGTGGCATGCCAATAATTTGATTGCACCGAATGAGCGTCTAACAGCAGAACAAACCAAACGTGTTGGCTATTTTATTTTTCATCAAAATCAGTGGTGGTTGGTCAATGAAAATCTGCCTGATCTCATGGATGTGGCAAGCAAAACAACCATTCCAATTGGCGAAAAAATTGAATTGCTGGATGGAAAACAAATTTTACTTTCACGTCAGGATGGAGGTCGCTTAGTGGTGGTGCAAATGGTGGAATGTGTATGACACAAATAGTGAATGATCTTGCTCAGATTGGCATTGCAGAAAATTCGATCGGGATTTGGTTTACCCAAGCGCATTCTTGTCAACGTGATTTAATTTTGGCCGCAAAAACGGCGCCGTTTGATACCCGAATTCATGTGGTGGCATCACATGCAGACGATCGTCCTGAAATTACATCTGTTGCAGATATCGCTTTACAAGAACCGCCTTTGTCAGAGCGAGTCGAGTGGGTTTTACAGCAGGCACAATGCTTAAACGTCAAATTAATTATTGCTGGGCATCATGCTGAACTTTATCTGGCGCAAAAACAGCGCTTCGAACAATTGGGCATCCGTC